>DASXRC010000226.1:0-57023 GCA_036506795.1 Micromonosporaceae bacterium
CGGATCAACTGGTGCAGACCCGGTTCGGGCTGCCCGATGGCCTGGAGCAGCTCGGCGGCCTCGTCGTCGGGCAGCTCGATCAGCTCCGACTCCACCTTGGCGTCCATGAAGATCGCCTCAGCTGGCGCAACGAGAGCACCCAGTTCCGCGAGGAAATCGGCGTTCGCCAGTTCCTCCTCGTCCACATTGAACACGTAGAGGAACGGCTTGGCGGTCAGCAGGTGGAGCTCACGCAAGTCTGCGGGGTCGATGCCGGCCGCCTCGGCGCCGGCGTACAGCGTCGTGCCTTCGTTGAGGAGCTTGCCCGCCGCGGCGGCCGCGGCCGCGATGCCGGCCCGATCCTTGCGGACCTTCGCCTCCTTCTCCAGCCGCGGCAGCGCCTTGTCGATCGTCTGGAGGTCGGCGAGGATCAGCTCGGTATTGATCGTCTCGATGTCATCGGCCGGTGAGATCTTGCCGTCGACGTGCACGACGTTCGGGTCGGAGAACGCGCGGACGACCTGGCAGATCGCGTTCGCCTCTCGGATGTTCGCGAGGAACGCGTTGCCGCGCCCCTGCCCCTTGGACGCGCCGCGCACAAGCCCGGCGATGTCAACGAACAACACTGTGGCGGGGATGATCTTCTGGGAATCGAAGATGTCCGCGAGCCTGCCGAGCCGTGGACCCGGGAGTCCCACCACGCCGATATTCGGGTCGATTGTCGCGAACGGGTAATTCGCGGCGACGACATCCTTCTTCGTTAGCGCGTTGAAGAGCGTGCTCTTACCGACGTTCGGCAGACCGACGATGCCGATGGTGAGACTCACGGGCGGCCAGTCTACGCGGCGCTCAGGCCTCGCCGGGGCGTCGTTCACGCACGCGAGATCGTGAGAAGATCGCAGCGAGTGCCCCCGAACCTGAAGCCCGACTGCAGGTTCCGTCGCGCTCACCGCGACCTAGGCCGTACCGCGAGCCGCCGCGGCGCTCCGAGCCGCCGCGCCGCTCCGCTCCGCCGCCCCTGCAGGGTCATGTCCGATTTCCGCGAGCCATTGGGCGTCGGACGCGGCAGGATCGAGGCATGACAGACAGCAGGGAGCTGGATTTCGAGCGCTGCTACCGGGCGGTCGACAGCCGGGACCCGCGGTTCGACGGCTGGTTCTACACCGCCGTGACGTCGACCGGCATTTACTGCCGGCCGTCCTGCCCGGCGGTCACGCCGAAGCGCGAGAACGTCCGCTTCTACTCCTCCGCGGCGGCCGCGCAGCGCGCCGGGTTCCGCGCCTGCCGCCGGTGCCGGCCGGACGCTTCGCCCGGCTCCCCCGACTGGGACATCCGCGCCGATGTCGTCGGCCGTGCCATGCGCCTGATCGGCGACGGCGTCGTTGACCGCGACGGCGTGCCGGGACTAGCCGCCCGCCTCGGCTACACCGAGCGCCACCTCCATCGGATGCTCACCGCCGAGCTCGGCGCCGGACCGCTCGCGCTGGCCCGCGCACAGCGCGCGCAGACCGCGCGCATCCTGATCGAGACGACGGACCTCGGCCTCGCCGAGATCGCGTTCGCCGCGGGGTTCGGCAGCGTCCGCCAGTTCAACGACACGATCAGAGAGGTGTACGCGGTCGCGCCGTCCGAACTGCGCGAGGCCGCTCGTAAGCGTCGCGGCTCGGAGGTGAGCACCGGCACGATCGCGCTCCGGCTCGCGTACCGGCCGCCGCTGCACGCCGAGTCTCTGATCGAATTCCTCCGGCACCGGGCCATCTGGGGCGTCGAGGAGGTCACCGCCGACGAGTACCGCCGGGCCCTAAGCCTTCCGCACGGCACCGGAACGGTGGCGCTCACCCCGACGCCCGAGTACGTCGCCGCGCGCCTGCGCCTGTCGGACGTGCGCGATCTCGCCCCAGCCGTCGCGCGGTGCCGCCGGCTGCTCGACCTCGACGCGGATCCGGTCGCGATCGACGCGACGCTCACCGAAGATCCGGCGCTCGCGGCCGCGGTCGCGAAGGAGCCGGGGGTACGCGCGCCGCGCGCGGTCGACGGCTTCGAGATTGCGGTACGCGCGATCGTCGGCCAGCAGATCTCGGTCGCCGGCGCCCGGAGGGTGCTCGCCAAGCTCGTCGCCGCCGCCGCTCCGCAGCCCGGGCCGCCACCTGCATCGCCGCCCATGCTGGCGATGCCGCCCACGCCACCTATCTCGCCGATCATGCGCTCCATCGCCGATCATGGAGAAGTTGTCGTGGAAGAGAGATCGAACCACGACAACAAGTCCATGATCGACGGGATGTTGGGGGGCGGCGGCGGGCTCGTCGCGTTTCCTTCGGCCGAGCGGGTGCTCGACCTGCCGGACGACGCGTTTGCGATGCCGGCCGCGCGCCGCGGCACGATCCGGGTGCTGGCGGAGGCTATCGCATCCGGCGAGCTCGCCTTGGACCCGGGTGCCGACCGGGCGGAGGCAGAGCAGCGGCTCACCTCGCTGCCCGGCGTCGGCGCATGGACGGCGGGGTACGTCGCGCTGCGCGCGCTCGGCGACCCCGACATCTTCCTCGCGACGGACGTTGGCGTACGGCGTGGGGCGGCCGCGCTCGGCCTGCCGCATGACGCGCGAACGCTCGGCTACCACTCCGAGCGCTGGCGCCCCTGGCGCTCGTACGCCCTGATACGACTCTGGAGGCACGCATGAACAGCACGACGATGACGACGCCCGTCGGTCCACTGACGATCCTCGAGCACGATGGCGCGGTCCGCGCGGCCGGCTTCACCGCCGACGTCGATGAGTTGCTCCCCCTCGTACACCCGACCCTGCGCGATGACCCACGGCCGCGACCCGACCTCGGGCCCATCACCGCGTCGACGCTGGCGTACCTGGACGGTGACCCCACGGCGCTCGACGACGTGCCGATCGAGCAGCGCACGGACGGCGCGTTTCTGGCGCAGGCGTGGGAGGCGCTGCGCCGGGTGAAGCCGGGGCACCCGGTGACCTACACCGAGTTCGCCACGCTCGCCGGACGGCCGAGGGCGATCCGGGCCGCGGCCAGCGCTTGTGCGCGCAACGCCATCGCACTGTACGTCCCATGCCACCGCGTGATCCGCAACGATGGCGGGCTCGGCGGCTACCGCTGGGGCCTCGCCGTGAAGAAGTGGCTTCTCGGTCATGAACGGCGTCTGACAGAAACCGAGTCGTAAAACGTCAGACCGACCGCTAACGTCGCTGTGTGCGCCGTGACGCTGACTCCCCGCAGACGACGTCGCGGCTCCCCTGGCACAACCTGTGGCGTTTGCGGCACTACGTTCGACCGTACGCCGCGAAGATGACCGGCCTGCTCATCTCCGCCGCTGCGGCGACCGCCGCCGGGATCGCCGTCCCGCTGGTGATTCGGCGGGTGGTCGACGGACCGATCGCCCGCCGCGACCCGGACGGCCTGCTCATACTCGGAGCCCTCGCCCTCCTGCTCGGGATCGTCGAGGCCTTACTGATCTTCATCAGGCGATGGGTGCAGTCCAGCACGGCGCTCGGCATCGAGACGCGGATCCGCGCGGACCTGTACGCGCACCTGCAGCGCCTGCCGATCGCGTTCCACGACCGCTGGCAGTCCGGCCAACTGCTGTCGCGGGCCACGAGCGACCTCGGTGTCATCCGCCGCTTCCTGTCGTTCGGCCTGATCTTCCTCGTGGTGAATGTCGCGACGTACGCCACCGTCGTCGCGCTGCTGCTGCACATGGACTGGCCGCTCGGGATCGTGGTCGCCGCCAGCGCGGTGCCGCTGTTCTACCTCAGCCGTCGGTTCACCCGTGCGTACATCCGAGCGTCCCGGCGGCTGCAAGACCAGCAGGGGGACCTGACGACCCTGATCGAGGAGTCGGCGCAGGGAGTGCGCACGATCAAGTCCTTCGGCCGGCGTGGCCACATGTCGGAGCGGTTCGGCGCCCGGGCCCGGCTCGTGCACGACACCGCCGTCGGCAAGACACGCCTGCTCGCCCGGACCTGGGCCGAGTTCGACCTGGTTCCCAACCTGACGCTCGGGGTCGTGCTCGTCGCCGGCTCGGCCGCCGTGGCTCGTGGCGACCTGACCATCGGTGCGCTCGTCGCGTTCGTCTCGCTGCAGTTGATGCTGGTGTGGCCGATCGATGCGCTCGGCTGGATCATCGCCACGGGCCAGGAGGCGATGACCGCCGCCGACCGGATCTTCGAGGTGTTCGACACGCCATCGTCCATCGTGGACCGGCCCGGTGCGGTCCAGGTGCGTGACCTGGATGGGCACGTGCGGTTCGAGGGAGTCGAGTTCGGCTATCCGGGCAGCGACGCGCCCGTGCTGCGCGGCGTCGACCTCGAGATACGACCCGGCGAGACGCTCGCGCTGGTCGGTGCGACCGGCAGCGGCAAGACGACGCTGACCGCGCTCGTGCCGCGTCTCTACGACGTGACCGCTGGGCGGGTCAGCCTCGACGGCCGAGACGTCCGGGACATCCGGTTGGCGTCGCTGCGCGGGCTCGTCGGCGTGGCGTTCGAGGAGCCGACGCTGTTCTCGATGTCGGTACGTGAGAACCTCACCCTCGGCCGGGTCGACGCGTCCGACGCCGAGATCCGCTCGGCACTCGCGGTCGCCCAGGCGGACTTCGCGTACGAGCTGCCGTGGGGCCTCGAGACCCGGGTCGGCGAACAGGGGCTGTCGCTCTCCGGTGGACAGCGGCAGCGCCTCGCCCTGGCCCGGGCCGTGCTCGCCCGGCCGAGGGTGCTCGTGCTCGACGACCCGCTCTCGGCGTTGGACGTCCACACCGAGGCGCTCGTCGAGGCGGCCCTCGCCCGGGTTCTGCGCGGCACGACCGCCCTGCTCGTCGTACACCGACCGTCCACTGTGTCCCTCGCCGACCGGGTCGCCCTGCTCGAGGACGGCCGGATCGCCGCGACCGGCACGCACTCCGAGCTGCTCGACACCGTGCCCGCGTACCGGGCGGTCCTATCGGCCGCCGCCGAGGAGCCGGCGACGCGATGAGCATCGACGTCAAGGCCTGGCGCGGTCAGGCACCGGACGAGGACGCCGAGCGGACCGCCGCCGAGGCGCCCGACGAGCGCGCCGTCGTTCGGCTGCGGGCCCGCAGCCGAGCGCTGCTCGCCTCACTGGTACGCCCACATCGCCGCCTGCTCGGCTTCATGGTCGTGCTGCTGTTGCTGCAGAACGCCGCCGGCATGGCCGGTCCGTACCTGGTCATGCTCGGCATCGACGCCGGCATCCCTCCGCTGCGCGACCATGGCGACGCGTCCACCCTCATGGTTGTCGGCATCGCGTTCGGCCTCGCCGCGGCGGCGGAGTACGCCGGCCAGCGAGGATTCCTGACGCTCTCCGGCCGGATCGGTCAGGCCGTCCTCATTGACCTGCGCCGCCGCGTGTACGACCACTTTCAGCGGCTCTCGATCGGTTTCCACGAGCGATACACGTCGGGGCGGGTGGTGTCCCGCCTGACCAGCGACATGGACTCCATCGCCGAGCTCGTCGACGGTGGCATCGACGACCTCGTGCTGTCCGGCGTATCGGTCGTATCGGTGGCCGGCATCCTGCTGTGGCTCGACCCGCCGCTAGCAGTCGTCACATTGCTGTCCTTCCCGTTCCTGCTGTGGCTGTCCCGCTGGTTCGCTCGCGCGTCGGCCCTGGCGTACCGGCGCACCCGCGAGGCGGTCGCACTCGTCATCGTCCACTTTGTTGAGTCGCTCGGCGGGATCCGTGCGGTGCAGGTGTTCCGGCGGGAGCCACGCAACCAGGAGATCTTCGAAGCCGTCAACGACGACTACCGGCGGGCCAACCTGACCGCGTGGCGGCTGATCGCGACGTACTCCCCCGCCATCAAGCTGATCGGCAACGTGACGATCGCGGTCGTGCTGACGTACGGCGGCTACCGCGTGCTGAACGGGCATACCGAGATCGGCGTGCTCGCCGCGTTCCTGCTGTATCTGCGCCGGTTCTTCGAGCCGATGCAGGAGCTGAGCCAGTTCTACAACTCGCTGCAGTCGGCAACCGCCGCGCTGGAGAAGCTCGCAGGCGTACTCGATGAGCGGCCGTCGGTGCCGGAGCCGGAGCGGCCGACACCGCTTGCCCGCGACGGTGGCCGCGTCCGAGGCGAGCTGGACTTCGATGGCGTCACGTTCGCGTACCGGATGGACCAGGTCATCCTGCCGGACCTGACGCTGCACGTGCCGGCCGGGCAGACGGTCGCGCTGGTGGGCGCGACCGGCGCCGGCAAGTCGACGATCGCGAAGCTGGTGGCGCGGTTCTACGACCCGCTCGACGGCGTGGTGGCGCTCGACGGGGTTGACCTGCGGGAGGTCGCCGATGCCGAGCTGCGCCGAGCGGTGGTGATGGTGACCCAAGAGAACTACCTGTTCTCCGGGACGGTCAGGGAGAACATCGCGTTCGGTCGGCCCGGTGCGAGTTACGCCGACATCGAGGACGCCGCGCGGGCGATCGGGGCACACGAGTTCATTGCGGCGCTGCCCGACGGGTACGACACCGAGGTGCGCAAGCGCGGCGGCCGGCTGTCGGCCGGTCAGCGTCAGCTCGTCGCGTTCGCTCGCGCCTTCCTGGCCGACCCCGCGGTGCTGATCCTCGACGAGGCGACGTCGTCGCTGGACATTCCCAGCGAACGGCTCGTCCAGCGGGCGCTGCGAACGATCCTCGCCGAACGGACCGCCATCGTCATCGCGCACCGCCTCTCCACGGTGGAGATCGCCGATCGGGTGCTGGTGCTCGACCGCGGGAGGACCGTCGAGGATGGCCCGCCCGGGGTGCTCATCCGTGGCGGCGGGCGGTACGCGACGCTGCACCAGCAGTGGCGGGACTCTCTCGTCTAGATCGCGACGGGGCTACCCTGCCGCCGGTGCCGGACACGCCGGACGGACAGGACGCCCGGCGGCAATCGGGTCGCGGGTGCCGGGGCGCCTGCCTAGCCTTGCCGTATGACGGATACGGCGAGCACCGGGCGCGCCGGCCTTCCCGAGCGTCCGACGTTGGACGGGCTCGAGGAGAAATGGTCGCGCCGCTGGCAGGAGGAGGGCACGTACGCGTTCGACCGGTCCAAGGACCGGGCGGACGTATACGCGATCGACACCCCGCCGCCGACCGTATCCGGTGCACTGCACATGGGCAGCGTGTACGGCTACACGCAGACCGACACCCATGCCCGGTACCGGCGGATGTCCGGGCGAGAGGTCTTCTACCCGATGGGGTGGGACGACAACGGGCTGCCGACCGAGCGACGGGTGCAGAACGTGTACGGCGTGCGGTGCGACCCGTCCCTGCCGTACGACCCGGAGTTCGAGCCGCCCTCGACGCCGCCGCGCCGAGACGCTCCGCGGACACCGATCTCCCGGCGGAACTTCATCGAGCTGTGCGAGCGGCTCACCGCCGAGGACGAGCAGGCGTTCGAGGCGCTCTGGCGCAGGCTCGGCCTCTCGGTCGACTGGTCGATGACGTACACCACGATCGGGGAGGCGGCCCGGGCCACGTCGCAGCGGGCGTTCCTGCGCAACCTCGCGCGCGGCGAGGCGTACGCCGCGGACGCCCCGACCCTGTGGGACGTCACGTTCCAGACCGCGGTCGCCCAGGCGGAGCTCGAGGATCGGGAGCGGCCCGGCGCGTACCACCGGCTGCGCTTCTCCGGGCCTTCGGGGCGGGACCTGGACGTCGAGACGAGCCGGCCGGAGCTCCTGCCGGCCTGTGTCGCACTGGTGTGCCACCCGTCCGACGAGCGGTACGCGGCCCTGGTCGGCGGCACCGCGCGGACACCGCTGTTCGGCGTCGAGGTGCCCGTGTACGCGCACCCGCTGGCCGACCCGGCGAAGGGCACCGGGCTCGCGATGGTCTGCACGTTCGGGGACCTCACCGACGTCACGTGGTGGCGCGACCTGCGGCTGGAGACGCGCGTGGTGATCGGGCGCGACGGCCGGCTGGTGGCCGAGCCGCCGGCGGGGGTGCCGGCCTCGGCGTACGCCCCGCTGGCCGGGCTCGCCGTCGCGGCGGCCCGGCGCGCGGTGGTGGAGGCGCTGGCCTCGGCCGGGGCTCTCATCGGCGAGCCCGAGCCAATTACCCACCCGGTCAAGTTCTACGAGAACGGCGACGCGCCGCTCGAGATCGTCGCCACCCGGCAGTGGTACCTGCGCAACGGCGGCCGGGACCCTGCCCTGCGCGACGAGCTGCTCGCCCGAGGGCGCGAGCTGCACTGGGTGCCCGCGCACATGCAGCATCGGTACGAGCACTGGGTCGGCGGGCTGACCGGGGACTGGCTCGTGAGCCGGCAACGGTTCTTCGGCGTGCCGATCCCCGTCTGGTACCGGCTCGACGACGCAGGCGAGCCGGACCACGCGCACCCGCTCACGCCGGCGGAGGATCGGCTGCCGATCGACCCGGCGTCCGAGCCGCCCGACGGGTACGCCGACGATCAGCGGGACAAGCCGGGTGGATTCACGGCCGATCCCGATGTCATGGACACCTGGGCGACGTCATCGCTGACGCCGCAGATCGCGGGCGGGTGGGAACGCGACCCGGACCTGTTCGCCCGCGTGTTCCCCATGGACCTGCGGCCGCAGGGACCGGAGATCATCCGCACCTGGCTGTTCTCCTCGATCGTTCGCTCGCATCTCGAGCACGGGACCCTGCCCTGGCGGGACGCGGTGATCAACGGCTGGATCCTGGATCCGGACCGCAAGAAGATGTCCAAGTCGCGCGGCAAGGTCGTCACGCCAATGGAGCTGTTCGAGCAGTACGGCTCGGACGCGGTGCGGTACTGGGCGGCGAGCGGTCGACCCGGCACCGACCTCGCCTTCGACGCCGGTCAGATCAGGGTGGGCCGGCGACTGGCGACGAAGCTGCTCAACGCGTCCCGGTTCGTGCTCGGCCTCGATTCGTCCGGCGCCTCGACCGCGATCACCGCCCTGGACCGCGCCATGCTCGCGGCGCTGTCCGGCGTCGTCGCCGCCGCGACCTCCGCATTCGAGGAGTACGACCACACGACCGCACTCACCGCGACCGAGGCGTTCTTCTGGACGTTCTGCGACGACTACATCGAGCTGGTCAAGGAGCGGGCGTACGGGGCCGGAGCCGGCGCGTCATCGGCACGGGCGGCGCTGGTGACGGCGCTCGACGTACAGCTGCGGCTCTTCGCGCCCTTCCTGCCGTACGCGACGGAGGAGGTCTGGTCGTGGCGCGCCGACGCGGCTGGATCCGTGCACCGCTCGTCGTGGCCCGCCGTCGACTCGCTGGACCACGGGGGCGATGCCGGGCTGCTCTCGCTCATCGGTGAGGCGCTCGGCCGGGTGCGCCGCGCGAAGTCCGAGCGGCGGCTCTCGATGCGGGTCGAGGTGCCACTCGTTGAGGTGCGCGGGACGCCGGAGCAACTGCGCCGACTCGCGGAGGCCGAGGCCGACCTGCGCTCGGCCGGCCGCATTGCGGACCTGAAGCTCATAACCAGCGACGGGCTGCAAGTCACCGTCCACCTCTAGCGGTCTTTCTTTCTTTCGCAACTACACGGACGTTGCGCCCTCCGGCGCGGCCGAGGGCGCAACTCCCGTGCACTTGTGAGGATCACGCGTCGTTAGAAGCCGCCGCCGAAGTCGCCGCCGCCGAAGTCGCCCCCGCCGAAGTCGCCGCCACCGAAGTCGCCGGACGCGTCCGCGGAGCCGTAGTCGCCGCCTCCGTCACCGCCGCCATCGCCGGCACCGCCGTCACCGCCCCCGTCACCGCCGTCGGCGGCGCCCCCGTCTTGGAAGCCCTCCTGGTAGCCGGCGTCGTAGCCGTACCCCGGGTCGGCAAACGCCGGCGAGAACAGGGCGTCGAAGATCAACAGGCCGCCGATCGCACCGGCCGCCCCGGCGAGCGCGGGCCGCCAGATCGGCTGCGAGTACCAGCCCGACGGCACCGGCCGGCCCTGGACTCGCCCGCCCGGGTAGTAGTACGGCGTGTCCCCACCCGGCTGCGGCCCGGCCTTGAAGTGCTGGCCCTGCACCTCGACCTCGCGCTCCTTGGTCAACTCGCCAACGCCGCGGGCCGCCGCCAGCGGGGGCAGGTCCGGGCCGGGATCGAGGCCCAGCGCCAGCCGCGCGGCGCGGGCGTAGGTCAGCCCCTCGATCGCCGTCTCGCGGGCCAGCGCGAACTGCCGGGCCGTCGTCGCCTGCCGCAGCTGCCCACCGGCGGCGTTGTACCGCTCGCCGGCGTCGGCCAGCGCCTGGCGCACCGCGGGATCGTCGCCGTGCAGGTTCATGAGCTGGCCACCGAGGCGCTCGTACCACCGCTGGGCCTCGGCCCGCGAATCCGCCAGCTCCCGCGCTCGGCGCGCCTCGGCCTGCCGACGCACCCACAGGAAGCCGGCCACGACGATCACGACCAGAACCAACACCCAGAAGAACTTCATGGGTACGACGGTACTGCGCCGTGTCTCGCCCATTCTGTCGTAGCCCCTTGGCATGCTCGCCGTGTGGATCTCTCGACGCTGGCCGTGGTGGTCGTGTGCGTGACCGCGGGGGCGGCCCTGGGCTGGCTCGCGGCCCGCGCCCGCGGCGCCGCCGAGCTGGCCGAGTCTCGGGCGACCCTCAGGGCCACCCGCGACGGCGAGGCCCGGCTCGAGCAGTCCCTGCGCGCACTGTCCTACGAGGCGACCATGCAGTCGCAGGAGGCGGTGGCGCGCGCGGTGGCGCCCCTGCACGACACGCTCCGACGGTACGAGCACCGGGTCGCCGAGCTCGAGCACGACCGGGTCGAGGCGTACGCCGAGCTGCGCGAGCAGGTGCGGTCGATGGGCACGGTCTCGGCGGAGCTGCGCTCCGAGACCAGGCAGCTCGTCGCGGCGCTGCGCGCCCCGCAGATCCGCGGTCGGTGGGGCGAGCACCAGCTGCGCCGGATCGTCGAGGCGGCCGGCATGGTCGAACACTGCGACTTCGCCGAGCAGGTCAGCGCGGCGACCGACGAGCAGGGCGTGCGCCCAGATCTGCTGGTGAAGCTCCACGGTGGACGCTCGGTGGTCGTCGACGCCAAGGCTCCGTTCGAGGCGTACCTCGCCGCGATGGAGGCCCGCGACGAGCATGGGCGCGACCGTCTTCTGGACGCACACGCGCGGCACCTCCGCGCGCACGTGGACGCGCTGGCGGCGAAGGGCTACTGGGCGGCGTTCGAGCAGACACCCGAGTTCGTGGTGCTGTTCATGCCCGCCGACCCGTTTCTCGACGCGGCGCTCCAGCGCGACGCGACCCTGCTCGAGCACGCGTTCGCGCGCAACGTCGTGCTGGCGACTCCGGCCACCTTGATCGCGCTGCTGCGCACGGTCGCCTACGCCTGGCGGCAGGAGGCGCTAGCCAGCAACGCGGCCGCCGTGCACCGGCTTGCGCGCGAGCTGTACGCCCGACTGTCCACAATGGGTGAACACGTAGCGAAGCTGGGCGGGGCGCTCAGCGGAGCGGTGACCGCGTACAACAAGGCGGTTGGCTCGCTGGAGGCGAGGGTTCTGGTCAGTGCCCGCAGGCTCGCCGAGTTGGGCGTGTCCGACGACGAGCTCGTCGCGCCCGCACAGGTGGAGATGGCACCGCGGCGCCCGCAGGCCCCCGAACTCGTCGAGACCTAACCTCGATGAAAGCGCGCGACGAGGGCCGCCGTCGCGGCGCTCGCGCGACGTCAGTCGGGCTTGCCGACGCTTGCGGCGAGAGTCGCGGCCTCCTCCGCGCGCGCCTGCGCAGCGGCGCGTATGTCGCGTTTGAGCTCCTGCGGCAGCGCGAACGTGAGGCGCTCCTGTGCGGTGGTCACCTCGGCGACGTCCGAAAAGCCGCGCTCGCTGAGGTGATCGAGCACCTGCAGGACGAGCTCGTCCGGCACGCTGGCGCCCGACGTCAGGCCGACCGTGGTGGCGCCCGCCAGCCACTCGTCCCGGATCTCTTCTGCGTAGTCGACCAGGTAGCCCGCGCGGGCCCCGGCGTCGAGCGCGACCTCGACAAGGCGGACAGAGTTGGACGAGTTACGCGAACCGACCACGATCACGACGTCGCACGACGGCGCGATCTCCTTGACGACGTGCTGGCGGTTCTGGGTCGCATAGCAGATGTCGTCGCTGGGGGGCGACTGGAGAAGCGGCAGTCGCTGTCGGAGTCGCTCGACGGTCTCCAACGTCTCGTCCACGGACAACGTCGTCTGGGAGAGCCAGACGACCTTGGACGGATCACGCACCGTAACCGTGTCCACTCCGTCGGGACCGTCGACCAGCTGGATGTGCGCGGGAGCCTCGCCGGTCGTGCCCTCGACCTCCTCATGGCCGTCGTGGCCGATGAGCAGGATGTCGTAACCGTCCGCGGCGAACCGCTTGGCCTCCTGGTGCACCTTCGTGACCAATGGGCAGGTCGCGTCGATCGCCTTGAGCGACCGCGCCCTGGCCTGCTCGTACACCTCGGGCGCCACCCCGTGCGCCGAGAAGATCACGATCGAGCCCTCGGGGACCTCCTCGTTCTCTTCGACAAAGATCGCCCCCCTCGCCTCGAGGGTCGTGACGACGTGCTTGTTGTGCACGATCTGCTTGCGGACGTAGATCGGCGGTCCGTAGAGCCTCAGCGCCTCCTCGACGGTCTGCACGGCACGGTCCACGCCGGCGCAGTAGCCGCGCGGCCTGGCCAGGAGTACGCGCTTACGGTTGCCGATGGTCGGCTTGGCCTCGGTCACCCGGCAATCGTACGTGCCGCCCAGATTCGTCGCTCGGAGTGCGCGCCGCGCCACAGGGGGCCGCTCTCCAAACGATCATGACATTTCCGCCGGACTCGCCGCGCGTGTCTGACGGAAACGTCATGATCGTCGCCGGCGGGGGCCGCGCAGCCGCCGCCGGCCGGGCATACTGCGAGGGCGCGGCATACGGGGGAGGTGCGCACATGGAGGGTGCCGGTAGCGACGCAGGAGTCGACCGGCCAGGATCGGACGTTTCACGCGTTCCGGGCACCATGGAGAACCCCGCCGGTCGGGTAAACGGCCGGGCAATCGCCAGCGGACTGCGTGGCGCCGCCGCCGTGCTCAGCGTCGCCGGTGGTCTGTACGCGCTCGTCACCTGGTGGCCGTACGCGGCCGACGCGGCGCACCACCCGGTGTTCGGAGTCGTCGCGATCCTCGGCGGCCTGGCGCTGCTCCTCACCGCCCGCCCCGGGTGGCGGATCGGGTGGCGGGGCTGGGCCTGGGTCGCGTTCGTGGCCGTCGCTGGCACCGTGGTCGGCCTGGTCATCAGCACCGACGGCATCTGCTGCGTGCACCTGTACTCGGTCCACCGCGGCTACCCACTCCGGTGGCTGCACGACAGCACCCAACTCCCCTCGGTCATGCCCACCCAACAGGCTCGAACGGTGATGCTCGGCCGACCGGACGCGGTCACCCGGACCGTCGACTGGGAGCTGGCGGCCGCCGATGCGCTGTTCTGGGCGTACCTCGGACTGGTGGTCGTCGTGACGACGCGGCTGGCCCGGCGGGCGGTGGCCGCGCTCGACGGCGAGGCTATCGGCGCCCGGCCGTAGGCTGGCCGGGTGAGCCAACCCGCGCCGGACGCACCCACGCCCGCGCCGCACGCACCCGCGCCGCACGCACCCGCGCCGCAGGCACCGCCGCCCGAGCCGCCCCGCAGCTCCCCGGAGGAGCCGTGGCCGGTCCGGGTGGTCAGCCAGAAGATCGGCTCGTGGATCGCGCGGCTCGGCTGGGTCTGGGTCGACGGGCAGGTCGCCCAGATCGGCCGCCGGCCGGGGGCCAACACGGTCTTCCTCACGCTGCGCGACCCGTCCGCCGACCTCAGCCTCACGGTCACGACCAGCCGTGACGTGCTCGATCTCGGCGCGCCGGAGCTGGCCGAGGGCGCGCGCGTCGTGCTCCATGCGAGGCCGGAGTACTACGCCGCGCGCGGCACCCTCAGCCTGCGGGCCGACGAGATCCGGCAGGTTGGCATCGGCGAGCTGCTCGCGCGCATCGAGAAGCTGAAGCGTCTGCTCGCGGCGGAAGGGCTGTTCGACCGGGCGCGCAAGCGCCGGCCGCCGTTCCTGCCCGGTCGCATCGGCCTGATCACCGGCCGGGCGAGCGCGGCCGAGCGGGACGTGCTGAGCAACGCGCGGAGGCGCTGGCCGGCGGTGGAGTTCCGGGTGGTGAACGTCGCGGTGCAGGGGCCGAACGCAGTGCCGGAGATGATCAATGCGCTGCGGGTGTTGGACGCGGATCCCGCCGTTGACGTGATCATTCTGGCCCGAGGCGGGGGCGGCATCGAGGACCTGCTGCCCTTCTCCGACGAGGCGCTGTGTCGCGCGGTCTTCGGCTGCCACACTCCGGTCGTCACCGCGATCGGGCACGAGGCCGACACGCCGCTGGTGGACTTCGTGGCCGACGTGCGGGCCTCTACCCCGACGGACGCCGCCAAGCGGGTCGTTCCTGACCTCGCCGAGGAGCTGCGGCTGATCGGGTTGGCGAGGCACCGGTTGGACCGCGCCATCGGCGGGCTGCTCGAGCGGGAACGACACCGCTTGGAGGCCCTCCGGTCGCGGCCCGTCCTCGCCAAGCCGCACGTCATGATCGAGCAACGGGCGACCGACATCTTCGCGCTGCGCGACCGCGCCACGCGCAGTGTCACGCACCGGGTCGAGGCCGCGGCCGGGGAGTTGGGCCAGACCGTCGCGCGGCTGCGGGCCGTCTCCCCATCGGCGACACTGCAGCGGGGGTACGCCATCGTGCAACACCGTGACGGCCACGTGCTGCGGGCCGCCGCTGAGGTCGGTCCCGGCGATCCGCTGCGGATCCGCCTCGCCGACGGCGAACTCGCCGCGACGGTGGAGCGGACCGCCGGATGACGTGTGCTGAGATATGACCGTCATGACGGATGAGACGGGCCGCGACGACCTCGACCTTGAGCGGCTGAGCTACGAGCAGGCGAGGGCCGAGCTGGCGAGCGTCGTCGAGCGCCTGGAGGCGGGGGGCGGCACCCTCGAGGAGTCGCTCGCCCTGTGGGAGCGCGGCGAGCGGCTGGCCGAGATCTGCCAGCGCTGGCTCGACGGGGCCCGTCAGCGTCTCGACGCCGCCCGAGCAACGCACGACGGCGAAGCCGGCGAGCCGAACGGCGCGACTGGCTAGCGCAGCGAGGCGACGAGCTCGCGCAGCTCCCGATCCGTCGCACTCCCGAGCACTATCACCGTTCGGGCGGGCTCGAGCAGCACGAACGCCTGCTCGCCGGGGCGGGCCGTGTACCGCTGCCAGGTCCGGCCGCCGATCTCCTCCGTGCCGGCCGACCGCGCGCGGTTGGTCAGCTCGGCGGGGAGAAGTTGGTCGGCCGGGCGGGACGACTCCACGAGCTGGGCACCCGTTCCGCTCGGCGTGCGGTAGCCGATCCGCAGCACGGCGCCGTCGGCGCGGGTGAACTGGGCGCTCGCGGGCTGCCAGCCCGAGCGCAGCCCGGTCGGCTCGACCACGGCGATCCCGGCGGCGCGCGCCTCGGCGATCGCCGGCGCCGGATCGACCGCGACCGGCTGGTCGCCGCCCTGCAGCACGCGGTACGCCAAAACGATCAAAATAACGGGTACGAGCAGCACGATCAGCGAAAGCGCCATGTCCCGAGGCCGGCGGCTGCCCGCCCGCGGTTGGCCCGCCGGCTCGTCTGCGGCCGGCTCGGGCGTGCGGTCGGTGGGCGGTGCGGTGTCCACTCACCCATCCTGACGGACGGCCGGACCGCGCCGTGGTATGGGCCGACCCGAACGGGCGTTCAATCGAGCGCCATGCCAGGATTTCCTCACGCACGGCCGGCAGCAGCCTGCATCGGTGAGGCCAATCGCCCGCATCGCCGCGAGGAGGAGCCGACATGACCGACGCCCAGATAACGCGTACGCCCCAGGACCTCGATCGGAACCTGGCACTTGACCTTGTCCGGGTGACCGAGGCCGCCGCCATGGCGGCCGGCCGGTGGGTCGGCCGCGGCGACAAGGAGGGCGGCGACGGCGCCGCAGTCGACGCGATGCGCCGCCTGATCAACTCGATCCCGATGCGGGGCACGGTGGTCATCGGCGAAGGCGAGAAGGACAACGCGCCGATGCTCTACAACGGCGAACAGGTCGGTGACGGCACCGGGCCCGAGGTCGATGTGGCGGTGGACCCGATCGACGGCACCACGCTGATGAGCAAGGGCATGCCGAACGCGCTGGCCGTGCTCGCGGTCAGCGAGCGAGGCGCCATGTTCGACCCGAGCGCCGTCTTCTACATGGAGAAGCTCGCGGTCGGCCCGGACTGCGCCAACGTCATCGACATCGAGGCCGGCGTCAAGGAGAACCTGCGCCGGATCGCGAAGGTCAAGAACAGTGGACTCTCCGACGTGACCGTCTGCATCCTCGACAGGCCACGCCACAACGAGCTGGTCGAGCACGTACGCGAGACCGGTGCCCGGATCCGGTTCATCACCGACGGCGACATCGCCGGCGCGATCTATTCGGCGCGCGAGCAGTCCGAGGTGGATGTTCTGATGGGCATCGGCGGTACGCCGGAGGGCATCGTCGCAGCTTGCGCGCTGAAGTGCATGGGCGGCGCGATGCAGGCGAAACTGTGGCCGCGCGACGACGCGGAGCGGGAGAAGGCGACCGCAGCAGGGCATGATCTCAGCCGGGTGCTCGACACCGACGACCTGGTCACCGGGGAGAACATCTTCTTCGTCGCGACCGGCGTGACCTCCGGCGACCTGCTGCGGGGCGTGCGGTACCGATCCGGCGGCGCGTACACCCAGTCGATAGTGATGCGCTCGAAGAGCGGCACGATCCGGGTGATCGACTCCTTCCACCGCCTCGAGAAGCTCCGCCGCTACTCGACCGTAGACTTCGACGGCACGCCGTTCGAGCATGAGTGAGCGGGCCGGCGACCCTCACGACCGTGCGGGTGCCGACCTCCGCAGCCGCTCGGCCGTCGCACGGAGCGCATCGTCCAGCGGGGACGGAGTGAGGCCGAACGCGCTGGTGGTCCCGCTGGAGTCCAACACAAATGGCCGGGCGAACTGGTAGTAGGTGGTCCGGAGTTCGCGGACCAGCGGGGAGAACAACCCGGCCACCCACAGCGCGGCGTACGGCATCGACGTCAGCTTCGGTTTGGGCGCGCCGGTCACCCCGGCGAACCGCGTCGCGAGCTGCCGGATCGTCAGCGGCGGGTTCGTCGGTACGAGCCAGGCGCGACCCCAGGCCCGCTCGTCGGTCCCGACCGTGACGAGAGTGCGCGCGACGTCGGCGACGGCCGTCCAGCTGTGCGGCACGTCGAGGGGGTACGGCACGTACGCCCGCTTGCCCGCGAGCACCTGCTTGGCGATACCGAACGTGAAGATCGAGTTCGCCTCGATGTAGTCGCTGGCGCGGACCTCGGTCGCCCGGATCCGGCCGGCCTCGTGCGCGGCGCGGGCCGCCCGCCACATGTCGACGCGCAGGCGCAGCTTCGGATGGGTGGCGGCGAGCGGCGAGCTGTCGGTGATCGGGCCCGACACTTTGCCGTACCCGTAGAGGTTGTTGGCCGTCGCGAGCACAGCGCCGGACCGCTCGGCGGCGCCCAGCAGCGCGGACGCCAGCGGCGGCCAGTCGGTGAGCCAGCGGTGGTACGGCGGGTTGGCGCAGTTGTAGACGACGGCCGCGCCCGCGGCGAGGGCGGCGAGCCGGTCGGCGTCGGTGGCATCCGCGGTCACCCGCTCGATCGCCGGGTGCTCCGGGCCGGCGCCGTGGCGGGACACGATCCGCACGCGCTCGCCGCGCTCGGCCAAGAGGCTCGCGGTGGCGCCGCCAACCGGACCCGCGCCCACGATCACGTGAAGTGCCATCGGAGGTCTCCCTATCTGATCTGAGAGCGGTGCTCTCTGTCAAGACTGGCACTCACGCTCGCGGGCGTCAAGAGCGATGCTCTCTTTTGCTTCATGCGTTCTCGATTGAGTGCAATAATCCGGTCATGTCTGCGCCCTCGATCCGGGCCCGCGTCCGCGCCGAGCTCACCGACGAGATCAAGGCAGTCGCGCGTCGGCACCTAGCGACCGACGGCGCGAACCTGTCGTTGCGGGCCGTCGCCCGCGACATGGGCATGGTCTCGTCCGCGCTGTACCGATACTTCCCCAGCCGGGACGACCTGCTCACGACGCTGATCATTGACGCGTACGACGCGATCGGCGCCGCGGTGGAGGCCGCCGACGCCCGTGTCGATCGAACCGACCTGCGCGGCCGCTGGTACGCCGTCTGGCACGCGGTGCGCGACTGGGCGCTGGCCAATCCCGCGGAGTACGCCTTGATCTACGGCAGCCCCGTCCCCGGGTACGCCGCACCCCAGGACACCATCGGCCCAGCCATTCGTACGCCGGTGACGCTGGTCCGGATCCTCGCCGACGGCGTGGCCGCCGGACTGCTGACCGCGCCCGGCGGCGGCGCCGCGCTGCCGGAGCCGGTACGCGCTGATGTCGCCAGGCTGGTCGACAGCGACTTTCCCGGCGTACCGGCGGAGCTGTTGACGCTGGGGATGGTGGGCTGGATCCACCTCTTCGGCGCGGTCAGCTTCGAGCTGTTCGGCCAGCTCAACAACGTGATCTTCGCCCGGCGAGAGGCCTTCCAGTACCAGATGGAGCTGATGGCCGACCTCATCGGGCTGCCGGCCTAGGGCGCGGGCGCCGCCGCCGCGAGCCGCGCAGGACGGCGCCGGCGGCGCGACGTCCGCCGGCGCGGCAGTTATCCCACGTCCGACGAGTGGCCCGGGAACAGGTGCGCGGCCGGGTTGATCGCGACAGCCGCGTTGTTGACCGCCGTGGCGGCCTCCCCGAATCCGGTCGCGATGAGCCGGACCTTGCCGGCGTACTCGGCGATGTCGCCGGCGGCGAAGATGCGTGGCAGGCTCGTCGCCATCGTGCTGTCGACCTTGATGTGCCGCTTGTCGAGCTCGAGGCCCCAGTCCGCGATGGTGCCGAGGTCGGCCGTGAACCCGAGCGCCGCGACGAGGGTGTCGACGGGCAGCACCTCGGCGCCGTTGCCCTTGACGGTGATCTCGGCGCCCATCACCCGGCCATCGCCGAGAACCCTCGTGACCTCGGCGTTGACCATGATCCGGACCGACAGCGCCTGGACCCGGGCGACAGTGGCGGCGTGAGCCCGGAACCTGTCCCGGCGGTGGACGAGCGTCACCGACTTCGCGACCGGCTCGAGCGCGAGTGCCCAGTCGAACGCGGAGTCGCCGCCGCCGACGATCACCACGTCGTGGCCGCTGAGGTCGTGCAGGTGTGGCACGAAGTAGACCACGCCCTCGCCACGGAACACATCGGCCGCCGGCAGGGGGCGGGGCGTGAAGCTGCCCATGCCCGCGGTGATGATGACCGCGCCACACTGCAGCTGCTCGCCGCCGGTCAGCTCGAGCACCGGCCGCTCATCCACGTAGAACAGCGTCTCCGCGCGGATGCCGAGCAGGTAGGTGGGCTCGAACGGCGCCGCCTGCGCGACGAGGTTGGCGACGAGGTCACGGCCGCGGATCGCGGGAAAGCCGGCCACGTCGAAGATCATTTTCTCGGGGTACATCGCGGTCACCTGCCCGCCCGGCTCGGGCAGCGCATCGATCACAGCCACCGAGAGCCCGCGGAAGCCGGCGTAGTACGCGGCGAAGAGTCCCGTCGGACCCGCACCGACGATCGCGACGTCCACCTCGCGCATCCGCTCACCGTCCCCGGTCATCCGCGATGCCCGTCGACCACGACGGTACGGCCCGAATTCCGCGGCCGGCAAGAACCGGGCACGGTCCTTGATCCGAACCGTACCGGACCCTCAGACGGGCAGGCCGACCTCGGCGTGGGCCGTCCCGGCAAGGGCCCACCGCCGCTCGGAGACCCAACCTCCGGGCGTACGCCGGTCGAGCGAGATCGACGCGTCGGAGCGCTCGCTGTTGTGACACACCGACCGTCGGCCGTCCGGATCACGGTATGGGACGGCGAGGGTCCGCTCGGCAGGCTGTTCGACGGCCACCCGCAGTCGGCGACCTCCGCTCGCTCCGGTGACGCTCCAGCGCGGCAGGTCGATCCTCGCCCGGAAGCGCCACGCCGCCAGCAGCGGATCGCCGGACGGCCAGTCGCGGCCGGCGAGCCGGAGGCGCAAGAACGGCAGTGGGCGCAGCAGCCGCATGCCAGGCCGGGTCGACACCGCGGCCACGATCTCGAGTACGTCGCCGCCGCCGAGATCCGCGCGCAGCCAGGCCCATCGTTGCGCGTTGCCATGCCCGTAGATCCGCCCGGTGCCGCCGGGCGCCCCCCGCAGCGGCAGCTCGGCCGATCCCGTGTGCACAACACCGGTAAACGACGCGCGGGGGGCCGGCACGACGTGGGCGGCCGGCAGCAGCTGCCGCCGCCACGCCCAGGGCGGGAACGTGAACAGCGGTGCGCCGCCGTCGCCGGCGGCCAGATCCCACCGGAGGTCGCCGGCAGCCCCGGCCAGCCGGTCGGCCGACACGGTGGCACCGGCGCAGTCATACACCCGGTCGCGCTCGGGAGGCGCCCAGTCGGCGGGCCCGAACCGGGCCATCGCCGGCGGCGCATCGGGCGGAAACACGCCGATCCAGCCATGCCCGTACGCGGGCGCACCGTCCACCGGCGCGACCAGCTCGTGGTGCAGCCAGACCCCGGTGCCGGTGGCGGGATCGGTCAACGTGGTGTACCAGACCTCGAGCCGACCCGTCTGGCCGCGCCACCGGGAACGCCACAGGTCGTCCACGTCAGTCCCGGGCCGGGTCCGTCGCGGTGGCCGGCGCGCCGGAGTGCGCGGCGGCCTCGGTCAGGATCGCCTCGGCCGGGCGGCGCGGTCGCGGCACGCGGAAGATGAGCGCCGCCAGCACCCCACCGAGCAGGCCGAAGAGGTGAGCCTGCCAGGAGAAAGCCGGATCTCGCGGCAGGATGCCGAGGATCTGCCAGCCGTAGAGCAGCGCGATCAGCAGGCCGACGCCGAGATTCCACCACCGCCGTTCGATGACCCCGCGGACCAACAGCAGCGCCAGGTAGCCGAACAGCACGCCGCTCGCCCCGATGACCACCGAGTCGGCCGAGCCCGTGAACCAGACGCCGAATCCGCTAACCAGCATGATGACGACGGTCGCGCCGAGGAATTGACGGGCACCCGAGGCGAGCACGAACGTGCCGAGCAGGATGAGCGGCACGCTGTTGGCGTACAGATGGTCGAACCCGTCGTGCAGGAACGGGGCGAGCAATACGCCGTCGAGGCCGTCCAGGTGATGGGGCCGGACGCCGCCTAGCGCGTCGAGGCGCTGCCCGGTAGCGGTGTCCAGCACCTCGATCGCGAAGAGGACGGGCACCACCGCGCACATCGCCACGAAGGCGCGCCCGAGCGAGGCGTAGAACTCGTCGGTGCCGAACCTCGGGGGTCCGTCGTAGGCCCAGCGGTCATCGGTGCTCACGCTGTAGAGCTATCAGGTGTACGCCGACCGCGCCAGTGCAGCAGGTCAGTACCAGCCCGTGCTGAGGAAGTGCTGCCACGCGGCGCACGGGGTGCCGTAGCGGCCCTTGATGTAGCTCAGGCCCCACTTGATCTGAGTGGCCGGGTTCGTGCGCCAGTCGTCGGCGACCGACCCCATCTTGCTGCCCGGCAGCGCCTGTGGGATGCCGTACGCCCCGGTCGAACTGTTGGTCGACCTTGTGTTCCAGCCGCTCTCGCGCGTCCACAGCTTGTCCAGGCACGGCATCTGGTCGAGCTTGTAGCCGTAATCCAGCAGCAGCGCACAGCCGATCGCCCGGTTACCGCTGTACTCCGCGCAGGAAGCCGGGATCGGCCCGAACGTGGGCGCGGGGGTGGGCGTGGTCTCCGTGCGATGGGCCCGGCGGCGGCTCGCCTCCTGCTCGGCGCGGCGCGCCCGCTCGGCAGCGGCCTTCGCCTCGATGGCGGCCTTAGCCGCCGCCTCCTTACGCGCCTTCTCCTGAGCCGCGGCCTTCTGGTCGACGATCATTCGTTGCTCGGCCAGGGCCGCGTGTGCCGCCACGTCGGTCACCATTTGCTGGGGCGGTTGAGGGTCCCGGTCGGTCCCGATGTACAGGCCGCCCACCACACCAACGAGCAGAAGTGCGACGGCGACCGTGCGGACACCGAACCGGCTCCACAGCCGACTCACAAAGTGATCCCTTCGTCGGGGACAAGGACGCGGCGCGAACCCCACCGGGGGTTGCGTGGGCGTGCCGTTCACGCCGCGAGCGCTGGCCCGGCTCGGGCCACTGGGCCCGTCGATCGACGGCCTTGATCACCATCGAGTGGGCTGGCGCTCGACAGACACCATTGCGCACCGTGCGACGGATGAGAAACTGTGACGCGTCAATGTGATATGCGCCACACCACATTTCCGGTCCGATCGTGACTTAGCGGTCCCTCATGTCCGGTCTAACGAGCGATGTCCTCCAACAGGTCGGTCACCATTTCGGCGATTGGAGAACGCTCCGAACGGGTGAGCGTGACGTGAGCGAAGAGCGGATGGCCCTTCAACGCCTCGATGACGGCGGTCACCCCGTCGTGCCGACCCACCCGGAGGTTGTCCCGCTGGGCGACGTCGTGGGTGAGGACGACGCGGGAACCGCTGCCCATCCGGGACAGCACGGTCAGGAGCACACCGCGCTCGAGCGACTGCGCCTCATCGACGATGACGAACGCGTCGTGCAGGCTGCGGCCGCGCACGTGCGTCAGCGGCAGAACCTCGAGCATGCCGCGCGAGAGCACCTCGTCCATCACGTTCTCGTGGACCACCGCGCCGAGCGTGTCGAAGACGGCCTGCGCCCAGGGCGACATCTTCTCCGCCTCCGTGCCCGGGAGGTATCCGAGCTCCTGGCCACCCACGGCGTAGAGCGGGCGGAACACGACGACCTTCTTGTGCCGACGCCGCTCCATCACCTGCTCCAGGCCGGCGCACAGCGCGAGCGCGGATTTTCCGGTGCCGGCCCGCCCGCCCAGCGACACGATGCCGATGGACTCGTCCAGCAGCAGGTCCAGCGCGACGCGCTGCTCGGCTGACCGGCCGCGCAGCCCGAACACCTCGCGGTCTCCCCGCACGAGTCGGACGGCCTTGTCCTGCCCGACCCGCCCCAGCGCCGAGCCGCGCGGCGAGTGCAGCACGAGTCCCGTGTGGACCGGCATGCCGGCCGCCTCGTCGAGATCGAGCGGCTCTCCGGCATACAACCGGTTGATCTGCTCCTCACCGAGCTCCAGCTCGGCCATCCCGGTCCACGTTGGGTCGCTGGCCTGGTCGTGCCGGTACTCGTCGGCGGACAGGCCGACCGCCGCGGCCTTCACCCGCAGCGGCATGTCCTTGGTGACCAGGGTGACGGCGCGGCCCTCGGCGGCCAGCCCCAGCGCGACCGACAGAATCCGCGCATCGTTGGTGTCCGCGCGGAACCCCTGCGGCAGTACGCCCGGATCCGCGTGGTTCAGCTCCACACGCAACGTGCCACCCATGTCGTTGGCGGGCAGCGGCGCGTCCAGCCGTCCGTGCTTGACGCGGAGGTCGTCGAGCAGGCGCAGTGCGCGCCGGGCAAACCAACCCAGCTCGGGATGGTGGCGCTTGCCCTCGAGCTCGGAGATGACGACGAGCGGGACGACGACCTCGTGCTCTGCGAAGCGGTGGAACGCGGCGGGATCGGACAGCAGAACCGACGTGTCGACGACGTACGTGCGAACTGCTGGAGCGGGCTCCCCGTCGTCCCGCGTCGTGGCGTCGACCGGAATGGCGAGGGCGCGGCGCCGCGTGGTGCGGCGTCCTGGAGCTGCGGCGGCCGGCTGCTGACCCTGGGGAGTGGTACGGCGATCGGTCACGGCGTGCTCCGGCGGACGCGCACTCCGTCCACGATCGCGGCGCGACGCCGACAACGGCGACGACGCCCTCCTCCGGCTGCCCGTCATGCACGGGGTCGGTGCGGGCCCCGTGGCGTCGCTTCGCTATCCGGGCCTGCCGGCTGGCCGGGAAGACCCCGTGCCATGCGTAGACGCTAACCGCACAAAGCCAGCACGGGCTAGTACCCGCACGGTGAGCCCCATTGCGAACGCGCGAACCGCCCGAGCGCCGCGAGGGCAAGCAAAGCACCGCGAGCGCCGCGGCGTCGTCTGGAGGCGAGGACGACGCGGCGAAGCCGTCGTCGCCCGGAGCCGAAGACGGCGCCCGCCGGCGGCGCGAGCCCGCCCGAGCGGAGCGAGGGCAAGCAAGCACAGCAATCGGGGTGCGCGCTCACTGCGCGCACCCCGACCGTGTCGACCAAGGCCACCGGTCTGGCCGCGGTCGCACGGTGGCCAGTCGGCCCGGTGGCCGCTGGCGCACCGCCCTCGCGGGCAGTCGCTCACCCCACGTGGGAGTGCCGTCCGCCGTTGGTCGCAACTCCCGCGAACGAGGCGCCCGTGTATGTCGTTCCGGGACTCACGGCGGTGCGGGATTCGGTTGCTGTCGTGGGTGGCACCGATAGCACCGAGGCGATTGCCGCCTGCGCCTCACGACGCCGGCGGTTCCACGCCGCCCGGTCGCCGTCGAAATACCCCTGCCGGTACCCGAACCGGTAACCGACGCGGTAGCTGAGTTGTCCGTGGAGACGGCCCGCCGCGTAGCTGGACGAGCCGAGGAGCAAAACCAGGAAAAGGGCAAAGAATGGGCTCAATGCGTCACCTCACCGGCCGATCCGGCGACTCGAGCAGCCGCTCGACGTCTCCCGTGCTGATGTCCTCCACGAGCTCCACGCTGATCCGGCAACCGTCACGCTGCACCTCGGCAACGGATGAGCGGCGGATGTTGCCGTCGAGTTCGAAGACGCGAACCGTCAGGTCCGGACAGTCGAGATGGGCCCGCCAGGCCTCCCACTCGTCGCGGTCACCGACCATGAACGAGAGATATCGACAACCGCGCGCCAGATAGAGCCGCCATGGTGCGGACAGCCCGGCGGCTACCCCGTCCGCAATCAGGCCAAACGCCTGTCCACGGGTCGCGATCTCGGTCAATGAGCAACCTCCCCTGTCACGATGACGTGACCCGGCCCGATACACATCGTTTCAGGCACGTGACACACGGTAAAGCGTCTCACACGTGTGACAGCATCGTCTTTTCGACTGATTCATGCAAGCCCTATGTGGGAGTTAATCTGAGCTTGTGCCACCCCTCAAATATCGGAGGAAAGGGATAAACTCGGACGCTACCCCCTCGTCACTTCTCCGAGACGATCCCCCTTCCTCAACGAGCCGCGAAGAAATCCGGCCGTACCGTGCCTCGGTGCGCGACAGCAGCACTGCGCGGAAGCTTGCTTTCGCCGCCTTCGTCCGCAAGGCGCTTGATGACGCGCGGGCCTCTAGGGCCTGGACCGGCTCCGAGGTGTCGCGTCGGACCGGTGTCTCGCGGCAGACAGTCAATCGGTGGGTACGCGGCGAATGGACCGCGGATCCCGAGCCGGCCAGGGTCGTCGCCTTCTGCGAGGGGTTGGGCATCGATCCTCGCGTGGCGTTCGGCGTCCTCGGCTGGGACCGCTCCGCCGCGGCGCGACCGGTGCCCTCCCCGCCCCCGATGGACCCCGATGTGGAAGCCCTACTGCACCGTCTCGTAGACCCGAACATTTCCGAGGCCGAGAAGTTTCACATCCGGGAGACAATCCGCTACTTGGCATACCGTCCGCCGGTGCCCACGGATCGCCGCAAAGCCCGGGCCCGTAGGCGGGCAGGGTAGATCCTCAGATAGCGAAAGAACAATCCACATTGACCGGGAAGCGGAGACGCGTTCGCCTCCGCTCGGGTTAGCGTGCCCTTTCCGTACTGCTTGGGCTCGTCGTCGGCGGGGGGACGGGACAACAGCCGAACACAGCCCTGCGGGACAGAAGGAGGGGTCAGCCATGGCCCTGAAATGGACGGGGGTGCTCGTCGCCACCATCACGGTGACCATCTGCGTCACGGCCAATGTGCTCGTCGCGGTGCTCACTGCCGAAAAGGTGCCGGCGGTGGTGAACATGTTCGCCATCGTGTCTGCCGGCACCGCGACCGTCGTGGCGGTGCTCGCCGAGCTCTACGAGCGGTTGAGCAGCCGACTCAATGCCTTGACAGACATGGTCTTGGACCGGTTGGACGAGGTCGACTCGCGGGCCGGGGACCGCAACGCCGGTTTCGTCGAGGGATACCTGCTCAGCCGTGGACAGGACGCCGCGATCGTCCCGTTGGGACCCCGCGGGGGGCACCTACGGGCGGTCACCGGAGGGGAGGACTAGGCCGGCCTACGCGCCGAACCGGCGTTGCCGGCTGGCGTACGACCGAAGTGCGCGTAGGAAGTCGACGTGGCGGAAGTCCGGCCAGTTCACATCGCAGAAGTAGAACTCCGAGTGCGCTGATTGCCACAGCAGGAACCCGGAGAGGCGCTGCTCACCGCTCGTTCGGATGACGAGGTCGGGGTCGGGCTGGCCGGCCGTGTACAGATGCTCGGCGATGTGGTCCACGTCGATGATCTCGGCCAGCTCCTCCAGCGTGCCGCCGGTGCGCGCACGCTCGTACAGCAGGGAGCGGACCGCGTCTGCGATCTCGCGGCGTCCGCCGTAGCACACGGCGATGTTGACCTGCGCGCCGCCGGTCCGATCGCCCGTGCGCTCCTCCGCGCTTTTCAACGCGGCAGCGTGATGTGCGGGAAGAAGGTCGAGGGCGCCCACCATGCGCAGCCGCCACGGCTGGCCGTCCTCGGCGAGCTCCGTAACCAGATCCTCGATGATCTGCAAAAGCGGATTCAGCTCGGAGGGCGGCCGGTTCAGGTTGTCCGTGGAGAGCAGCCAGAGCGTGACGTGCTCAACGCCAGCGTCGTCGCACCAACGCAAGAGCTCCTTGATTCGCTGCGCCCCGACGCGGTGGCCGTCGTTGGGGTCCACGTACCCCATTTCCTTGGCCCACCGGCGATTGCCGTCGCACATGACGCCCACGTGCCGTGGCCGGGGCGCACCCTGGAGTGCGGCGTTGAGCCGACGCTCGTACAACCCATAGACGATGTCCCGCGGATTCATCACCCGCAGCCTAGCGAGTCACTGGGCCGTCCGATCTGTCGGCTACCGGCGGGCCTGCGCGGCTGGCCGAGCTTCTCGGCGTACGCCCGGCTGATCCCGAAACCGCGACGGGTCGCTCTCCCCGCGGAGAGCGATCACCGATCCGGTCCGGAGCCTATTCGGCGACGCCGAGCCGGGCCTTGAGCGCGTCAAGCTCGGCCCACAGCACGCCGGGCAGCTTGTCGCCGAACTTGCCGAACCACTCGGCGACCTGCGGGAGCTCCGCACGCCACTCGTCGACGTCCACGCGCACGGCGGCCTCGACGTCCTCGGCCGGCACAGTCAGGCCGGACAGGTCGAGCGCGTCGGCAGTGGGCACGTAGCCGATCGGCGTCTCGACGCCGCCACCGGTGCCCTCGAGCCGCTCCACAACCCACTTGAGCACCCTGGAGTTCTCGCCGAACCCGGGCCAGAGGAAGTGCCCGTCGTCGCCCCGCCGGAACCAGTTGACGTAGAAGATCTTGGGCAGCTTGGCGGCATCCCCGTCCACGCCCTTGCCCATCTCGATCCAGTGCCGGAAGTAGTCGCCGCCGTGGTAACCGATGAACGGCAACATCGCCATCGGATCGCGGCGCACGACGCCCACCTGGCCGACCGCGGCGGCCGTGGTCTCGGACGAGAGCGTCGCGCCCAGGTACACCCCGTGCACCCAGTCCCGCGCCTCGGTCACCAGCGGAACGGTCGTCTTGCGGCGGCCGCCGAACAGGATCGCGTCGATGGGTACGCCGTTCGGGTCGTGGTACTCGTCGGCCAGGATCGGGCACTGCGTGATCGGCGTACAGAACCGGCTGTTCGGGTGGCTGGACGGCTCGTCCGAGCCCGGCGTCCAATCCCGCCCCTTCCAGTCGGTGAGGTGCGCGGGCGGCTCACCCATGCCCTCCCACCAGATGTCGCCGTCGTCGGTCAGCGCGACGTTCGTGAAAATGGAGTTGCCGACCTTGAGCGTGCGCATCGCGTTGGGGTTGGTCGTCCAGTCCGTGCCGGGCGCGACGCCGAACAGCCCGTACTCCGGGTTGATCGCGTAGAGCCTGCCGTCCCGACCGAACCTCATCCAGGCGATGTCGTCGCCGAGCGTCTCGACCTTCCACCCGGGGATGGTCGGCTCGAGCATGGCCAGGTTCGTCTTGCCGCACGCCGACGGGAACGCCGCGGCGACGTAGTAGACCTTCTGCGCCGGCGAGGTGAGCTTGAGGATCAGCATGTGCTCGGCGAGCCAGCCCTCGTCACGCGCCTTCACCGAGGCGATGCGCAGCGAGTAGCACTTCTTGCCCAGCAGCGCGTTGCCACCGTAGCCCGAGCCGTACGACCAGATCGCCCGCTCCTCGGGGAAGTGCGAGATGTACTTCGTCTGGTTGCACGGCCACGGCACATCCTGCTCACCGGGCTGAAGTGGGGCGCCGAGCGAATGCAGGGCTGGCACGAACTCCGCGTCGTCGCCCATGGCAGAGAGGATCTTCGCGCCCATCCGGGTCATGATGCGCATCGACGCGACGACGTACGGGCTATCGGTGATCTCGATGCCGAACATCGGCTTCTCGGCCTCGACCGGGCCCATGCAGAACGGGATGACGTACATGGTCCGGCCACTCATGCAGCCGCGGTAGAGGTCAGTCATCACGCGTTTCATCTCGGCCGGAGCCATCCAGTTGTTGGTGGGGCCGGCGTCGGCCTCGTCGACCGAGCAGATGAACGTGCGCTCCTCCACGCGGGCCACATCGGAGGGGTCGGTCCGGGCCCAGAACGAGTTGGCCTTGCGCTCCAGGTTTAGCCGCACGAGCGTGCCTGCTTGGACGAGCTGGTCGGTCAGGCGCGTCCACTCGGCGTCCGAGCCGTCGCACCAGACAACCTGGTCGGGTGTGGTGAGCTCCGCGACCTCACGGACCCACGCGAGCAGCTTGGCGTGGGAGGTCGGGGCGCCCTCGAGTCCGCGAACGGTGGCCGGAGCAGACATGACATATCTCCTTGTGGTCACTGACCGTTACGTCCGATGACCTGCGAGAGCGTGCGATAAACCGACACGCCGGCGCGCGGTCACGGGAGTTCCGCTCAGCCTAAACCGACCGCTCGTGCATGGCATCGCGGGAGTTTGTGAAGAACTGCACAAAGTCCGACCCTATCTCGGTGAATTGCAATCTCAGGCGAGAAATAGGGCTGAAAACGAGCAAATTCGCGCAGCCGACGGCCCAACTCTGACGGGGTCGGGCGGAGCCGCTGGCCGCGGCCCGGCGACGCAGAGGGCGGCCCGGCGTCGCCGCACTGCCGGTGCTGGGTGAGGTTTGCCGGTACGCTCGGCTCCGTGGCAGCGACGGCGACCACCCCGGCCGGCCCCCCACCCGCGTCGGGTGGGCGGCTGCGGCACCTCTACGACCGCTTCGAGCACCTCATTCACGAGCTCGGCAAGTTTGGCACGGTGGGTGCAGTCGCGTATCTGATCGACACCATCCTCTACAAGGCCATGCTCGACTCGCTCCACCTGGAGACGCTGACGGCCAAGACCTTGTCGACCGTGGTGTCCGCGACGGTGGCGTTCGTCGGCAACCGGTTCTGGACCTGGCGGCACCGGGCGCGCTCCAAGCTGCACCGGGAGTACGTGCTGTACTTCTTCTTCAACGTCGTCGGGCTCGGCATCGCCTTGACCTGTGTGGCGCTCAGTCACTACGGCCTCGGCAGCGCATGGTCGGTCTTCCGATCGAGCAACGCCGACCTCATCGCCGGCAACCTTGTCGGCACGGCACTCGGGACGATCTTCCGGTTCTGGTCCTACCGCCGATTCGTATTCCTCCCGGTCCCGGCCGACCCACGTGCGGCTCCTCCGTCACCACCAGCGCCCGTGCCAGTTACGCAGGGCGACTGAGCCGTGAGCTGGGCCCCATTTGCACGCCGATGACCCAGCCGTACCTTGCCCCGACCCCGTAAGGTGGCCGAATGCGTCTTGCTCGCCTGCTGCCGAAACGCTGGCAGAAGTTCCTTCACGAGGCGCTGAAATTCGGCCTGGTCGGAGCCATGAACACCGTCGTGAACTTCGCGGTGTTCAACGCGCTGATCTTCACGATCTTCCCCAACGGACAGCTGAAGGCGAACGTCATCGCGACGCTCGTCGCGCTCTCCGTGTCGTTCCTCCTGAACCGGCACTGGACCTATCGGGACCGTCCGAGGTCCGCGGTGCGGCGCGCGTACGTGCTGTTCTTCTTCTTCAACGGCGTCGGGCTCGCCATCGAGCTCGGCGTGCTCGGCCTGACGAAGTACGGGCTGGGCCTGGATAGCGTCATGGCGATCAATGCGGCGAAGCTGCTCGGGGTCGTGCTCGGCACGGTCTTCAGGTTCTGGTCGTATCGGACATTCGTGTTCACGCCCGAGCGGGCCGTGGTCGCCACCAGCGCACCGCAGTCACGGAGGGTGGAGACACCGCTCGATCTCGAGCTGGAGATCGAGTTAGCCACCGCCGAGCTGGACGCGGCGGCGCGGCGGTCCGGCGCCGGCTGAGACCGCCCGAGCCATGCGATCCGGTACGGGCGCGGAGGCTGACCTCTTCTTCGAGGACCTCACCCCGGGCCGCTCGTTCGACCTCGGCGTCTGTTCGGTCGACGGGGCGGAGATGCGGGCGTTTGCCGAGCGATTCGACCCGCAGTGGTACCACGTTGACGAGGCGGCCGCCCGGGCGAGCGAGTACGGCCAGCTGATCGCGAGCGGGTTCTTCACGGTCAGTATGTTCATGCGGGCGTACGTCGATCATGTGTTGTCCCGCGCCGCCGCGGCCGCCTCGCCGGGGCTGGAGGAGCTACGCTGGCTGGCCCCGGTACGCGCGGGTGACCGGCTCGCGGTCCGACTCGACGTGCTGGACCGCCGATCATCCAACGCGAAGCCGGGCCTCGGCACCGTCACGCTGGAGGGGACGATGACCCGGCTCACCGGCGACGGCGAGCCGGGTCCGGACGTGCTGCGGCTCAGGTTCCGGGGCTGGTTCGCCCGGCGGACGGGCTGAGAGCTATCGCCCGTCGCCGGAGTCGCGGTCGCGCAGCGCGTCGGCGATCTCGCGCATGTCGCCGTCGTCCGTCGTGTGCGCGTCGCGGTCGGCCTCGACCAGCTCGTACAGGGTCGTCTGCACGCGCTCGACGTGGGGAATGTCCGTGAGCACCGACTGGCCACGCTCGCCGGCCGACTCGATGGTCAGCGTCCCGCAGCCCAGCAGCCGTTCGACGAGGCGCTGGCTCATCGCGTGGTCGTTCACGCGGGCCAGCGGAATGTCCCGTCGGTCACGGGAGAACACGCCCTTCTGGAGCAGCACCCGCTCGTTGGTGAAGACGTAGTGCGTCGTGCGCCAGACCAGGAACGGCCACAGACCGAGCCACACCACGAGCACGAGCACGATGGCGCCGATCGCGTACAGCCCGACCGTGGCGGCACCGCCCTCGGGGAGGAACGCCCAGCCGACCACCACGGCGGCGATGCCCAGGACCAGCACCAGCGTCGGGCCGATCAGCGCCTTCCAGTGCGGGTGCACGTGCAGAACGACGTGCTCGTCCTTGGTGAGCACGTCATCGGGGAAAGCCACGCCAACCTCCTCGGTCGTGTTCCGATCCGGGGTGAGGCTAGCGGGTGCGCGGCCGCGGCGGGATCAACTGAGCGTCCGAGAGTGGCGGCGGGTCACCGCAGGTGCGACACGTCGCCCGCGGCGAGGGCCGTCGCGGAGCCATCGACGGCGCGAACGACCAGCCTGCCCTCACCGTCCACTGTGGTCGCCGTGCCGGTCAGGGAAGCACCGCCCGGCAACGACACCCGCACCGTGCGGCCAAGCGTCGCACAATGCTTCAGGTACGCCACGCGGAGACCCGCCAGGTCGGCGTTGCCGCCCACGTCGCGCCAACGGGCGTACCAGGCGGCAAGCGAGCGCAGTAGCGCACGCAGGAGGGGATCACGGTCCGTCGCCTCCGCCCCGGCGAGCCTCAGCGAGGTGGCCGGCGGACCGATGGGGGTGTCCGGCAGCTCGTCGACCTTGAGCGTGACGTTCAGCCCGATTCCGATCACCACGCCGCCCGGCGGGTCCGCGTCTCCCGCCGGCGCCGGCGTCGCCTCGGCGAGGATGCCGGCGCATTTGCGGCCGTCGACCAGCAGATCGTTGGGCCACTTCAGCCTCGCGTCGAGACGGGCGAGCCGGGCGACCGCCTCGACGAGCGCGACGCCGGCGAGCAGCGGCAGCCACGCGTACCGCCCGATCGGGACGGGCGACCAACCGCGGTCGGCGACCGCTTCCCCCGGCCGCAGCAGGACGCTGGTCGCGATACCCGCGCGCGGGGGGGAGATCCACGTGCGACCCATCCGGCCGCGGCCGGCGGTCTGCCGCTCGGCGACCACGATGAGCCCCTCCGCCGCGCCCGCCAGCGCCGCCGCCACCGCGTCGGCATTGGTCGAATCGGTCTCCTCGAGAAGTTCGAGCCGTGTCCACACGCCGCCGGGCGTGATGAGTGCGCGGCGCAGTGGCTCGGCGTGCAGCGGCGGGCGCTCAAGATCGGAGTACGGCGAGCCCGGCACCCAGCCAGCGTAGCCGCGGCACCCGAACGCGGACGGCGATCGAGAAGCCGCCTCACCCACCGCCATGATCGCGGCGGCGATCGCGACACGCCGAGCGAGCTTCACGTCCGGCGACCGGACTCGCGATCTTGGCATCGCGCGCGGCATGCTGGGCACATCCGCTGCCAGCGGCGGCCACAGAACGCGCCGTCGTTACGATCCAGGCGTGACTGCGCAGCGGAGCACCACTGAGATCGACATCCACACCACCGCCGGCAAGCTCGTCGACCTGGCACAGCGGGTCGACGAGGCGGTGCACGCCGGTTCGGCCCGGGCCGTCGAGAAGCAGCACGCGCGGGGCAAGAAGACCGCCCGGGAACGCATCGACATGCTGCTCGACCAGGGCTCGTTCGTGGAGCTGGACGAGCTGGCCCGGCACCGCTCGACCAACTTCGGGCTGGACCGCACCCGCCCGTACGGCGACGGGGTGGTGACCGGGTACGGCACGGTCGACGGCCGGCCGGTGTGCGTGTTCGCGCAGGACTTCATCGTCTTCGGTGGCTCGCTCGGCGAGGTCTTCGGCGAGAAGATCGTCAAGGTCATGGACCTCGCGATGAAGACGGGCTGCCCGGTGGTGGGCATCAACGACTCCGGCGGTGCCCGCATCCAGGAGGGCGTCGTCTCACTCGGGCTCTACGGCGAGATCTTCTTCCGCAACGTCCGGGCCTCGGGCGTGATCCCCCAGATCTCCCTGGTGATGGGCCCGTGCGCGGGCGGCGCCGTCTACTCGCCGGCGGTGACGGACTTCACCGTCATGGTCGACAAGACCTCGCACATGTTCATCACCGGGCCGGACGTGATCAAGACCGTCACCGGAGAGGACGTGGGCTTCGAGGAGCTGGGCGGTGCCCGCACGCACAACACCAAGTCCGGAAACGCCCACTACCTCGCCACCGACGAGGACGACGCGATCGACTACGTGCGGGCCCTGCTGTCGTACCTGCCGTCAAACAACCTGGACGAGCCGCCCGCGTACGCCGCGCCCGTCTCCCTCGAGGCGACCGACGAGGACCGCGAGCTCGACCGGCTCATTCCGGACTCGGCGAACCAGCCGTACGACATCCACCGGGTCGTCGAGCACGTGCTCGACGACGGGGAGTTCCTCGAGATCCAGCCGCTGTACGCCCAGAACATCGTCGTCGGCTTCGGCCGGGTGGAAGGGCGTTCCGTCGGCGTCGTCGCCAACCAGCCGATGCACTTCGCTGGCTGCCTGGACATCGCGGCGTCCGAGAAGGCCGCCCGCTTCGTGCGCACGTGCGACGTGTTCAACATCCCCATACTGACCTTTGTGGATGTTCCCGGGTTCCTGCCGGGCACCGGCCAGGAGTGGGACGGCATCATCCGGCGGGGGGCCAAGCTGATTTACGCGTACGCCGAGGCGACGGTGCCGAAGGTCACGGTCATCACGCGGAAGGCGTACGGCGGGGCATACGACGTCATGGGCTCCAAGCATCTCGGTGCGGACCTGAACTTCGCCTGGCCCACCGCCCAGATCGCCGTCATGGGCGCGCAGGGCGCCGTGAACATCCTCTACCGGTCCGAGCTGAGCGCTGCCGAGGATCCGACCGCCCTACGGGCCGATCTGATTCAGGAGTACGAGGACACGCTGGCCAACCCGTACGTCGCCGCCGAGCGCGGCTATGTGGACTCGGTGATCGCGCCCTCGCAGACCCGCGCGCAGATCGTGCGTGCGCTCCGCGCGCTGCGGACGAAGCGGGAGACGCTGCCGCCTAAGAAGCACGGCAACATCCCGCTGTAGTCAGCTCGTACGCCCGCGCCATCAACTCAGTGGGCTGGCCAGGAGCGCGGCACCGGCCGCCAGCGCGGCGAGGCTGACGAGCCCGAAGACGCCGACCCAGAGCAGGCCCGGTACGCGGGTGACCCGGGCGAGCTGGTCGGCGTCCGAGTCCGGCAGCCGGCCGCTCCGGCGCAGCCTCTGCAGCTCGCCCACCGGGCGTACGCCGCCGATCAGTAGGAACCACACCCCGGTGTACGCGAAGGCGGCCTGCACCCGCGGATCGGCGTACCACGACACCGCGAAGACGATCGCGATGGTGACCACAATGGACACTATGCCGAAGAAGTTGCGGACCATGACGAGCATCGCGAGCAGCAACGCGGCGGCGACCCAGAGCAGCAGCGTGATGCGGTTGCCGCCCAGCAACCACGCACCCGCGAGTCCGATCAGGGATGGCGCGACATAGCCGGCCAGCAGCGTGAAGGCCATGCCGGGGCCGCGTGGCCGACCGGCCGACAGCGTGAGGCCCGAGGTGTCGGAGTGCAGCCGGATTCCGCGCAGCCGGCGACCGGTCACCACCGCGGCCAGCGCGTGCCCGCCCTCGTGCGCGATCGTGACCGCGTTTCGCGCCACCCGCCACGACCGCCGAATAGCGACGATCAGCAGCGCCGCGAGCCCGGTGAGCAGTACGAGCAGCCGCGGCGGATCCGGCTGTGCACCGACCAGCCGGTTCCACATGTCGGCCAGACCCGAGAGGCTCACGGCCGGTCAGCGTACTGGGTGGAAGGACGACGTGATGAGCGCGAGCTCGTCGAGGTTGTCTCGCCACACGGAGTCCGGTGTGGACCAATAGATGGCGTACGCCTTGTCCGGTGCGGTAATGAAGTTCCGGTTCAACACGTGGATGCGGCCATTGCTGCCCGAGTACGTGAACTCCCAGTCGGCGGCCTCGTCGAAGTAGTCGACTCTCTCGAGCCTGATCCGGTGGTAGTCGCGCCAGTCGCCGCGCGCCACCCGGTAGGCCTCCTGCTGCTGCCAGTCCGTGAGCGGATCCGGTTTCGGGTTGTTGGTCTGGTCGATGCCGAGCACCCGCCCGCCGCCGGGCTCGCGGAAGTACACGATCGTGCCCGCCCGCGATATTCGCCAGCCGTCGGGCACCGCGACCGAGAACCCGGTCGGATCCTGGTGGGTGTGCCACCCCGCCCGCAGGCTGCGGCCGGTCGCCGACGGGGTCGGTGCGGCCGGCGAGGTGGCGCTCGCGCTGGCGGCGGCCGTGGGACTGGCGGCGGTCGGGCCCGCGGACGGGCTGGCCGGCGGCTGGGCGCCGCCGCGCTGCTGCGGCTCATCACCGCGGAGAAACACCGCGAGGAGTACGCCGAGGGCGACGGCCGCCGCGACGATGGCCCCGATGACGAATTGCCGGCCCGTCCTCGCGGACGTCGTAGCCGCCGGCACCGTAACCGCGGCGACGCCTCGTGCAGGACCGCCCACCGTGGACGAGGGTGGCGGCGGGATGTCCGGTTCACGCCGCGTTGGAAGGATCGTGGCCGGCGGCGGCTGGTTGCCCGGATGCGCTTCGGGGCGCCGAAGGCGTACGCCCGCCATGGAACCAAGACCGGTGCGGCCCCGGCGGCCGGCGGCGCGGAGCAAGAGGCGCTCGGCCTCGTCCGGACCGATGCGATCTGCCGGGTCCTTGCGCAGGAGGCCAGTGATGACGGGTTTCATTGGGCCCGCGCGTCGGGGTGGCGTCGGCGGCTCGGCCGCGAGGGCGGCGAGCGTGGCCATCGCCGACTCGCGGGCATACGGTGACTGACCCTCGACCGCGGCGTGCAGCGTCGCACCGAGCGACCATAGGTCGCCCTCGGGCGTGGCGGTGCCGTCCCGGGCACGCTCGGGCGCGATGTACGCCGGGGAGCCCAGGACGAGGCCGGCGCGGGTGACCGTCGGATCCCCCGGGACCGTGGCGAGCCCGAAGTCGGTCAGCAGCACGCGCCCGTCATCGGCGATGAGCACGTTGGCGGGCTTAACGTCGCGATGCAGGACGCCGGCGCGGTGTGCCGCACGCAGCGCGCCGAGGATGCCGAGCCCGATGTGTGCGGCCCGCTGCGGACCGACCGGTCCATCGCCCGTGAGAATCTGTTGGAGCGAGCGGGACGGGACGTACTCCATGACGATCCACGGGTCGCCGTCGGTCCGCACGACGTCGAAAATGCGTACGACGTTCGCGTTGGTCAGCCGGGCGATCGCACGGGCTTCGCGGAGGGACCGCTCGCGCAGCTCTTGCCGCTCCTCGGTGGTCAGGCCCGGCGGCGGCACGAGTTCCTTGATGGCGACGTCGCGATGCAGCACCTCGTCGGTCGCCCGCCAGACCCGGCCCATGCCTCCCACGCCGAGCGGCTCGACAAGCCGGTAACGCTCAGCGACGACGCGGGTCTGAGGATCGATCGACACTGGGAAAGACGGTACCCGTATGTGTCACGATCACTCCGCACGCGCGGGCGCGTGTGAGACTCGTCGCGGACCCACCCTATGCTCGGGCCGTGGACGCGTCCCCCGATCGCCCCGCGATGATCCGGATCGAGCGCGGCACGCCGACGCCCGAGGAGCTCGCCGCGCTGGTGGGTGTCCTGTTCGCGCGATTTCACGCTGGCGCGACCGAGGTGCCGGGCCTGGGGTCGGCGTGGCTGCGCAGTGTTCGGCCCGGGGCGTTCGGACCGTCGGGCATTCCGGCCGTGCCGGGCCGTTCCGGGTGGCGTGCCTCGGGCCTTCCGCGCTGATCGCTCTTCGCATTCACGGCCTTGGCCCGGGCGAGGTGTGCTCTCCCGCCGGTTGCTGTCCACAGCCGCACACATTGGGCTGCCGCGCGTTCGTCAAACCGGCTAGCCTCGCCGGCAGGAACGGCATTGTGACACCTGGGGAGGAGCGATGCGGTTACCGGACGAAGACCGGGGACCCGTCTGGCTTCGCGACTGGCAGCAGATCGAGGCCGACATCGCGGCGATGGCGGATTTCGCCAGGCAGCTCCGGGCTGAGGTCGAGATCAACTATGCGCCGCACGCGAGCCGGGTCACCGACGAGCTAACGACGCCGCTGCCCGGCCCGCCGGCGCCGTTCACCGAGCTCGTCGAGCTGCTTACCGTGCATCGAGCCGCCGAGCAGGACACCGCCAACATCGTCTACTACTACACCGACAAGACCGGCGGGCTCGCCGACGCCGCCGCGGAGATTAGCCGCCAGTACCGGAACACCGACGCCTTCGCCGCAGCTCGGGTCGGCGATGTCGAGACCGCGTTGCGGACGCACGGCGTCAACCACTCGACGCCGACGGTGGCAGAGCCGGCGACACCCCCGGCCTCGACTCCGACATCGACGGGGGCTTCCTGATGCTCGACGGTGGTGGCGGCGGATACGCGGGCACCGACTGGACCGCCCGCGACGTGCCGTACATGTGGGCCATGCTCGCGAGCCAGCAGACCGACGCGCATTGGCAGCACGTCGCCGGGTGGCGCCGGACCGCCGAGCTGGCTAGCCAGCACATCGCCACGCTCCAGGCCTACCGCGACCGGCTCGCCGAGGCGTGGCCACCCGACCGGAGCGCCGCGTCGCGGACATACCTGGCGCAGCTCGACTACCTCATCGGCCACGTGCAGGCGACGTACGACGCCGCGAACGCCAACTACACAGCCTTCGCGGCCGCGACCGGCGGGTTGAGCACGACCAGGTACGAGCTCGAGAAGATCTACAACGAGTACGCCGCCAACGAGCAGAAGATCGCGCAGTATCAGACCGATCTAGCCGCGTACGAGGACAAGAACGTCGTCGAGAAGCTCTTCAGCAACAAGCCAACCAACCCGGTGTCGGCACAGCAGCAGGAGGCGCTGACCTGGCGTGCGCGATCGCTCATGTACGACCTCAGCGGCACCCTCATCGAGGCCACCGCCCAAATCAAGAGCCCGCCCGCCTATAGGCCACCCGGCCCCATAGACTCCTTGGACAATCCGCCCGGGCCCGGCGGAGAGGGATCTTCAACCAGATCGCATCCGCCTTTGGTTCCCCCGATCGTGCCGTTGCAGGTTGAGGAATCAACGCAACACTCGATGCCGCGGGCTCAGCCCGTCCCCCGGTCGCCGAGTCCCATTGGTTCCGGTCCGACGCTGGTCGGCGCTGGCCCGATCGCCACACTGCCCGACCCGAGCCCGATGACGCCCCCGACACCCACGGTGCCCGGGCCGGCCCCGCTGCCGCCCGGCGGCGTCATTGGTGGTCTGATCCCGCCGGGGCTGCCACCGAAAATCATCGCACCGGGCGGAATCATCGGTGGTGCCGCAACGAAGCCAGGCACGGGCGGAGCGGCCCGCCTTCCGACCGCTCGTCCGTTGCCACCCGGTGGAGTGATCGGCGTCCGACCCGGCATAGGCATCGGCGACCCCCCTGTCGGCTCGGCGACGCGGACGGTGAACCCCACCGGAGGGGTGATCGGCCAGCCCGGTCCCGGACGGGGCGGAGGTGCGGGCGCGCCGGGCAGGGCCACCAGCGGCCGCGGCACTGGCCCCCAGGCCGGTCCCGGGGCGATCGGCGTAGGCGCACGCGGCCAACGACGCTCAGAGGCTGAGCCCGCGCAGCCGTGGGATCCGGATAACCCATGGGAGACAGACGAGGGTGTCCCCCCAGTAGTGCTTCCGCCGCCGGAACCGGGCACGCACGACCCGGGGCCGGCGATCGGATCTGGGAAGTGACGTCGCGCATTGTTCGCTCGGCCGCGGCGCTGGCTCTTGCTGCGGCCGCCCTTGTCGTCCAAGCCTCACCCGCGCGTGCCGATCCGGTTCGTGACAGGCAATGGCATCTCGCCTATCTCGAGGTCGCCGATGCGCAGCGCATCAGCAAGGGCGAAGGCGTCACGGTTGCGGTGATCGACAGTGGAGTCGACCCACATCGGGACCTTCGCGGAAATCTTCTCCCAGGCACGGACTTCGTCGGCAACAGCGACGGGAGAATGGATCCTACGGGCCACGGAACGGGTATGGCTGGACTTATCGCCGCACGTGGGCACGACGCGGGCGACGGTGCGCTGGGCATCGCGCCCGCAGCGAAGATCTTACCGATTCGCTTCACCGATGACGAACGGATCGAGGACCCACAGAACGGCGTCGATCGCAGCGTCCGGTGGGCGGTGCAGCACGGAGCGAAGGTCGTCTCGATCTCGCTCGGCGGTGGACCAGACCCCGACGACCGGGCGGCCGTCGAAGAGGCGTTGGCCGCCGACGTCGTCGTGGTCGCTGGCGTCGGAAATAGGCCCTCATCGAGACTGGTTCAGTTCCCAGCCGCCTATCCGGGCGTCGTGGCCGTCGCTGCCGTCGGTCGTGACGGCGCCATCGCACCCGTGTCGGTCCGCGGCAACCAGGTCGTGATCGCCGCGCCCGGCGTCGACATCGTATCGACAAGCAGGAATGACGAATACCGGAAGGCAACGGGCACTTCTGACGCCACCGCGATCGTCGCCGGTGCGGTTGCTTTGGTGCGCAGCAGGTTTCCGAACCTGTCTGCCGCCGAGGTCGTCCACCGCCTCACGGCTACCGCGACGGACAAGGGCCCGAAGGGACGCGACGACCAATACGGGTATGGCGTACTCAATCTGGTAGCTGCCCTTACTGCGGACGTAGCGCGGCTGGAGGCTGACGGAACATCGGCACCACGCTCGCCGACGCCGTCGACCACGACTGCCGTCGCAGCACCAGGAGGCAACGGCGGCCGTGACGTCGCCGCACTCGTCGGAGCCGTCGCGGTGGCCGCGCTACTGGGAGGCGGACTCGTCATGCTCGCCGTCCGGCGCCGCCGGCCCGGACGCTGACCTCCGGTCCTCGCGCCAACACATTGGACGGTTACCTTGCCGACGTCGCCCATCCGTCGTGGTAAGCGTCCAATGACAGGGCCGCCGGGCGTCTCACGGTCGTCGTCCCGCGCCGGCCGGGGAGGTACAGGTCAGCCGAGGCGAGCGGCCGCGCGCTCGCCCAGCGTGCGCGCCTCCGCCTCGTCGCCGTCCACCAGCCGGACGGTGGCGATCAGGTCACCGACGCGGACGGCGACGTAGTACTCGATTCGAGCCGCGGCCGCCATACCCACCGGCATGAGCTGCTGCCGGACCAGGACCGACTCGTCGCCGGCGACATCGTGGGCGAGCACCTCGTTCGTGACCGCCCAACCGGTCCCGGGGTCGTGCACCGGCAGGCCGATATCCCGAAAGCTCGGGCACCGTGCGACCACCCGGAGCACGTCCTGGAACGCGACCGGCCCCTGACCGGCCGGATGGCGCTCCACCCACTCGAACGCTCGGGATGAACCGCCCTCCGCATACGCGAGGAGGAGGGCGGAGACGACAGCACCCCGACTCGGGTAGTCGCTCGCACGATAGTTCGAGCACGCCGGCATCGCCCACGGCCAGTCCGGCCCGTCCGGGCCCTGGTCGTCGACTTGCTCCACGCGCACGCGCGCGCCGACGTCGCCCGGTCGCAGCATCAGGCTCAAAGGCACGTCAGTGCCCAACGGGGCCGGCCGGGCCGTGGCGGAGGGGGCGGCGGAGCTGGGGGTGGGGGCGGTGTAAGAGGCGGTGGCCGGAGCCGTTGGGGACACGCCATCCAGCGGCCCGCCGCGGTGATCCACATCAACGATCCACGGGAGGCCCGCCGCGACCCCGGCCAGCGCGAACGTCGCGGCGCCAGCCGCCAGCGCCTGCCGATGGGCCCGTTGACGTCCCCGCCGGCGCAACGCCGCCGGCGACGCGAACGGCGTCGGCGGGTGCGTCTCGCGGAGCTGCTCGATGAGCATCGTGAGTTGGTCAGACATGGGAGTCCTCCGATTCGTCCGCGGCGAGCAGCGCGGCGAGCGCCCGACGGCCGCGGGAGAGGCGCGCCTTGACGGTCCCGACCGGTACGCCGGTTTCCCGCGCCACCTCGGCCACTGGCAACTCCATCAGGTGGTGCAGCACGATCGCGACGCGCTGTGGGAGTGGCAGCTGGGCCAGCGCGGCGACCAGGACCACCGCGTCCGGCCCGGGTCCGGGCAGCGGTTGCGGGACATCCATCCGCCGGTACGCGGAGAGTCGGTTCCGGGCACGCCGCCATCGACTCACGGCGATTCGTCGGGCCACGGTCCGCACCCACGCCTCCGCGTCGGCGTACCCGGAGACGGTGGACCACCTCTGCCAGGCCCGGGCGTACGCCTCCTGCGCCGCGTCCTGTGCCTCGGCAGCGTCGCCGGTCAGCGCGTACAGGCACGCGAACACGCGCTGGCGCGTCGCACGGTAGAAGGCGTCGAAGGCGTCGGTGTCCGGCACACCCTAGTCACGCCCGGGGCGCACGCGAGGTTGCCGGCGATCCGCACGGTAGCGTGATCAACGTGTCCGTCAAGAATGAGTACCGGCTGGTGCTCGCCTCGGCGAGCCCGGCCCGCCTGAACAGCCTCGTCGCGGCTGGTATTGGTGCGGAGGTGGTCGTCAGCGGCGTGGATGAGTCCACGGTGGACGCCCCCCGACCAGACGTCCTGTGCCTGACGCTGGCGCGGTTGAAGGCGCAGGCCGTCGCGGACCGGCTTCGGCAGGTCGGGCGGCCGCTGGGCGGAGCGCTGGTGCTGGGCTGCGACTCGGTGCTGGCGGTGGACGACGAGGTGCTGGGCAAGCCTGTGGACGCCGCGGAGGCGGTCCGGCGGTGGCGACGGATGCGCGGCGCGGTCGGCGTGCTGCACACTGGCCATTGCCTGATCAACCTCGCCAGCGGTAAGCAGGCCGAGGCGGTCGCCGCGACCACCGTGCACTTCGCCGACCTGACGGATGCCGAGGTCGAGGCGTACGTCGCGACCGGAGAGCCCCTACGCGTGGCCGGCGCGTTCACGATCGACGGGCTCGGCGCCCCGTTTGTGGAGCGGATCGACGGCGACCCCGGAAACGTGATCGGCCTATCGCTGCCGCTGCTGCGCCACCTGCTCGCGGACCTCGGCATCGCGATCACGGATCTGTGGAAGAACGACTAGCGTCGGCGGCATGAGCCTGAAGTCGTTGTCACTCACTGACGAGCTGCACGCGTACCTGGTCGCGCACTGCACACCGCTGGACGACGTGGCCCGAGACCTGGCCGAGGAGACCCGTGCGCTGCTGCCCGAGCGGGCCGACATGCAGGTCGCTCCCGAGCAGGCCGGCTTTCTCAACATGCTGACCAAGCTGGTCGGGGCGCGGTACGCGGTGGAGGTGGGCACGTTCACCGGAATGTCCTCCCTGGCGATCGCGCGTGGGCTGGCGGTCGACGGAAAGCTGTTCTGTTTCGACATCTCCGAGGAGTACACCTCGGTCGCGCGGCGCTATTGGGCGCGCGCGGGCGTTGAGGACCGCATTGAGCTGCACATCGGCCCGGCCGCCGACATGCTGCGGGCGCTGCCGAACGAACCCTTCCTGGATCTCGTCTTCATCGACGCGGACAAGACCGGGTACGCCACGTACTGGCATGAGCTCGTGCCGCGGATGCGCCACGGCGGCGTCCTCGCCATCGACAACGTGCTATGGAGCGGCCGGGTGCTCAACCCGTCCCCCGACAGGCCGGACGATATGGCGATCGCCGCGTTCAACGACGAGATCCTGCAGGACGACCGGGTCGAGGTGGTCATGCTCCCGCTCGCCGACGGTGTGACGCTGGCGCGCCGGATCTAGATCAAACGCAGCCTTGCCCGGGTTGCCCTGTCAGGCCGTCTCGGACAGCCCGACCTGGGCAAGGTTGGGTTGATCATGGGCGACGAACGCCGCCGGCAAGTCCCTGATCGCGCGGCCCAGCCGGACGGCCATGGCCGCGGCGGCCCCGAGCAGCACAGGAAGCATCAGGAACGCCACGTGCGACCCCACGCCGTCGGCGAACCAGCCCAGCACAACCGGTGCCACGCCGAACCCGATGGCGACGGCGTAGTTGGAGTACCCGGCCGCGCGATCTGTCTGGCCGCCAGACGCGGCCATCGCCAGCGAGATGGCCATCGGATACTGCATGGCGTTGCCCAGCCCCACGACGATCAGCCCGGCGACGGCGAGCCAACCGGCGGTGGCCAGCCAGAACACGGCGAATCCCGCGGTGCTCACCCCGAATGCGACCAGCAACAGCGGAACCGGCGGTACGCGCAGCGCCACCCGACCGCCGATCAGCCGGCCGACGAACATGCCGCCCACGACGGACGCGACACCGGCGGCCGCCGCGCCCGGGGTCATGCCGGCGCGGTCGCGGAGCACCGCCGCCGCCCAAAGTGTGAGGCACACCTCGACGGATGTGGTCACGCCCATCAGCGCCCAGGCGAGCCAGTACGCATGCGGCAGCGCCGCCGCCCGCCCGGCGCGCATGCGCCCGGCGCCGACGAACGAGCCACCACGCGGCACGCGTACGCCCAAGGCGAGCGCGACCAGGGCGAGCACCACGACCAGGCCGCCCATTGCGGCGAGCCCGGGCCGCCAGCCCAGGCCGGCAGCGACCGCGAGCCCGATCACCAGCGGTGCCACGATGCCCATGCCGGCGGCCGCGGCGTTGGCCTCGCTGATCGCGGCTGGTCCGGCGGCACCGTGCAGCTCGGTCAGGCCGGCGACCACGCCGCTGACAACCATGGTGCCGAAGCTGGCCGCGGCCGTCGTGAAGGTCAGGGTCGCGGGAAGCGGCGCGAACAGGCACAACCCGCCGGCGGCCAGGGCGGCGCCGGTGAGCGAGAACCACACTGTACGGTCGCGGCCCAGCCGGCGCGCGAGCCGTGGAAAGAGCGCCCCGCCGATCAGGCCGCCCGCCGCAAGCGCCGTGCCGTGCAGGCTGGCGACCGCCGCGCTCGTGCCCTGCTCATCGCGCAGCAGCGGGACGACCGGCCCGAAGCCGTATAGGAAGTAGCCCCACAAACCCAGCTGGGCGTAGATCAGCCAGGTCGACGGGGTCCGCAGCAGGCGGGGCACCATTCGACGCTAACCGCGCGCGGACGGTGCCCCGCCTCCGTGAGACCGAGATCTCAGTCGACGTTCATCGAACGCTGCGGGCGAACAGCCGACCGGCCCAGATCGTCGCGGCGACGGTGAGGGCGCCGATGATGACCAGGGACTTCCACACGGCCGGGTTGCCGGGGTCGCCGGCGAACAGTGCCCGCGTGCCCTTGACCGCCCAGGAGAAGGGGTTCCAGTCCGCCAACGCCTGCAGCCACCCCGGCGCCGCGTAGGGACCCTGGCTGCTGATCGGCAGGAAGATGCCCGCGAGCAACCAGACCGGCATGATGAGCGTGTTCGTCAGGGGCGCGAACGCGTCCTCGTTGCGCACGATGAGCGCCAGCGCGTACGAGATGGCCGACAGCAGTAGGGCGATGAGACCGACGAGCAGGAACGCCAGCAGGATGTCGCCGAGTCGCGCCGTCAGTCCAAACGGGATGGACATCACCACGAGGATCGTCGCCTGCACCAACAGCGTCACGACGTCGCGCAGGGAACGGCCGAGCAGCAGCGCGACCCGGCTCACCGGTGTGACCCGAGACCGCTCGATCACGCCGGCGCGCAGCTCTGCGATGAGGCCGAAGCCGACAAACATGGACCCGAACAGGCCGAGCTGGATGAGCAGCCCCGGAACGAAGAGGTTGTACGCATTCTCTCCGAAGATGGGCTTCAGCAGCGGACCGAACAACACGAGGAACAGGAACGGTTGGAAGATTCCAATCAGGATCCACGCTGGATTGCGCAGCACGAGCAGCAGCTGGCGCTGGAAGATGAGCCAGGTGTCATGAAGCAGTTTCATCGGTCAGCTCTCCCGAAGCGAACGGCCGGTCTTGGTGAGGAACACGTCGTCGAGGCTCGGCCGGTGAAGCTCGATCGAGGTTAGGTCCATGCCGGCGCCGTCGAGGCTGCGCAGGATCAGCGGGATCGCGGTCGCGCCTTCGTCCACGAACAGCCGCAGACCGTCGTCCGTGGTCTCGAGCTTCCGGACGTACTCCGCGGTGTCCAGCAGCTCGGCGGCCTGCGGGGTGGCGCCGTTGAGCCCGACGGTGACCACGTCGCCGGAGACCTCGCGCTTGAGCTCGTCGGGCGTGCCCTCGGCCACGATCTCGCCGAAGTCGATGATGGCGACCCGGTCGCAGAGCGCATCCGCCTCCTCGAGGTAGTGCGTGGTGATGAAGATGGTCATCCCCTCGCGGCGCAGCCGCCGGATCTCGTCCCACATGTGCGCTCGGCTCTGCGGGTCCAGACCCGTGGTCGGCTCGTCGAGAAACACCACGCGGGGTTGGTGGATGATGCCGAGCGCGATGTCGACCCGGCGGCGCTGGCCACCCGAGTACGTCTTGCAACGCCGGTCGGCGTACTCGCTGAGCTGGAACGCATCGAGCGCCGCGGAGGCACGGCGCTCGGCCTCGGCCCGCCCGATGCCGTACATCCGGGCGTGCAGCACGAGCTCCTCGCGCGCTGTGACCTCGTCCCACGTGCTGCCGCCCTGGGCCACATAGCCGATGCGCTTGCGGACCTCGCCGGGCTGCTTGCGCAGGCTCGCGCCGGCGATGGTGGCCTCGCCGCCGTCCGGCTCGATCAGTGTGGCGAGCATGCGGAGGGTGGTGGTCTTCCCAGCGCCGTTGGGCCCAAGGAACCCGAAGATCTCGCCCTCCCGCACGGCGAGATCGACGCCACGGACGGCCTCGACAGTCTTGACCTCTCGTCGGGATCGGGAGCGGAACGACTTCCGCAGTCCCCTCGTCTCGATCATCTCTTGCTCCCGGTCTCGGTGCGGCCAGCGGCAGCCGGCCGGCGTGGCTGCGGCCGGCCAGGAGCCGGCCCTTTGATGCCGGCTGGGAGCCGGCCCATGATGCCGCGTCAGGCTAACGCGATATAACGCGGTCGGTCAAGTTTGATTATTGCTCGACTCGTTGCTCCGCCCACTCACGCCAGAGCTCCGTGTCCTCGCCAAGGTTCTCAGGCAGGTACGACACTCCGGATTCCACCAACAGCGCGGTGCGCTCGCACCAGGATTTCTCCGCCTCGGCCAGCGCGATCATTCGATCGAACTGCCAGGCCACGTGGGTCGGCTTGACCGCGGTCGACCAGTCCGCGGCGAGGGCGGCCCGGTGGGTCTCGATCGTCGCCTCCAACAGCCGCGCCCGGTTGCGCAGCGCGGCCGCCGCCTCGTCGCGTGGCAGCGCGGGCAGGAACGAGAAGGCCGCCAGGAACGAGTCGGTGGGCGGCCGGTACTCCCACCAGTAGCGACGCAGCAGCGTCTCGAACTCCTCGTGCCCCTTCGCGGTGATCTCGTACGAGGTGCGCGCCGGGCGGGCGCCCACCTGTGCCGTCCCGACCTCGCGGAGCAGGCCCTCCTCGGTCAGTTTCTTCAGCGCGTGGTAGATCGAGCCGGGCTGGATGTTGGCCCACTCGTCGGCGTGCCAGCTGAGCAGTTCGCGGCGCACGTCGTAGCCGTGCACCGGCTGCATCCAGCTCACCAGGCCGAGAATCATCATGCGGGTTGTCGACACGGGACAAGCGTAATAACCAAACTTGACTAAGCCGAGCAGGCAGGCGCACAAGCAGGCCAGAGCCATGATCCACTCGGCGGATAGACTCCCCCGCATGCGCAAGGTTCTCATCGCCAACCGCGGCGAGATCGCGGTCCGCGTCATCCGGGCCTGCCGGGACGCCGGCATCGCCAGCGTCGCCGTGTACGCCGACTCCGACCGCGACGCGCTGCACGTCGAGCTGGCCGACGAGGCGTACGCCCTCGGCGGCGACTCGGCGGCCGAGACGTACCTGCGCATCGACAAGCTGCTGGACGTCGTGGCCAAGTCCGGCGCGGACGGCGTACACCCGGGTTACGGGTTTCTCGCGGAGAACGCGGATTTCGCGCAGGCCGTCCTGGACGCGGGCCTGACCTGGATCGGGCCGACGCCGCAGGCGATCCGCGACCTCGGCGACAAGGTCACCGCACGGCACATCGCGCAGCGGGCCGGCGCGCCGCTCGTGCCCGGCACTTCCAAACCCGTCACCGGCCCTGACGAGGTCGTGGCGTTCGCCAAGCAGCACGGCCTGCCGGTCGCCATCAAGGCGGCATTCGGCGGCGGCGGGCGCGGGCTGAAGGTTGCCCGCACGCTCGAGGAGATCCCGCACCAATTCGACAGCGCGACGAGAGAGGCGGTCGCCGCGTTCGGCCGAGGCGAATGCTTCGTCGAGCGGTACCTGGACCGCCCGCGGCACGTGGAAGCGCAGGTGCTCGCTGACCAGCACGGCAACGTGATCGTGGTGGGCACCCGCGACTGCTCGTTGCAGCGCCGGCACCAGAAGCTGGTCGAGGAGGCGCCCGCGCCGTTCCTCACCGACGAGCAGCGCGCGACCATTCACGAGAGCGCGAAGGCGATTTGCCGCGAGGCCGGCTACCACGGCGCCGGTACCGTGGAGTACCTCGTCGGTCAGGACGGAACGATCTCGTTCCTCGAGGTCAACACGCGCCTGCAGGTCGAGCACCCGGTCACCGAGGAGACCGCCGGCGTCGACCTGGTCCGCGAGCAGTTCCGGATCGCCGACGGCGAGAAGCTGCGATCCGCCGCGGACCCGGTGCCGCGCGGACACTCCATCGAGTTCCGGATCAACGGGGAGGACCCCGGCCGAGGGTTCCTACCGGCGCCAGGGACCGTGACCGCGCTGCGCCTGCCCGAGGGGCCCGGGGTCCGCGCAGACACCGGCGTTCAGGTCGGCAGCGTGATCGGCGGGAACTTCGACTCGCTGCTCGCCAAGATGATCATCACCGGCGAGACGCGTACCGAGGCGCTGGAGCGGGCCCGCCGGGCGCTCGACGAGATGGTCGTCGAGGGCATGGCCACGGCGCTGCCGTTCCACCGGTTGATCGTCCGGGACCCGGCGTTCACCGCCGAGCCGTTCGCGGTGCATACCCGGTGGATCGAGACCGAGTGGGCCGGCGGCGTACCGGCGTTCGCCGGCCCCGCCGCCCCGGTGGCCGAGGCCACCGAACGCGAGACCGTCGTGGTGGAGGTGGGTGGGAAGCGGCTGGAGGTCAGCCTGCCCGCGGGCTTCGGTGGGGGTACGCCGAGCGCGGCAGCCGGCGCCGCCGGGCGGCTCGGTGCGGGTGCGCCCCGGCGGGCCGGTGGCGGTCGCAAGCACGCCGCTGGCGCCGGTGGAGACGCGCTCACCTCCCCGATGCAGGGCACGATCGTGAAGATCGCCGTGGCGAATGGCGACGAGGTGGCCGAGGGTGAGCTGATCGTCGTCCTCGAGGCGATGAAGATGGAGCAGCCCCTCAACGCCCACAAGGCTGGTGTCGTGAGCGGGTTGCGCGCGGCGGTGGGCGACGTGGTCAGCGCGGGCGCCGTGGTGTGCGAGATCAAGTAGCGCCCGCCCCTCCCGGACGATCATGGCGTTTCGGTCAAACACGCCGACGTGTTTGACGGAAACGCCATGATCATCTGGTGAGGACGGCGGCATGATGGCCGGGTGCGGTTCATCTCTGGCGCGGCTCCCGCGCATGACCTGACCTACAGCGACGTCTTCATGGCTCCGGTCCGATCGGAGGTGGAGTCGCGGCTGGACGTCGACCTATCGACGGTCGACGGCAGCGGCACCACGATCCCGATCGTGGTGTCGAACATGACCGCCGTCTCCGGGCGGCGGATGGCCGAGACCGTGGCCCGCCGGGGCGCGATCGCGGTAATCCCGCAGGACATCCCGCTCGACGTCGTGGCCGACGTCATTGCCTGGGTCAAGGAGCGGCACCTGGTGCACGACACGCCGATCACACTCGGACCGACCGACACCGTCGGCGACGCCATCCATCTGCTGCCCAAGCGCGCCCACGGGGCCGTCGTGGTCATCGACGAGGAGGTTCGCCCAGTCGGCATCGTGACCGAGGTCGACACGGTGGGCGTTGACCGGTTCGCCCAGTTGCGCCACGTGATGTCGACCGAGCTGCTCACGGTGCCGGCCGAGGCCGACCCGCCCGAGGCGTTCAACCGGCTCAACGAGGGCCGACACCGGCTCGCTCCGGTCGTCGACATCGACGGCCGCCTGGTCGGCATCCTGACCCGACAGGGCGCGCTGCGAGCGACGCTCTACCGTCCCGCGCTTGACGACAAGGGCCGGCTGCGTGTCGCGGCGGCAATCGGGATCAACGGCGACGTGGCCCGCAAGGCGGCCGCGCTGCTCGAGGCCGGCACCGACGTGCTCGTCGTGGACACCGCGCACGGGCACCAGGAACGCATGATCACCGCGCTGCGCGCGGTGCGCGGGTTGGGGCCGACGGTGCCGGTCGTCGCCGGCAACGTGGTGACCGCCGAAGGCGTACGCGACCTCGTGGACGCGGGGGCGGACATCGTGAAGGTGGGTGTCGGCCCCGGCGCCATGTGCACGACGCGGATGATGACCGGCGTCGGCCGGCCACAGTTCTCCGCCGTTCTCGACTGCGCGGCCGCAGCCCGCGAGCTCGGTCGCCACGTGTGGGCGGATGGCGGGGTACGGCACCCACGCGACGTCGCACTCGCGCTCGCCGCCGGCGCCTCCAACGTGATGATCGGCTCCTGGTTCGCGGGCACGTTCGAGTCACCCGGCGATCTCTATGCGGATGCCGAGGGCCGCCGTTACAAGGAGAGCTTCGGGATGGCCTCGGCCCGCGCGGTCAGCGCCCGCACCGCCGACGACAGCCCGTTCGAGCGGGCCCGCAAGGCGGTCTTCGAGGAGGGCATCTCCACGGCCCGGATGTACCTGGACCCGGCCAGCCCCGGCGTGGAGGACCTGCTCGACACGATCGTGGCGGGGGTACGCAGCGCCTGCACGTACGCCGGCGCCAGCGGCCTGGAAGAGTTCCACGCGAGGGCGGTAGTCGGCGCGCAGAGCGCCTTCGGGTACACCGAGGGCATGCCCGTGCCGACGAGCTGGTAACCAGGTCGACTGGGCCGCAACTCCCGTGCACTTATGCGCATCACCGCTCGAAGAGCAGTCGGATCACCTCGCGTGACGCCGCGCCGGGATCGTCGCCCAACTCCGACGGCAGCGCACCCCCGAGCCAGAGCGTCGCGAAGCCGTGCACGATCGACCAGGCGGCGAGCGCCGACAGCTCGGCTTGCCGGCCGGTCGGCGGCGTGGGCAGCGCCCCGACCCCGGAGCGCAGGGCCTCCGCGGTCCGCCGACCGGCGGCGACCACCTCGGGATCGTCCCGCCGGTACAGCTCCGGCCGGAACATCACCTCGAAGTGGGCGCGGTGGTCGACGGCGAATCGCACGTACGCCACGCCACGCCCCAGCAGGTCCTCGCCGGCCGCGCGCAGCGCCTCGTCCAGCAATCGGAAGCCCTCCGCGGCCAGCGCGGTCAGCAGCCCCGCCTTGTCGCCGAAGTGGTGTGATGGGGCGGCGTGCGATACCCCGGCCCGGCGGGCCAGATCACGCAGGCTCAGCGCGGCCGGCCCGTGCTCCTCGATCGCGGAGACTGCGGCGGCGAGCAGCGCCCGCCGGAGGTCCCCATGGTGGTACGGCATGCGGTCACCCTATCTTGTCACTGACAATTTGGTGCCTTACCGTTAGGCTGCTAACGTTCGCGCCATGGAACTCGACCAGCTGCGCGACGCGCCGCTCGGCCGGTTGGTGCACCTCGCGGGACACCTCGCCGGGCAGCGGTGGAGCCAGCTGCTGACCGACAAGTACGGGCTCACTCCGGCGGGCATGCGGGTGCTGCTCGAGCTGAGCCACGGAGAGCTGGACCACTCCGACGTCGCGGCCCGGTGCTTTGTCCGCCCGGCGACGCTCACCGGCATCGTGGACACGCTCGTCCGAAGTGGACACGTGGAGCGCGTCGCGGGCGTGACCGATCGCCGCCGGGTTCGGCTGGCGCTCACCGAGAAGGGCATCCAGCACGCAGCCGGGCTGGCCGGGCTCATCCGCCGGCGGCGGCCGCTCACCTCGGTCGATGCCGACCCGGCGAACGCCGCGGTGATCCGAGCGTTCCTGCTTGAACTGATCGAGAACTTCTCACAGGGGGTGGATGTAGGTGACGGCGGCAGTCGAGGTGCACGACCTCGTCAAGAGGTATCCCAAGCGTGACGTGAACGCGGTTGACGGGCTCAGCTTCGCGGTCGCACCCGGCGAGGTCTTCGGGCTGCTCGGCCCGAACGGTGCCGGCAAGACCACGACCGTCGGCGTGCTCACGACGCGGGTCAGGGCAACCAGCGGCGAGGCGTACATCGACGGGATCGACGTGCTGCGCGATCCGGTGAAGGCCCGGGCGAGGCTGGCGGTCGTACCCCAGTCGAGCAACCTCGACCGGTCGCTGACGCCGCGGCAGAACCTCACCTTCCACGCGGCGTACCACGGCCTTCCCCGTGCGGAGCGCAACGCGCGTGCCGCGGAGCTGCTGGACGAGTTCGGGCTCGCCGAACAGGCCGACATCAAGGTGGACTGGTACTCCGGCGGAATGGCCCAACGGCTGATGATCGCCCGGTCGCTCATGCACGAGCCGCAGGTCCTGTTCCTCGACGAGCCGACAACCGGGCTCGACCCGCAGGCGCGGCTGTTCGTCTGGGAGCGGATCCGCGACCTGCGCTCCCGCGGCGTGACGATCGTGCTGACCACCCACGACATGGACGAGGCCGCCGACCTCGCCGACCGGGTCGGCATCGTGGACCATGGGCGGCTGCTCGCGCTCGACACGCCGGCCGCGCTGACCCGTCGCCTCACCGGGCAGTCGGTGCTGGACCTGACGATCACCCCGGCCCCCGGCGACGACCCGGACAAGCTGCTCGCGGCGCTCACCGACATCGACGGCGTGGAGCGCGGCGAGCAGGCGCCGCCCACCGGTCCGCGCTTCCCCGGTCCCCCCGGCGGCGGCGGTCCGCCGAACGGCTTCGGCCCATTCGCCGGAACGCCCGGCGGCGCGCGCCCCGCGGCCCAGCCGGACGAGACCGTGAAGGTGCGGCTCTACCTCACGGCCGAGCCGGCGACCCGACTGGGCCGAGTGGTCAGCGCGCTCGAGGGCCGGTCCGCTGCGCTCACCGACGTGCACATCGGCGAGCCCAGCCTCGAGGACGTCTTCATCGACCTAACGGGCCGGGGTCTCCGGTGAGCGCGAGGAGTGAGCGCAGCGAGCCCCGCAATGGCGAACGAAGGGATCACAGATGACCGCCGAACCGATGACCGCTCCGGCGGTCGCCGCGCCTCCGCGCGCCACCGCCGGACGCGCGTTCCTCGCCATCCTGTGGCGCGACATCTTCGTGACCGGCAAGGAGTTCTGGGTCCTGCTGATCCAGGTGGCGCTGACTCCGATCTTCACGCTCTTCATCTTCGCCAAGGTGCTCGGCAACCTGAACTACGTCAGCGACACCTACGGCCAACTGCTGCTGCCCGGCATCGTGGCCCTCGCCGCGTTCCTTACCTCGCTGCAGAGCGTCGCGTTCCCGCTGGTGATGGAGTTCGGCTGGACCAAAGAGATCGAGGACCGGTTGCTCGCGCCGTTGCCCACCAACATGGTGACCATCGAGAAACTGGTCATCGCGAGCATGCGCGGCCTGCTCGCCGCCGTCGTGATGTTCCCGATCGGGTCCCTGGTGCTCGGCGAGGCACCCTGGCGTACCGCCGGGCTGCCTCTGCTGATCGCGGTGCTAATCCTTGGCGCGTGGGTAGGAGCCGGCATCGGCATCACGGTCGGCACCCTGGTGCCGCCCGCGAAGATCAGCATCATGTTCGCGGTGATCTTCGTGCCGCTGATGTTCACGGGCGCCACCCAGTACCCCGTCACCCAGCTCGACCAGCTGCGCTGGTTCCAGGTGGTCAGCCTGCTCAACCCGCTGACGTACTGCTCCGAGGGGGTGCGGGCGGCGCTCGTGCCGCACATCCCGCACCTGCACCCGTGGATCTCGCTCGCCGTGCTCGGCGGCTACGGCGTGCTCTTCACGCTGACCGGCATGCGTGGCTTCCGCAGGCGCGCCTTGAACTGACTGCGGTCACCCCGGCGCGAGCGGGCCCGAGGTCGCGGGAGCGGGCCGCGACCACGTCGCCGATCATCCGGAGCGCCTCCGGGACCGGCAGCGGGTCCAGCTCCCGGCCATCGCGCAGGCGCAACGCCACCTCGCCGGCCGCCGCCTCGCGGGGCCCGACGACGGCCGCGTAGGGCACCCGCCGGCGCGCCGCGTCGCGTACCCGCGCTCGCAAGGAACCCTCGGCCGCGACCTCCGCGCGGAGCCCGGCCTCGACGGCGGCTCGGGCCAATGCCCGCGCGGGGCCCTCCTCCGACGGCCCGACCGGTAGAGCCACGAGCTGGACCGGCGCGTACCAAGCGGGGAACGCGCCCGCGTGCTCCTCGATGAGGTACGCGAAGAGCCGCTCCATGCTGCCGGCCAGGCTCCGGTGCACCATGACCGGGCGCCGTCGAGCGCCGCCCGAGTCCACGTAGGACAGACCGAACCGCGACGGCTGGTGGAAGTCGAGCTGGACGGTGGACAGGGTTGACTCCCGACCCATGGAGTCGACGATCTGCACGTCGATCTTCGGGCCATAGAACGCGGCCTCGCCAGCGGCCTCTACATAGGACATTCCGCGTAGCGCCTCACGGAGCAGTCCCTCGGCGCGGTCCCACATGGCCGCGTCGGCGACGTACTTTCCGCCCTGGCCCCGCAGCGACAGCCGGAAGCCGGCCGAGCGCACGCCGAGCGCGTCATGCACTCGGCCGATGGACTCCAGGACCGCCCGCACCTCGGCGGGCACGTCATCGAGGCCGCAGAAGTTGTGCGCGTCGTTGAGCCAGATGGCGCGGACCCGGCTCAGCCCGCCTAGCACGCCCGAGCGCTCGGCGCGGTACATGCCGCCCAGCTCGGCGATCCGCAGCGGCAGCTCGCGGAACGACCGGCCGCGCGACCGGAACACCAGCGCGTGGTGCGGACAGAGAGCGGGCCGCAGCACGAACTCGTCGTCGGCGGACACCTTCATCGGCGGGAACATGTCGTCGGCGAAGTGGGGCAGGTGTCCCGACAACTCGTACAGCTCCCGCTTGCCAAGCGGCGGCGAGTAGACGTGCTGGTACCCGGCGCGCCGCTCCTCCTCGTACAGGAACTCCTCCACGGCGTGCCGGGACGCCGCACCGGCAGGCAGCCAGATCGGCAGGCCCGCGCCGGCGAGCGGATCGGACGCGAACAGCTCCAGCTCGCGTCCCAACTTGCGGTGGTCGACCATCGTGCTCTCCAGTCAGGGGTAACGCCGGGGGCGGCGCACCCCGAGCACGACGAAGCCCCGGCGGCGACCGCCCCGGGGCTTCGGATGTCTGAGGTGTTCGTCAGGGCATCGCGAGAACGCCGGGGTTGCCCGGCGTCGTCGTGACGGCTGCACGAATCATGTCGATAAGGGTAGCGTGCCGCCCGTCCCCGGCCCAACTCCGTAAGAGTCGGGCCGTCCGGGCGTCGTTGGGCCTGCCCGTCCACCATGGACGCGCGGCCGGCCCCTGCGCCTAGTCCTGCTCGTGGAGCATCAGCTGCCGGGCCGCCTCGGCGATGGAGCCGGACAGCGACGGGTAGATCGTGATCGTGTGGGCCAGCTGGTCCACCGTGAGGTTGTTCTCCACTGCGACGGTGATCGGCAGGATCAGCTCGCTCGCCTTCGGCGCGACCACCACCCCGCCGACAACCTGCCCGCTCGCCGGCCGGCAGAACAGCTTGACGAAGCCGTCGTGTACGTCGGCCATCTTGGCGCGGGCGTTGCCGGCCAGTGGCAGCATGACCTGCCGCGCCGGCACCTTGCCGGAGTCGACGTCGTCCTGGCTCACGCCGACGCTGGCCAACTCCGGGTCGGTGAACACGTTCGCGGCGACCGTACGCAGGCGCAACGGCGAGACCGCCTCCCCGAGGGTGTGCCACATAGCGATCCGGCCCTGCATGGCGGCGACGCTCGCCAACGCGAGGACGCCGGTGCAGTCGCCGGCGGCGTACACGCCCGGCACGTTGGTCCGCGACACGCGGTCGACGGCGAGATAGCCTCCGGCGGCCACCGTAACGCCGTACTCCTGCAGACCGAGCGCGGCCGTGTTCGGTACCGACCCCACGGCCATCAGCGCGTGGCTGCCCTCGACGACACGGCCGTCGGTCAACTCCACAACCACGCCCTCGCCGACGCGGCGGACCGCGCTCGCACGGGAGTTGCTCAGGATCGTCATGCCGCGCGCGCGGAAGACCCGTTCGAGGGCCATCGCGGCGTCGGCGTCCTCGTGGGGCATCACCCGGTCCCGGCTGGACACGAGCGTCACGGCCCGGCCCATCGCGAGGTACGCGCTGGCGAACTCCGCCCCGGTCACCCCCGAGCCGACCACGATCAGGTGCTCCGGCAGCTCGTCGAGGTCGTACACCTGCCGCCACGTGAGCACGCGCTCGCCGTCCGGCTCCGCGTCCGGCAGGATCCGCGGGGTCGCCCCGGTGGCCACGAGGACCGATGTCGCGTCGATGGTGTACTCGGGGTCACCGTCCAGCGGCGTGACGATCACCTGATGGGTGTGACCGAGGGTGTTCCCACCGAGCCGCGCGCGCCCGGGCACGAACGTGACCCCGGCCTTGATCAGCTTGGCGTGGACGTCCGCGGACTGGGCCCGGGCCAGCCGCCTGACCCTCTCGTGCACCGCCCGGGCGTCCACAGTGACCGCCTCGAGCCCGTCGGAGTGGATACCGAACTCCTCGGTGTCCCGGTACCCCGTGACAACGTCCGAGCTGGCGATGAAGGTCTTGGACGGTACGCAGTCGGACAGCACGCAGGCGCCACCGGCGCCCTCGGCCTCGACCACCGTCACGTCGGCGTCGAGCTGCGCGCCGACGAGGGCAGCCTCGTACCCGGCGGGGCCTCCACCAATGATCACTACGCGGCTCACGGTGACTTTCTCCCCTGCTCGGTTCCGAAACGCACGGTCGTATTCTCCACCACGCTTCGTCGGGCTATCGTCATCGCCGTGCGTCACTACGCCGCGTACGGCTCGAATCTCGACCCCGCCCGGATGCGGGCCTACTGTCCGCATTCGCCGATGGTGGGAACCGGCTGGCTGGAGGGGTGGCGGCTCACCTTCGCCGGTGAGGACGTGATCGGCTGGGAGGGCGCGGTCACTACGATCGTCGAGTCGCCCGGCGACCGCGTCTTCGTAGCGCTCTACGACGTCAACCCGAGCGACGCCGCGCAGCTCGACGAGGTCGAGGGCGTGACCGCGGAGACGTACCGCAAGCTGACCGTTCGCGTCGCCACGCTCGACGGTGAGGTCACCGCGTGGGTCTACGTCTTCGACGGGTACGAAGGCGGCATGCCGACCGCCTGGTACCTGTCCGAGATCGCGAACGCCGCGCAGAAGGCGGGCGCCCCGGACGACTACGTCGCCGACCTGCGTGCCCGACCGACGCGCACCTCCTCCGCCTAAGCCGCCGCTCAGCCCCCGCCGAGGTCCGCAATCCTGTCCAGGTTGCGGCTCGCCCGTAGCCGGCGTGTTCTCGGTCAGCGGCGACCCGTCGCCCGAGGAGGGATACCCGACCGTCGCGTCGTTGAGCAGGTACCGCGGCCCGATTCTGCTCATCAGTAGCGCGGAGGACCCCGTGTTTCCGCCCGGAACCAATGCCGCGATCGCGGCAGCTCACCGAGGCCCGGAGACCGTCCTCGCGATCCCCGGCGCGCTGCACGCGCTGGCCCTGCTCGACGGCCCGGATGGCACCAAGGTGCGGGTCGCTCTGGACCGGTTCCTCGCCAA
>DASXRC010000227.1:0-6964 GCA_036506795.1 Micromonosporaceae bacterium
GTTGCCGGTCTGCGCCTGGATGAGCAGCAGCAGGTGCTCGATGTGGTGCCAGAACCGAATGACCAGCGCGACCGTCCACCACGCACGGGCTCGGCCGACGAACCCTGGCCGCAGCAGGATCAGCGCGGCCAGCATGACCACGGCGTACCCGTAATGCAGCGTCTCGGACGTCGCGAGCCAGGGGAAGACCTGTCCGAGCGCGCCGCGCGCCGCCGGCTGTGGCCGGTCGAGCACCCAGACCTGGTACGCCTGAACGAGATGCTCGGCCCAGTGCGCCAGGACGATGAGCATGAACACGTTGAGTGCCAGCCGATGCTGACGTGTGTTGATCGCCGTGAGGCCCAACCCTCGCGACGGAGTCACGCTCAGTGTTGACATTCCGGTCCCCTTCCTCGTCGCCGCGCCGTCCCGCACACCTGTAGTACGGATGCGATCGCGCTAGAGGACTCAGGTGGCCGGGGCATGCCACCGCCAGGCGAGGCCGGTGACGTCTGGTCCGGTGTAGAGGGAGACGCTTGCCGCGCGATGATCCCGGCCACGAGGGCCCACGCCGCGCTCACGCGAAGATCGCCGCAAGCCCAGCTGGTCCCGGGAGCCGCCCGCCGAGCAGGACGCCACCGCATCGGGCCTGCTCAACTCGCCGGGCGGTCGACGTTTCGTCTGGCCTCGACGGTGCGGATGAAACGGTGTCCGATCGTGATCGCCAACACCGCGGAGAGAAGGACCAGCCAGATCGGTGCACCGAGGTCGAGGACCAGGATGATAACGAACGCGGCCCACAGCGCCACCAGGGTAAACCCGATGTCGCGCATATAGCGCCGCTGCCAGCCGGAGCCGAGGCGGTGTAACTCGGTGCGTGCCCGCAGGCCACGCCAGATCATGTACAGGGCTAGGACGAGCAGGACGCCGTCCATGACACGCTCGGTCGTTTCCTTGACACTCCACCGCGCGGCCACCGCACCGACCAGGAAAGCGGTGAGCAGCACGAGTCCGGCCAGGTAGGCCGACATGACCCGGCCGAGCCGTTTGTCTTCCGGACGGGCCAGCCAGGCGTAGGCGCCGGCGCCGAACGCGGTCAGCGCGGCGATGGTGTGCAGGATGATCATTACGGCGTACAACACTGTCTCTCCCACTGTTTCGGGTGTCACCATCCGGTCACGGCTGCGGATGTCTCGGGCGGGTGGCGTTGGCCGTGTTGTGGCGAGGAAGCGGTGGAGCGTGGAGTTGAATGTATCGGGCGCTCCGCGTTGGGCAGGTGCCCGGCGTCTTCGATCACTGCGTAGTCGGGGCGTTCGGCTCGGCCCCGAAGGGCGGCGACTGCGCCCTCGGCGGAGGCGCGCGCGCGGCGTCGTCCTCAATCAGTCCAGGCACTTCACCCTCTCCGATATGACCGATGTCGGCCGAGCCAAGGAGAATGTGCTTCCGTGACCCCGAAGACGACCCCGCCGTTGCTGACCTGGAGCGGCGTCACGGCGCGGCGGATGGCCCGCCACGCGTTGACTGAACCGGCCACGGACCTGGGCGCCGCCGACATCGCCGGCGTGCTGTGCGGAGCGCATGCCCAGGTCCTCAGCGCCGCCGAGCTATCGATCGGTCGGCGCATCGCCGGGGCGACCCGCGCCGACGTGCAGCGCGCGCTCTGGGAGGACCGCACCCTGGTCAAGACGTTCGGTCCGCGCGGCACCGTACACCTGCTGTCCACCGCCGACCTGCCGATGTGGACGGGGGCGCTCTCCGCGTTGCCATCGTCGGTGCCGATGCATCCCGAGCCGGTCCGCTTCACCGCCGAGCAGGCTGACGAGGTCATCGCGGCCATCGGCGAGGCCCTGGCGGACACGGAGCTGACCGTCGACGAGCTGACCGAGGCGATCGTGGATCGTACCGGCCCGTGGGCCGGCGAGCGGACGATGGAGGCGTTCCAGGGCAAGTGGCCGCGCTGGCGGCAGCTAACGAGCACGGCCGCGCACCGCGGCATGCTCTGCTTCGGACCAAATCGGGGCCGCAAGGTGACCTACACCAACCCGCACCGCTGGCTGCCCAGCTTCCGCCCGGACGACGGCGACGCGGCCCTGCGCACCCTCGTCACGCGCTACCTATACGCCTACGGCCCAGCCACGCCCCAGCACTTCGCCAGATGGCTCAGCATCCCGCCGCGGCGGGCCGTCAACCTGTTCGACGAGCTATCTGACGACCTGGAGTACGTCGAGCTCGACGGTGAGCCGGGATGGACACTGGCCGGCGACACCGCGACGCCGCAGCAGCCGCACCGAGGGATCCGCCTGTTGCCCTACTTCGACGCGTTCGTCGTCGCGGGTCAGCCTCGCGAGCGGCTGTACCCAGGCCCGGCCGTGACCCGCGGGCTCACCCCGGCGGGCCAGGCCGGCAACTACCCCGTGCTCCTTGTCGATGGCGTGGTCGGTGGGGTGTGGCACCTGCAGCGCTCCGGTCGGAAGCTCGCCATCATCGTCGAACCGCTGCGCGAGCTAACCGCGGTGCAATGCCGGCAGCTCGACGACGAGGTCGAACTGGTGGGCACGGTCATGGAGGCCAAGCCGAGGCTGACGGTGGGCACCGTGACGATCGGCCCGCACGCCTGAGCCACGTCGCATCCCGTCTCGGACCGGTCAGGTGCTGACCGTCCGGACGTCCGTACCTCGAGCCGGGTGGCCGTAAGGGGGAAGCACCTGCTCCAAACCGCCCTTGAGTGCGTCAGGAGGTGCCGCCGAAGTCGACGTCCTTGGTCTCGACCGTCCCGGCCGTGCGCCCCGGCGCCGTCTGGTAGGTCCAGTAGAGGTTGGTGTGCGCGATGACCTGGTCCGGCGGCGGCGCCCCCCATGCCGTCTGGTCTTCTGTCGTGTGGGCGTCACTGACCAGGGTCGCGTCGTACCCCCTGACGAACGCGCCGTGGAGCGTCGAGCGGATGCACTCATCGGTCTGCGCGCCGGCGACGACGAGTCGCCCGACTCCGAGGCCCGACAGCACCTTCTCGAGCGTGGTGTCCTCGAAAGAGTCGCCGTAGTTCTTCTCGACGATTGGCTCGGCGTCGCCCGGAGCCAGCTCGGGGACGATCCGCCAGTCGTCGCTCCCACGCGCAAGCTGCTGGTCGGAGTGCTGGACCCAGACAACGGGGACCCGTTCCCGCCGCGCCTTCTCGACAAGGCTGCCGACGTTCGCGACGACGGCGTCGCGCTCGTGAGCGCCCTCGACCACGCCGTTTTGCACGTCGACGACGAGGAGTGCGGTGTTCGGCCTGTTCTCGAGTGTGGTCATGGTCTCCCTTTACTCACGCTGGGCTCTTGTGTCCACCCACGGTAGACGTACCCACCGACAGCGGCCGAAGCGAACATCGGTTCGCCCGGACCGACAAGCGTGACGTATGCGGCGTCGGGGCGTTTAATCACGTCGGGGGCCGAACGTCACGGCACCGAAGCATCGCTGGACGAGACGCCTGACGCGCTGAGGGAGTCCCCCACCAGGACGAGTTGGGAGGCATCTCATGTACGGCTCGCAGGCAGCGCCGGCGGTTCGGACGATTGGGCCACGACGACCACGCATCACTGTCCTGATCGCGCTTCTTTCGCTGTTGACCCTGTCCTTGCTGCCGATCAGCGCCGCCGCCGGCACGGTTGCCGGGCACGCGAACAAACCCAAGCCGACGATCGTGCTGGTCCATGGCGCGTGGGCCGACGGCTCCTCCTGGAACGCCGTCGCGCAGCGCCTGCAACATAAGGGCTACCCGGTTCGGATGCCGCCCAACCCGCTGCGAAGCCTGCCCGGCGACTCGGCCACGGTGGCCGACTTCCTGTCCACGCTCACCGGGCCGATCGTCGTGGTCGGACACTCGTATGGCGGCGCGGTCATCACCAACGCCGCCACCGGCAACCCCAACGTCAAGGCACTCGTGTACGTCGACGCCTTCGCACCCGACGACGGCGAGACGGTGCTCCCACTCGCCGGTCCCGACTCCGCGCTCGCGGTCGACCCGACGACCGTTTTCGACTTCGTGCCCTACCCGGGAGCGCCGCCCGGTGACGTCGACCTCTACCTCAAGCCGAGTGTGTTCCTGACCTCATTCGCCAACGGAGTGCCACCGCACACGGCCTCGCTCCTGTATGCCGCCCAGCGCCCATTCGCGTTCAGTGCCGGGAATCAGCCGTCCGGTGTGCCGGCCTGGCAGACGATCCCGTCCTGGTACGCGCTCGGCACGCAGGATCTGATCATCCCGCCCGCGCAGCAGCGGTTCATGGCCGAGCGCGCCGGCGCGCAAATCGTCGAGGTGAAGGCCGGCCACCTGTCCATGATCACGCGGCCGGCCCCAATCACGGACCTCATCATCACAGCGGCACAAACAACGACCTAGCCCACCGCTATGGCTGGCCGGCGCGGCTCGCCACTGCCTGCCTTTTGGCCGCCGTGCGGGTCATCGGGTCGTGCCGGTGGCGCGTTCGTAGCGAGCAGTCAACTGGCGCAGGTGCTCGACCAGCTCGGGCGGTTCGGCGACCTCGAAGTCGAGGTCCAGCATGCCGAGGTACACGGCGAGCGTGTGCAGGCTGTCGGCGCCGGTGTTTAGCGCGCAGGTGTGCTCGTCGATCGCCTCGACCACGCCGACGGCTGGGTTGATCCGATCGGCCACGACCTCGGCGTGCGCGTGCACCAGGACGCGGGCCCGGTAGCGCCAGGCGGCGGACGAGACCCCGCGCGCCACGTAAGCGGCCGCGCCGCCCTCCGGCGGGTCGCGCGGCGCGAAGCGCGGGCCCGCCGGGGTCCGCGGTTCCACGCGGTCCACCCGGAACGTCCGCCAGTCCCGACGATCGACGTCCCAGGCGACGAGGTACCAGCGCCGACCCCAGGACACCAGGCGGTACGGTTCCACCGCCCGCAGGCTGGCCGAGCCGTCGTGGTGGCGGTAGTCGAACCGCACCCGCTCCCGGTCGCGGCAAGCCGCCGCGAGCGCCGTCAGGACGGCCGGGTCCACCGTCGGCCCGGGCCGGTCCGGGGGTACCGGCTCGGTGTACGCCTGAAGCGCGTTGACTCGGTGCCGGAGGCGCGCCGGCAGCACCTGTTCCAGCTTGGCGAGCGCCCGTATCGACGTCTCTTCGATGCCCGCGATCGCGCCACCGGCCGCGGTGCGCAGCCCGACCGCTACGGCCACCGCCTCCTCGTCGTCCAGCAACAGCGGTGGCATGGCGGAGCCCGGGCCGAGGCGGTACCCCCCGTCGGTGCCCCGCGTGGCGTACACGGGATATCCCAGGTCCCGGAGCCGCTCGACGTCGCGGCGCACGGTTCGATCGCTCACGTGGAGACGCTCCGCGAGGGCCGCGCCGGACCAGTCCTGCTGTGCCTGCAGTAGGGACAAGAGGCGCAGCAGTCGCGATGAGGTTTCCAACACGTCTAGAGTCTGGCAGTGCTTTAGGTCAAAACCTGACCGGAAGCCTGCGTACGGTCGGCGGCATGACCAAAGAAATCAAGCCGTTCCGCATCGACATCCCGCAGGTCGACCTCGATGACCTGCACGACCGGCTGGACCGGACCCGCTGGCCGGACCAGATCCCCGACACCGGCTGGGATTACGGCGTGCCGGTAGCGTACGTGCGGCGCCTCGCCGAGTACTGGCGCCACGATTACGACTGGCGCGCGTGGGAGGCGGCGCTGAATGCGCACCCGCAGTTCATCACGGAGATCGACGGGCAGAACATCCACTTCCTGCACGTCCGCTCGCCCCGCGCGGACGCGCTCCCGCTCATGCTTACCCACGGCTGGCCGGGCTCGGTCGCGGAGTACCTGCGGGTGATCGAGCCGCTCACCGACCCCCCGGCCGGCGAGCACGCATTCCATCTGGTCATCGCGTCGCTGCCGGGGTTCGGGTTCTCGGGTCCCACGCGAGAGCGCGGTTGGAGCCGGTACCGCACCGCGAAGGCGTGGGCCGAGCTGATGCGGCGGCTGGGGTACGACCGGTACGGTGCCGGGGGCAACGACGGGGGTTCGTTCGTGGCGCCGGAACAGGGCCGGATCGACGCCGAACACGTCGTTGGCGTGCACGTCACGCAGATCTTCTCGTTCCCGTCCGGCGACCCGGAGAAGTTCGCGAAGATCACGCCGGAGGAGCAGCAGGCGCTCGAGGTACTCCAGTGGTTCTACGACACCAAGATGTCATTCAACATCCTGCACTCACAACAGCCACAGACTCTGTCCTACGCGATCACCGACTCGCCGATCGGGCTGCTCGGCTGGCACGCGCAGCTGCTGGGCGAGGACCTCGACCCGGACTTCATTCTCACCAACGTGATGCTGTACTGGCTGACCGGCACGGCCACCTCGGCCACCCGTATCTACTATGAAGACGCCAAGGCGGACAAGCCCACCGAGCCGACCACGGTGCCGTTAGGGCTGGCGATGTTCAAGGGCGACTTCGCCTCGATGCTCACGTTCGCGGCGCGCGACCACAAGAACATTCGGTCGTGGCACGCGTACGACGAGCCCGCCGGTCACTACGCCGCGCACCTCGCGCCCGACGTGCTCGTGCGCGACATCCGAGACTTCTACGGTGGACTGCGATGACGGCGGCCTGCGCGCCGCCGTGATCAGGAAACCCGCCGCGCCGGCACGAAGATCCGCATGACGGACGGGCCGCGGTTTGCCCACAGGTGGTACGGGATCGCGGTCAGCCGCACCCGGCGGCCGGCGGCGGCGGGCTCGTCCCCGAGCGTGGCCCAGCCCGACCGGTTCCAGGCCGAGTCGTCCCGGGCGTACGCCTCCGCCTCGATCACCACGACGGGTTGGCCGAGAAGATCCCGGTACGCCTCGGTGAGCGGCTCGTCCACCAGCAACTCGACCCGGTTGAGGTCGACGCCGTCTGGCTGGTCCGGGCTTTCTAGGCAGTACACCACCGGGCCGCGCTCGATCGCGACCGCGCCGCGTACCGCATCGGCCGCCGGGTGAGGCAGCGTCAGCCGCGGCGGCATCG
>DASXRC010000228.1:0-152698 GCA_036506795.1 Micromonosporaceae bacterium
AGCCGGGTGCCCTCGCCCGCAACGTAGGGGAACAAGCTCAGCTGGAGCTCGTCGATCAGGTCGAGCCGCATGAGCGACCGCCAGAGGCTGACGCCGCCCCAGACCACGATGTGGCCGTCGCCGCCCAGCCTGAGCTTGTCGATCTCTTCTGCCGTGTCACCAGCGGCGATTGTGGTGTTGGCCCAGTCGGCCGTCTTCAGGGTCCGGGAGAAGACGACCTTGCGCCCGGCGTTCAGGATGTCGGCGAACGGGTGGTCGGTGGACGTTGTCATGGACGCGGCGATGCCCTCGTAGGCGGTGCGGCCCATGATGTGCGCGTACGCGCTCTGGAGAAAGTCGAGTTGCGCCGGGTCGTCGGGCTCACGGTTTTCGGGCAGGTCGAAGCAGAACTTCCAAAACTCGGTGCCCTTGTCGGCGAGAAGGCCGTCGAGGGAGTAGTTGAACACTGTCGCTATCAGCTTCCGCATGATCAGAACTCCGTGGTCTCGGGTCGTCTGGGGACCGTGCTTGCCAGGGGAACGTGCCTGTCCCGGGCCGCAGCGCTCGCGTGGCCGCGCCGTGTGGCCGGTCGCTGGTGCTTCAGACGCCACTGCCGCCCGGTCATCGGTGCCCGGTCAACTGACCGGTTGCGCGGTCTGGTACCGGGGTGTCTACTCGCCGCTGTCGATCGCGGCGATGCCGCCAGTATCGCTGGTTGGTTTGAGCTGGGCCATGGACCCCTCGGACAGGTAGCGGCGCTCGCCTGATTGCCACTCGTCGTGCATGTCGGCCAGGATCGCGCCGACGAGCCGTATGACGGCCGCCTCGTTGGGGAAGATGCCTACCCCAAAGCCCACCACTCGGCGGGACGCTCACGTCGTCCCTCGGCGCATGCTGTGAATGCCCCGCACGTCAGCCGTCATCGAACTAGACGGAAGAACGAGCGGACCTCCTGGACGAACACCTCGGGCCGCTCGAAGGCTGCGAAGTGGCCACCCTTATCGAGCTCGTTCCAGTAGCGGATGTCCAGGAAGCGCTTGGCGGCCCAACGCCGGGAGGGGCGCTGCAGCTCCTTGGGAAAGATCGAGCAGCCGGTAGCGACGGCGACAGTGTCGATGACCGGACCAGAGATCCACTCGTTCACCTGGCTGATGCTCTCCCAGTACAGCCGCGCGGAGGAAGCGCCGGTGCCGGGAAGCCAGTACAGCATCACGCTGTCGAGCACCTCGTCTCGGGTCAGGACGTTGCTGAGATGCCCGTCGTTGTCAGTCCACGCCCAGAGCTTCTCGACGATCCAGGCGCACAGGCCCACGGGCGAGTCCACCAACGCGTACCCGATGGTCTGGGGTCGGGTGGCGTGCTCCGCCGAGTACCCCGAGTCCCACTCCGCGGCTTGCTGCAGCGAGGCCAGCGCCGCCCGCTCCGCCTCGGTGAGCTCGTCGAGCGTCGCCGGATCCGGCGGCGCCAGCGGCGGCATGAGGTGGACGCCGGCGATGTGCTGTGGGTCCTGCTGGCCCATGCTGGTGGTGATGCTGGTACCCCAGTCGCTACCCTGCGCGCCGTAGCGCTCATAGCCCAGGCGCGCCATCAGCAGGCTGAAGCCGCGGGCGATGCGCTGAACGTTCCAGCCCCGCCGCGTCGGCTTGTCGCTGAAGCCATAGCCGGGCAGCGAGGGACACACCACGTGAAACGCGTCGGCAGCAGCGCCGCCGTGGGCCGTGGGGTCGGCGAGCGGCCCTATCACCTTGAGGAACTCCACGATCGAGCCGGGCCAGCCGTGGGTGAGGATGAGCGGCAACGCCTCGGGATGGGGCGAGCGCACGTGGAGGAAGTGGATCCCGAGCCCGTCGATCTCGGTGCGAAACTGGGGCAGGGCGTTCAACCGCGCCTCGGTAGCCCGCCAGTCGTAGCCTTCGGCCCAGTACCGGCACAACCCCCGTAGGTAGGCGAGCGGGACCCCCTGCGACCAGTCGTCGACCGTCTCCGCCTCGGGCCAGCGCGTGCGCTCCAGGCGCGCACGAAGATCGCGCAGCTCCCCCTCAGGAACCTCAATTCGGAACGGCGTCACCTCGTTGGACATCATCGAGTTCCGGTACTCTGCGCAGGCTTGAGGACCGCACATAAGTGCTCGCGGATGTCGGCATAGGGGACGACGAGCGTCAGGTCGAGACGGTCAGCGCATTCGCGTTCGAGCCGTTCGAACAGCTCCACCGTGGACCACAGCGCACGGGCGACATCGTCAGCGTCGTAGCTGGCGTACGCGTCGTGGAGGTCCCGGAGTGTTTGCTGGTCGGCCCAGCGTTCCAGAAAGCGTCCACCATGCCAGGTGTCGATCTCCGGGTGGAACGCCTGCGTGCGCCAGGCCAGCAGCTGGACGAGCAGGGTCTTGAGGTAGCCGTCGCAGGTCTGCTTGGCGATCCAAACCTCGCCCCGTCGCAGCTTCTTGGCCGCCCACAGCGCGTGATACCAGAAGTCGTGGGTCAGCTGCCCGAACGCGGCCGCATTCGGGGGAGCCGGCGTCACCGGTGTCCCGACGCGGCGCAGCACCCATTGCAGGCCGACTTGGTCGTACAGCACTCGGAAGCCCCGGCCGAGCACCACGGCGGCGTCCGGGTGGTTGACGATCTGCTCAGGTTCGGTCAACGGCAGCAGCGCGAAATCGACGTCCTGTCCGGAGTCGAAGAGCACCCGCCGCTCGACGAACCCGCCGACCGCCGTGGGTTCGGTGAAGGTGAGCAACGGTCGGCCGAACGTTGTCAACCAGCCGGCGTCGGCCGCGTAGGCCATCGGATCGTCCACCATGAGGATGATGTCGACGTCGGACCACCGATCCGCTGGAAATTCAGCACGGGCATGAGATCCCACCACGAGCGCGGCATGAACGTCGGGGCGGTGCCGTGCCCAGGCTACGATCCTGGCCAGCAACGTCTCGATGTTGTCCACCCCGGCAGCATTCACGACCTCAGCCGATCGCGCACGCGAACGAGGAGCGGCTGGCTGCCTCGAGGACTACTGACCATCTCGCTCGAACAGCTGTACGATGACTCGGTGGGCACGGGCGTCGAGCGCGGCGAGCCGATCGACCTGTCAAGGGTCGGCCACGAATGCCGGGCCAAGTGGCGCACCGGTGCGGTCGGCACCTGGCGGCAGGTGCAGGTCGCCGTCGGCGAGCTCGACGATGGCCGGTGGTTCGTCGAGCGCGTCGGACAGATCCACGGACGGCCGCGCGCCTACTCGAGCAAGGCCGCCGCGTGGCACGTTGCTCGGCAGTTGATGGCCGCACAAGTGGACGCGGAGTGGGAGCGGGTGCCGTGCTACCCGAGTGAGCCGCTCCTGCGACCACCCAGGCATGCCGAGCCGGGCCACGCCGAGCGCGGCGAGGGCGATCAGCACTGACCGTGCGCACTACGGCCGGTGGTGCTGCCGGAACGTTCGATGGGCGGCATCATGCACGCATGATGTATCCGGTGGTCGGCAGTAGCGGGGATGTGTCCGGCCCCTCCGGCTACACGTACGCGGCCGTCGTGGTCCGCTTGGATGGCGTGCCGTCCGGCCGGGTGTGCACCCGCCAGGATGTGCTCGCAGCACTGCGGGAGGTCCGGTTCAGCGGCTGGCTCGGACGGCCGGAGGACGGCTGGCTGGTCGCCGTCGCGGCTTCCGGGGACGGAACCGTAGGTGCAGGACGCCGCGGCGTGGTGGGCGTCGGCGAGTGGCTGGCGGACCGGCTCGCCGCGACGGTCCTCGCCGTCCGCGTGGTCACCGACCGGCAGCTGCTGGTGGTGCTGTGGGTGGACCGCGAAGAAGTTGGCCGGTACGTCAGCGACCCGTCCCACGGTCCTGACGCCGACGACGACACGCTGCCCGACCCGCTCGGCGTCGAGCACGCGGGCGCCTTCGCCGCAGCGTGTGGACACCCGGAGGCCGCCGAAGACCTCGTCGAGCTGCTGGGCGAGCAGCTCGATCCGGAAAGTGTCATCGAATCGGAACGGCTCGCGGGCGTCCTGCGCCTGCTCGGGCTGCCGACGTGGCTGGTGGCGGCCTCGTCGTTGCCGCGCGACGTCCCCACCGGTCCCCGGGCGCGGGACGTGACGCGGCTCGGCGCTGGCATGCCCGGGCTGCTCGGCTGGGTGTGCGGCCGAGCCGTGAACCTCGTCCGCCGGCGACGTCCCCCGCCGGCCGTGGTCATCGACGCTCCGCGCGGCGGAGCCGACATAGACCCGTGGACACTCTGACAAAGTCGGCGGAGGGTGTGGGATTCGCCCAGTCTTTCGCTGGTCCAAGGACACGACCTTGTTACATGCGTTGACGCGTAAATGTGACACGTGTTACGCACGCACGGTGCCGGATAAGCCGGCACGACGCCACCCTCACCGGGGCTGACCATACTGCGAGTGATCATTGGGCGAGGGGAGTTACGCGATGGGGAGATATCGGATCGGTCTTCTGGGTCGGCTGTTCGTCGGTCTGTTGCTTATCGTCGGCGTGGTGTTCACCGCGCAGCCGGCCTCGGCGATCATCGGCGGGCAGCGCGATGAGGTGCACACCAACGTTGGTGTCGTCCGGTTCACCACCGAGTCCGGCCGGTTCCGCTGCTCCGGGACGCTGATCTCGCCCACGGTGGTGCTCACCGCGGGCCACTGCACCGGGGACACCGGCGAAAGCCCGGCGACCAACGTCTACGTCTCGTTCGACACCGATCTGCCGCTTGACCCACTCGCGCCCGGCATCACGCCAGCGGAGAGCGCGGCCCGCGCCGCGCACTACATCACCGGCACCGCCCACCCGGATCCCGGCTGGGACGGCAAGCTGTCGATCTCCAAGCAGCACGACCAAGGCGTCGTGGTCCTGAACGCGCCGGCCGCTTCCAAGTGGCCGGGCATCACGCCGGCACCGCTGCTGCCGGTCGGCGCGCTCGACGGCAACCAGGGCGCGCTCAAGAACGAGACGTTCACCCTGGTCGGCTACGGCGTCGAGATCGGCGAGAAGAAGTCGACGATCGTCGTGCCGGAGCGGCGCTTCACCACGTCGTTCCTCAAGAACGTCCAGGACGAGGTTGTCACCTTCCAGATCAACGACCAGGATTCGAAGGCCGGCGGCGGCTCCTGCTTCGGCGACTCCGGCGGGCCCGCGTTCCTGGGCCAGTACGTGGTGGGTGACGCTTCCTTCGTGAACTCGCTGCAGTGCAACGCGACCGGCGGTTACCAGCGGGTCGACACGCCGTACTCCCGGGCCTTCCTGGAGCAGTTCATCTAGCGGGGACCCGTCAGTGCGTTCAGGGCCGCGGTGCGCCAGCACCGCGGCCCACGCTCACGGTTGGTCGTCGAGCACGGCGACCAACCCCAGGTCAGTGACCATCCAGGCGATCGTCGTCAACGGCGGCGGCTCGGGCGGCGGCCAGTCGTAGTCCAGCATCCAGCCCCCGCCCGATGCCGCGTCCGGCCACAGGGTCCAACAGCCCGGCGCCGGTTCCCACAGAAACTCTGCGTCGGTCAGTCCGTTGAGTCGGCGGTCAAGGCGGTCCGCCGATTCCTTCCAGGACCTCGGTCAGCGTTTCCGCAGGTACGCACGATCGGTGCTGATCTAGCGGAGGGTGTGGGATTCGAACCCACGAGGACGGGGATACCGCCCTAGCGGTTTTCAAGACCGCCGCCATCGGCCACTAGGCGAACCCTCCCGCGCCGCCCATCCGGGCGGCCGTGCCCAGTGTGCCATGCGGTAGCGGGGGCCGAGACGGACGGGACGTCGGTGCCCGCCGAGCGCACGGAGCAGCGCGCCGCGCGAAATCTTGGAGAATTACCGCGCTGCGGTAACGGAAACTCTCCAAGATTCAAGAACCAGGCCCGCCCGGCGCGCAGCCAGAATGGGCGGTAAGACTGACCGCATGCATGCGGTGACCATCCCCCGGCCCGGCGGTCCCGACGCGCTCGTCTGGGCCGAGGTTCCGGACCCCGAGCCCGGCCCGGGCGAGGTCCTCATAGACGTCGCCGCGTCGGCGGTCAACCGCGCGGACCTACTGCAGCGCCAGGGGCACTACCCGCCGCCGGCTGGCGCGCCGGCGTACCCGGGACTGGAATGTTCGGGCGTGATCAGCGCGACCGGTCCCGGGGTGGCCGACCTGCGACCGGGCGACGAGGTCTGTGCGTTGCTTTCCGGCGGGGGGTACGCCGAGCGGGTCGCCGTCCCCGCCGGTCAGGTCCTACCCGTGCCGCGCGGGGTGACCGTCGAGGACGCCGCCGCGCTCCCCGAGGCCGCCTGCACCGTCTGGTCGAACGTCGTCGATATCGCCCGGTTGCGCGCGGGCGAGACCCTGCTCGTCCACGGCGGCGGCAGCGGGATCGGCACCTTCGCCATCCAGCTCGGCGTCGCGCTCGGCGCCCGGGTGATCGCGACCGCTCGCTCGGCCAAGCACGATGCGCTCAAGCTTCTCGGCGCCGACACGACGATCGACTACACGGCAGCCGACTTCGTCGCAGAGACCAAGGCGGTCACCGGCGGCCGCGGCGCCGACGTGATCCTGGACATCATCGGTGCGGCGTACCTCTTCCGGAACATCGCCGTGCTCGCCCCCAACGGCCGGATCGCCAACATCGGCCTGCAGGGCGGCCGCACCGCGGAGTTGGACCTCTCGGCCCTGATGGCCGCGCGCGGGTCCATCTCCGCGACGACGCTGCGGGCCCGACCCGCCGACGAAAAAGCGGCAGTCGTACGCGCAACGCGCGAGCAGGTGTGGCCACTCATTGAGTCGGGGGCGATCCGGCCGGTGATCGATCGCCGGATGCCGATGTCGCGGGCGGCGGACGCACACCGGCTCGTCGAATCGAACGAGCACGTCGGCAAGGTCCTTCTCATCCCGGGGTGACGTGCGCGCTCGACCCACGGGATCTGTCGCAGCAAGCTTTGCTCTGCTTCCGCCGAGGAGACACCCGTTGGCCGAGGGGCCGATCCAACCGAAAGGTCGACGCGGTCATCGGCCGTCAGGTGTCTCCCCATGGGAAGCAGAGCAAAGGACTCAGCGAGACACCGGCCAGGTGGGCCGCGGAAAAGAGAGGCGGCGGAGGCCGACCTAGCGCCGGCGGGTCCGCTCCCGACCGAGGATCCAGAGCGCCTCGACGCCGTCGCGCCACGTAATCTTCTTGCCCTCGTCGCGGCTGCGGGCCCGGTAGCTGATCGGTACCTCGTATGGACGGATCTTGCGGCGGAGGAGCTTCCCGGTGACCTCGGCCTCCATGCCGAAGCCGTGGGAGCGGATCTCGAGCGAGCGGTACAGCGCGGTCGGCATCAGCTTGAAGCAGGTCTCGAGGTCGCCGATGTACGAGTTGAACAGCACGTTCGCGGCCGTGGTGACCGCCTTGTTGCCCATCACGTACCAGAAGCTGTACGCGCTGTGACTGCCGAAGGTCCGGTTGCCGTAGACGACCGTGGCCCGGCCGTCGAGGACCGGGGTGAGCAGCTTGGGGATGTCTTTGGGGTCGTACTCGAGGTCGGCGTCGAGGATCACCATGTAGTCGCCCTCGGCGCTCTGCGCCGCGGTCCGCACGGCCGCGCCCTTGCCGGCGTTGCGGGGATGGGTTACGACGCGGACGCGCGGGTCGTCGATGCGGTCGAGGACGTCGGCGGTGCCGTCCCGGCTGCCGTCGTCCACGATCACCAGCTCGATCTCGCACGGGTAGTCCACGGCCAGGGCCTGCTTGAGAGCGCCCGCGATCCGATCTTCCTCGTTGTAGACCGGCATGAGGATCGATAGCTTCACAGTGATCTCCACGGGTCCGGGCGGCAGTCGAGCCCAGCGTAGCCTGGGCGTTTGCCGAGCACCTCGGCGCGACGACGCCCTGCGCAGCCTCAGAACGCAGTCGACGGGCGGGCGGCGCCGAAGACCTGACGCAGGGTGGCGACAACCTCACCGATCGTTGCCTCCGCGCTCACGGCCTCGATGCACGCGGGTACGACGTTGTCGCCCCCACGCGCGGCGTCCTCGACCGCGGCCAGCGCTCGGTCGACCGCCGCGGCGTCACGGGCGAGCCGACGGGTCCGCACGGCGGACGCCTGCGACGCCTCGACCGTCGCGTCCACGGCGAACACCTCGAGCGGATCGGTCGGCGCCGGAAACCGGTTCACTCCAACGACGACGCGCTCCCCCGATTCGACCGCCTGCGTACGCCGCCATGCCGCCTCGGCGAGCTCGCCGGCGTACCACCCGGACTCGATGCAGGCGAGCGCGCCGCCGCGCCGTTCGACGGCGGCCAGCACGTCGCGGATCCGCCGCTCCGTGGCGTCGGTGCGCGACTCGATCTCGTACGCGCCGCCGAGCGGGTCGGCGGCGGAGAGCACGTCCGTCTCGTACGCCACGACCTGCTGGGTGCGCAGCGCCAGCCGCGCCGCGGCCTCCGTCGGTACGCCCAGCGCCTCGTCGTACGCGCTGACATGCAACGTCTGTACGCCGGCGAGCGCAGCGGCGAGCGTCTCTATTGACGCGCGTACCACGTTGTTGAGCGGTTGCTGTGCGGTGAACGAGGAGCCCGCGGTGAACGCGAAGATGCGCAGCTGCTCGGAGCGCGCGTCGGCGGCACCCCAGCGTTCCCGCACCAGAGTGGCCCAGACCCGGCGGGCGGCCCGCAGCTTGGCCACCTCGCCGAGGAGCTCCGGGCCCACGGACAGGAACGTGAACAGGCTCGGCGCGACCTCGTCGATCGATACGCCGCGGCCGACCACCTCGTCGAGGTACGCGATCGCGTTCGCGAACGTGAAGCCAACCTCCTGCGCGGCGTCGCCACCGGTCTCCGCGATGTGGTAGCCGGACATCGCCAGCGGCACCCAGCGCGGCGTGTGACGGGCCGAGTGCTCGATGGTGTCCACGGCGAGCCGGAGCGACGGGCCGGGCGGGAAGATCTGCGTGCCGCGGGCGATGAACTCCTTGAGCACGTCGTTCTGGATGAACAGCCCGAACGCGTCCGGGTCGACCCCACGGCGGCCGGCCAGTGCGGTGAACAGCGCGGCCCAGAGGAATCCGATCGAGTTCGCGGTCGTGCGTACCTGTGTGATCTTCTCGAGCGGAATCTCGGCCATCAGGGTTTCGACGTCTGCCAGCGAGTCGATGGCCACCCCGACGCGACCGACCTCCCCGGCGGCGCGCGGGTCGTCGGAGTCCAGGCCCATCTGCGTGGGCAGGTCTAGCGCGACCGAGAAACCGGTCACTCCCTCGGCCAGCAGGGTCCGAAACCGCTCGTTCGACTGCGCCGGGGTACCGAAGCCGGCGTACTGCCCCATGATCCACGGCTGCGGCCGGGTCGCGATGCCACGCGTGTACGGGAACTCGCCGGGGCGCTCGGCCGCTGGACTCACGACTCCAGCTCCGCCCGTAGCACGTTCTTGGCGATCTTCCCCGTCGCGTTGAGCGGGAAGCTCTCGACCCGGCGTACCTCCTTGGGCCGCTTGTAGGACGCGAGCCGGGCCCGGCCGTGGGCCGTCACCGTCTCGGTGGACGCCGGCCCGGTGTAGAGCGCGACGACCCGCTGGCCCCAGTCGGGGTCGGGCACGCCGACGACGGCGACCTCGCGCACTCCGGGCACCTCCGCGATGACGTCCTCGACCTCCCGCGGATACACGTTGTACCCGCCGGTGATGATCATGTCGCCCTTGCGGTCCACGAGCCAGAGGCGGCCGCTCTCGTCGAGGCGGCCCAGGTCCCCCGTGTGCAGCCAGCCCCGATGGTCGACCGTCTTCACCGAACCCGTTCCGCCCGACCAGTAGCCGGACATCACGTGGTCGCCGCGGGTCACCACCTCGCCGACGTCGCCGGGTGGCAGCGGCCGCCCCTCGTCGTCCACCACCCGCAGCGCGACGCCGAGCGCCGGCCGCCCCGCGCTGGTGAGCAGCTCGGGCTCGTCCGCCAACCCCCGCCGGTGGTCGGCCGCGTCCAACACGGTCACGGGCGGGATCGCCTCGACCAGCCCGTAGTACTGCACGAGATGCGTGCTCAGCTCCTCGTACGCCCGGCGGATCTGCTCCGGCGGCATCGGCGCACCCGCGTACCCCAGCATCTTGAGCCTGGTCAGCGGCTCGCCGTGGGCGAGCAGCCGGGCCACCATCGTGGGCACGAGCGCGGTGTGTGTGACCCCTCGCGTAACGACCGCATCGGCGACCGCCTCGGCGTCGTACGACGGCAGGATCTGCTGGCGCCCGCCGGCGGCCAGGAACGGCAGCACGAACAGCCCGCTCGTGTGGGTGATCGGCCCGGCGTGCAGGTAGACGTCGCTCGAGTCCGGGACGCCGCCGAGCACATCGAACGTCATGTTGACCAGCGACGCCCAGCGGTTGCGGTGGGTACGGCGCACGCCCTTCGGGCGCCCGGTTGTGCCGGACGTGTAGTTCAGCGAGACCAGGTCGTCCGGGCGGCGGTCGAGCGCGGGCGCCGTCGCGGGCGCGCTTTCGATCATCTTGTGGTACGCCGTGCCGGGCGCATCGCCGATCGCCACGATCCGGCCGGCATCCAGGCCCGAGCGCAGCGCCTCGCTCGGCTCGGCGTACCGGGCGTCGTAGACGAGTGCGGTGGCACCCGAGTCCTCGCCGATGCGGGCCCAGTCGTCGGGGTGGAGGCGGTAGTTGAGCGCGACCCGGACCAGGCCCGCGGCGCAGCAGGCGAGGTCGGTCTCGACGTAGCTCAGCTGGTTCGGCTGCAGATCGAGCACCCGGTCGCCGGGCTCGAGCCCGAGGCGGAGCAGGGCGTTGGCCAACCGGTTGACCCGCTCGCCGAGCGCCGCGAAGGTGAGGCTCGAGTGCGTCCGCTCGCCCTGCGGCCCGTCGAGCGCAATCGCGTCGGGGTACCGCGCCGCCGACCGGTTCACCAGAGCCGCAACGTCCACTCAGGACTCCTCGGCCAGCATCGCGTCGACCACGACCGCCCGATCGGGCCCGGCGACGACCGGGTTCAGGTCGAGCGCGGCGGCTTCGGGCAACGACTCGGCCAGTTCGGCGACGCGCCGGATGAGCGCGACCAGCGCGTCGACGTCGGCTGGCGGAGTGGTACGAAAGCCGTTGAGCAGGTGCGCGACGCGGGTCTGGTCCAACGCGTCGCGGATGTCGCCGTCGCTGACCGGCAGCAGACGAACCGCGACATCGTCGAGCGCCTCGGTGAGCACGCCGCCGGCACCGAGGGTGAGCACGCGACCGAGCGGGCTCGGCGCCGAGCCGACCAGCAGCTCCACGCCCGCCGGGACCTGCTCCTCGACGAGCACTCCCGTCGCGCCGGGCAGGTCGTTCAGCCGCGCGAACGTGGCCGCCGCATCGCGCTCGGTCACGCTCAGCGCGACGCCGCCGAGGTCGGTCTTGTGCGCCGCCCCGGGTAGCACCGACTTGAGCACGGCGACGCCGCCGCACTCGCGTACGGCGTCGGCGGCCTCGGCGGCGGTGTGCGCGACTCGGCCCCGCGGCACGGGCACGCCGTTGGCGCCGAGCCACGCCTTGAGCGCGGGCTCACCCGACCCCTTTCCGGGTCGATCTTGCAGTCGTGGTGCCCGGATAGGTGAGGTTCGCCCCGATTCGGGGCCACCACGACTGCAAGATCGGCGGGAGAGGGCCAGAGCGGCGGCGGCGCGGACGGCGCGGCGCGGGGTGGGGTACGCCGGGACGCCCGCCACCCGCAGCGCTGGACCGGCGTCGGGCGCGAGCGCGTCCGCACCGGTGCGGGCGACGAGCACCGGCTTGCCGGCGCGCCGGGCCGTCTCGGTGAGCGCCCCAACGATCGCCCCGACGTCGTTGCCCGTCAGCACGCAGAAGCAGGCGATGACCTGGTCGACGCCGGGATCGTCGGCGACCGCCGCCAGGCAGCGGGCGAACAAGGTGCGGTCCTCCATCACGGTCGCGGTCACGTCGATCGGGTTCGCCACCGAGCCGTACGCCGGGACGACCGCGCGCAGCGTGTCCAGGGTGGACGGTGCCAACTCCGCCAGCCGCAGCCCGAACGCCTCGATCGCATCCGCGGCGAGAATCCCCGACCCGCCGGACGTCGTGACGACGGCGACCCGGTCGCCGGGCGTGCGCGGCCACCGGCCGGTCGCCGTGGCGGCGGCGTACGCGTCACCGACGTCGAGCAGCTCGTCCACATCGGACACCTGCGCGATACCGAGCTGGCGCAGCGCGCCGGCGACGACGCGCTCGTCGGTCGTCAGCGCTCCCGTGTGCGAGGCGGCCGCGCGGGCACCGGCCCGGGAGCCGCCGGCGACGAGCAGGGCCGCCGGCTTGCCGCTCGCCGCGATCGTGCGCAGCGACGCCACATCGGCGACCGACTCGCACAACCCGAGGACCGCGGCCGTGTCCGGCTCGGCGGCCAGCGCGGCCAGCGCCTCGAGCGCGTTGACGTCCGCCTCGTTGCCCGTCGTCACCGCGGCGTACAGGCCGAGACCACGCTCAACGGCGAGGCTGACCGCGCCGTACCCGAGCGCCCCGCTGGTCGACGCGAAGCCGATCCGGCCGGCCGGCAGCGGCGGCTCGAGCCCGCGGAACAGCGGGCTGAAGCTCGCCACCTGACCGGTCGCGAACCCGGCCGCGCCGATGCAGTTCGGGCCGACCAGCCGCATGCCGGATGCTCGGGCCGCAGTGACCATCTCCTGCTGGGCCTGCCGTCCGGCTGCGCCGGTCTCGGCAAAGCCGGACGAGCCCACGATTGCGCACGCCACGCCCGCCTTCCCACATTCGGCGACTACCTCTACGGCGACGTCCGCGCGCACCAGCACCACCGCAAGGTCGATCGGGCCGGTCGCCGCAGCCGCGGACACCGAGGCGAACGCGGGCAGCCCGAGCACCGCCGGCGCCCGCGGGTGTACGGGGAGGATCCGGCCGCGGTAGCCGAACCGCAGGAGGTGCCTGATGAGCAGATGGCCGGGGGCGTCCGGGCGCTCGCTGGCCCCCACAACCGCCACCGCGCCGGCCGCCCACAGCGCACGCAGTGGGCCGCTGACCAGGCCATGATCTGGCACGAGGCCGAGCGTGTCACGCATCCGTTGCGGGCGTCAAGCGAACGACATACGCGCCCCGCCGTTACCTCTGGCGAGCAATCACAATCAACCGGGCGCGGGTCGCGTCGCCGTCCTTGGTTCCGGCGACCCCGATCCGGGTGCCGACCGTGACCTGATCCGGCTGGACGGTGTGCCGTCGCTCGAGCACGGTGATGGGATCCCCGAAGGTCCAGGTGAGGGTGAAACCGTCGCTCGACTTGACGGTGACGGTCGTGTCGCTGATGGCGGTCACCTCACCGCGTTGCACGTCGATCGTCTTGGGACCGTTCTTCGTTTGCACTACTACCTCGCCGTGCAGCATGTTCTTCCGCAGCAGCACCCGCGCCAGGCGCCGCTTGTGCGCCCGCTCACCGACCCGACCGCCCTTGGCGTCCGGGCTCGCGGTGGGCGTCGGATCCGCCGCCGTCGGGTTGAAGCCGAGCGCGGCGAGCGCCTGGCCCTCGGGGGTCAGGTCCGCGGCCACGTCGACCGCGGTCTGTCCGAGGTCCGCCGTGCACGCGGTCAGCCCGACGACGGCGGCCAGGCCGAGGGTCGCGGTGGCGACGAGGACCGAGAATCTGTGTCGGATTCGCATGACGCCACGATGCCGCACAACGGGCAGCGCACGGTCAGGCCGGTGTTCGGATTGGGTAAAACGCAACCGGCAGAAAGACCGTGAACCGGGCGCCGCCCTCGGCCGCGTGTCCGGCCTCGATCTGACCGCCGAGCCGGCGTACCAGCCGGGCGGCCAGCGCCAGGCCGAGTCCGCTGCCTACCTTGCGTACCCCCCGATAGCGCTGGTAGAGCGCGCCACGCTCGAACGCCACCGCGAGGTCCTCGTCGGTGAACCCGGGCCCGCCGTCGCGGACCTCGACGACCGCGTACTCCGGCGTGCCGGGAGCCGGCGCGCGCACCGCGAGCACGACCGGCGCCTCCGGCGGAACGACGCGCAGGGCGTTCTCCAGCAGTCCGTCTACGACCTGCCGCAGTCGACCGGGATCCGTGTGCGCCCGGACCGGCCCATCCGGCAGATCGGTGCGCAGGGACACCCCGGCCGCGGCACACCGACCCTGCCACGCCTCGGCCGCGACCCGCACCAGGTCGGTCAGATCCACGGAGACCGGCTCCAGCGGAAAGTCGGCGGCCTCGAGGCGGGCGAGGACCAGCAGGTCGCTGACCAGCCGATCGAGGTGCTCGGCCTGGGCGAGCATGGTCTGCCCGGCCCGTTGGGTGCCGTCCTCCCGGACGACTCCGTCGGCCAGCGCCTCGGCGTACCCCTTGATCGTCGTCAGCGGCGTGCGGAGCTCGTGGGAGACGGACAGCAGGAACTCGCGCTGGCGGCCCTCGCTGGTGGCCAGGGCCCCGGCCAGGTCGTTCAGGGCTCGCGCGAGGTCCTCGGCCTCGGCCGGCGGCTCGACCGGTACGCGGACCCCACGGTCACCGGCGCGGAGCCGGGCCGCCGCGGTGGCCGCGTTGCGGATCGGCCGGGCGAGCCGGCGCGCGAGGAGGACGCCGGCGACCAGGCCCGCACCGAGCCCGGCGAGCAGCGGAAGCCAGAGATTGTTGAGGACGAGGCGGGCGGTTCCCGACCGGGCGGGCTGCGCGAGCACCACCCCGCCGTGGTTGGGGAGCGGGCGTCCCTCCACGATGGACAACCGGTCGGCGACGAGCACGGTCCGGCCGTTCACCCGCTGGCCGGCGGCGACATCCTGCACCACGCGTGCGGGCAGCCCGGGTCGATCGGGCTCGCCGGCCCGGATCACGTACACGTCGATGTTCCGCCTGCGCAGCAGCTGGACGACCCGCTGCTCGTCGCCGGTGCGTGGGCTCGCCAGCCGGGGCCTCACCACGGCGGCGACGACCTCCGCCTCGGACGCGAGTGCCTGTCGCGCCTGGCGGTCCACCGCACGCACGGCCAGCGGGATGGCGATCAGGGCGGTCACCGCTACCGAGATCAACGCGACCGCGCACGCGACCAGCACCGCGCGGGCGGTCAGCGTGCGGGCGGGGCGCCGCCGGGCCGGCCCACCCCGGTCCCGGATGACCTGCAGCGGGACCGTCAGGTCGCCCGGCTCAGGCATCGGCGGCGTACCCCACCCCGCGGACCGTCCGGATGACCGTGGCGGCCTTGCCGAGCTTCGCCCGCACCTGTGCCACGTGGACGTCCACCGTCCGGTTGCCGCCGTGGGCGGCGTACCCCCAGACGCTCGCGAGCAGCTCCTCTCGGGTGAACACCCGGCCGGGCCGGCCCATCAGGTGGGCGAGCAGATCGAACTCGGTTGAGGTCAGGTGCAGGGGCACGCCGCCCGCGGTGACCGTGCGGCGGGACGGGTCCAGCGTCACTGGCCCCAGGCTGCGCGGCCGCGCGCCGTCGTCCGGCGAGCCGGCGGTACGGCGCAGCACGGCCCGCACGCGGGCCACCAGCTCGCGTGGGCTGAACGGCTTCGTCACGTAGTCGTCCGCGCCGAGCTCCAGTCCAACGACTCGGTCGACCTCGTCGTCGCGCGCGGTGAGGAACAGCACCGGGGTCCAGTCGCCGGACGCCCGCAACCGGCGGCACACCTCGGTGCCGTCCATGCCGGGCAGGGCGATGTCCAGGACACACGCGACCGGCCGCAGCCGCCGGGCAGCGGCCAGCCCAGCCACGCCGTCATGTTCCAGATGTACGCCGAACCCGTCCCGGGTCAGGTACATCCGGACGAGGTCGGCGATCGCCCGCTCGTCCTCGACGACCAGCACCAGTCCCCGCTCGTTCACGCGCCCATCATGGCGGACGGTCACCCGGGGTCACGTCTGGGTGGTGTTCGAGTTCGGTACGGGGCGCGTACGGACGTCAGGTCAGAACGCGCCGACGGGGCTCACCAGGCGCTGGTTGCCCCTGTAGGCGGGGTCCGCCACGATCCGCGGCCGGAATACCCGGCTCAGGAGCGCGTCGACGTGCCACACCTGCTTCGGATGGCCCACCCTGATCCAGAACCTCTCCCGGCCGCCATCGAGGGACGTCGCGGCGAGCTCGACCGCGGACATCCGCGGATCGGGACTCCACGTGACGTTGCTCAGGTCGTCGAGGTCGGAGTTGAGGTGGAGCCGAAGGCGATGCAGCAGCCGGCTCTCCTGCGCGACCACCAGCCGGCGGTGGGTCAGCAGGAGAATGAACTCGCCCTGCGCCGGGCGATCCGGGCGAAGGCAGCGCGCCACAATCACCGTGGCGTCGTCGTTGTCGACACAGCGCCGGAAGAGTGGCAGATAGCGGCTGACGGTCGGGATGGCCACGCCCGCCTCCGCGGCGGCCGGCAGGAAGGTTCGCAAGAACACGTCCATGCGTGGTTAACGAGGCGCCACGCCGCGGTGACTCGGGACGGCTGAAAGTTACACCGGTAGAAGTTCCACGATGGTCGCGTTGGCCATGCCGCCGCCCTCGCACATCGTTTGCAGGCCGTACCGGATGCCGTTGTCCCGCATGTGATGCAGCATCGTCGTCATTATTCGGGCGCCGGATCCGCCCAACGGGTGGCCGAGAGCGATCGCGCCGCCGCGCGGGTTCAACCGGGCCGGGTCGGCGCCGGTCTCCGCCAGCCAGGCGAGCGGTACCGGGGCGAACGCCTCGTTCACCTCGTACACGCCGATCTCGTCGATGCGCAGCCCGGCACGGCGCAACGCCTTGGCGGTGGCCGGCATCGGCGCGGTCAGCATGATGACCGGATCGTCAGCGGCGACGACCGCAGTGTTGACGCGGGCGAGCGGACGCAGCCCGTGCTCACGCGCCCACTCGGAGGTGGTGACCGCGAGCGCCGCGGCGCCGTCGGAGATCTGCGACGCCGAACCGGCGGTCACGACACCGTCCGGCTTGAACGGGGTCGGCAGCTCGGCGAGCCTGCCCAGCGAGGTGTCCCGGCGTACGCCCTCGTCTACCCGGACCGGGCCTACCGGCGTGATCTCGGCGTCGAACTCGCCCGCATCCTGCGCGGCGGCGGCGCGGTGGTGGCTGGCGAGGGAGTACTCGTCGAGCTGGGCCCGGGAGAAGCCCCACCGCTCGGCGATCATCTCGGCACCGACGCCCTGGCTGAACGGCACGGTTGCGCCGTCACCGAAGCCCTCGACGCCGTGGTAGCGGGCGCGAACCAGGTCGCCGAAGGGAAGACCCTCGCCGACGCTGGACCCCATCGGCACCCGGGTCATCGACTCGACTCCGCCGGCCACGACGAGATCGGCCTGGCCCGAGATCACCGCGGCGGCGGCGAAGTGCAGCGCCTGCTGGCTGGAGCCGCACTGCCGGTCGAGCGTCGTCCCGGGCACCGACTCGGGCCAGCCCGCCGCCAGTGCGGCGTTGCGGCCGACGTTCCAGGACTGCTCGCCCACCTGGGAGACGCAGCCCCAGACCACGTCCTCGACGAGCCCGGGGTCGATGACCGCGCGCTCCGCGAGCGCGCGCAGCACGTGCGCGGACAGGTCCACCGGGTGCACCTCGGCCAGGCCGCCCTTGCGGCGCCCGACCGGCGTCCGCACCGCGCCCACGATGACCGCGTCCCGCATGGCTGCCGATGATATGCCGTATCCGCGCGAGCCGCCGACGCCGTCGCGTCGCCGGTGCGATCCTGGACCGCGTGCAGCTTCGTGACCCTCGTCCCGACTACTCACCTCCGCCGCCCGCGACTAGTCGGTGGCGGGTCTCGCCGGCGCTGCCCGCGCTCAAGCTCGCGGGCGCCGCGCTCGTCGCGGTGCTCGGTGTGGCCTTCAACGACGATCGGCTGACGCTCTGGGTGGCGGCGGCCGCCGCGGCGCTCCTGTCCACGTGGGCGGCGCGGGACTTGATCGTGCCGGTACGGGTGGCGGCCGACCTCGACGGGGTCACCGTCGTCGCCGGCTTCCTCGGCCACCGTCGACTGGCCTGGGACAAAGTCGAGGGGGTACGGGTCGACACGCGGCCCCGGCTCGGCATCCGCACGGAGACGCTGGAGATCGACACGGGCGAGGCGCTCTTTCTGTTCGGCGCCTCCGACCTCGGGGCGCCGCCGACCGAGGTCGCGACCGCGCTCGAGGCGCTGCGTGCGGCGGGCCGGTCAGGCGGCCCCGGCCCGTCAGGCCGTTAGCGAGGCCGTCCGAGTGATCGACAGCAGGACGAACGCGACCAGCACCAGCCCGCAGCCGACCGCCTGGAGCAGGGTGCGGTTGCCCCTCGGGGCGTACGCGAGGAGGGCGGCGACCAGGCCTCCGGTGACCAACCCGCCGAGGTGCCCGGCGATCGAGACGCTTCTGGCGGTGAACGTGAAGATCAAGTTGATCACGATGATCGGCACGACCGCGGAGGTATCCCGGCCCAGCCTGCGGAAGATGACGAACACGGCTGCGAACAGGCCGAACACCGCGGTCGACGCGCCGGCCGTGAGCCCGTTGGGGGGGCTGAACAGATAGGCCGCGACGTTCCCGCCGATGCCGGAGAGCAGGTAGAGCACGGCGAACCGGGCCGGGCCGAGGTCCGCCTCGAGCGTCCGGCCGAGCACCCAGAGCGCCCACATGTTCAACAGGAGGTGTAGCACGCCGTAGTGCAGGAACATCGCCGTGACCAGGCGGTAGTACTCGCCCGCAGCGACTCCGTGCGCCGCGCCACCCGGGAAGTAGGAGGCGTAGCCCAGCACGGCGAAGTGCTCGTGCACCGTGGTTGTGCCGCCGAGCAGGCCACCCCACGCGCCGCCGGCCAGCGACCCGGCACCGCCGACGACGGCGACGATGATCGCGACCGCGACGTTGAGGCCAATCAGCGTCTCGGTGACGTACCCCTGCCGGCCGACGGCCGCGCCGCCCAGGGCGGTGCGCGCCGGCCGCTGGGTACGCCGTCCTTCCGCAACGCACTCCGGGCACTGGTGCCCGACGGACGCGAGCCGCATACAATCCGGACAGATCGGGCGGTTACACCGGGAGCACCGGACGTAGGTCTCCCGGGCGGGGTGGCGGTAGCACACCGGCACGGTTGCCGGCAGGTCAGTCATGCCGGCAAAGGTACCTGGCGCGTGCGCTCAGGCGTTGACCCGCTCGATCTCCACGCGCTCGATGACGACGTCCTGAACCGGCCGATCGCCGGGAGCGGTCGCGGTGGTGGCGATGCTGTCGACGACCTTCTCGGACTCCTGGCCGGCGACCGATCCAAAGATCGTGTGCTTGCGGTTGAGCCAGCCGGTCGGCGCGACCGTGATGAAGAACTGCGAACCGTTCGTGCCCGGCCCGGCGTTGGCCATCGCGAGCAGGTACGGCTTGTCGAACACGAGCTCCGGGTGGATCTCGTCGTTGAACGTGTAGCCCGGCCCGCCGCGTCCGGTCCCGGTGGGGTCGCCACCCTGGATCATGAAACCATCAATCACGCGGTGGAACACGGTTCCGTCGTAGTACGGTCCGCTGCCGGGCTGCCCCGTCCGCGGGTCGGTGTACTGCCGGGTGCCCTCGGCCAGATCGACGAAGTTGCGGACCGTCTTTGGCGCGTGGTTGGGCAAGAGCTCCACCCGGATCGGCCCGAAGTTGGTATGCAGGGTGGCGTAGACAGTCTCAGCCACGGGTACTCCTTGGTCGTTGGTCAGTTTCCATGCGGATCCTCCCATGTGCCCGTTCCAGTGGTGCGCGGGTACCCAAAGGGGGAGGATGACGTGGAGCACAGACAGTGGAGGTGGGGCTGGTGCTAGGTATCGGGCGACGCAAGACTCACGCCAAGCTTGCCCGCAGGGAGCTCAACGAAAGCCTGGACCACTTCATGCGGGCGGCCACCCACGCGGCCGGCGGCATGGGTGCCGCGGTCGGGCCGAAGGTCAACGCCGCGCGGGACTACGTCAACCCGACCGCCGGCCGGATGCGGAACGCGGCGTCCCAGGGCTGGGAGTCGGCACTGGCGGCGTTCGCTCCGCTCGCCTCGGCGGCCAAGGACGGCGCCCGCTCTGCCGGGGACATGGCCCTCCGGACGAGGTCCCGCAACAAGAAGCGGGAGGCCGAAATGGGCCGCAAGCGCCGGTCGGCCTGGGCCGGCATGCTCGCGGCCGGCGCCGCCGTGGGCGCCGCCGGCGCGTTGATCATGCGCCGCCGCAAGCAGCGGTGGGAGGAGTACGACCCGGCGCAGGCGCTCGAGGCCATGCGCGACGACGCCGACACAATGATCGATTCAACGCAGAAGTCGGTCGACCGCGCAGCGGACGCCGGTGCGTCGGCGGCCGGCAAGGCCAGCGGCACGATGGCCGAGTCCACCGAGGGTCAGGCCTCGTCCGCCGCCGCGACGGTCAAGGACCGCGCCTCGTCCGCGGCCGAGACCGCGAAGCGGCAGAAGGACCAGGCCACCGACCAGGCCGAGGACCTGATCAGCAAGTCCCCGCCATCCCGCAACACCCGCAGCTGACCTGGCCAATCTCGAGGCGGGACGCACGGCGTGCGTCCCGCCTCGCGGCTTCCTACAGCCAGCCGTTGCGCCGGAAGAACCGGTACATCCCGACCGCGACGGTCAGCATGAGCAGCAGCACCGCGGGGTAACCGTACCGCCAGCCCAACTCCGGCATGAACTTGAAGTTCATGCCATAGATGCCGGCGATCGCGGTCTGCACGGCGAAGACGGCCGCCCACGCAGCGATCTTTCGCATGTCGTCGTTCTGGTCGACGGTCACCTGCGCCAGGCGCGCCTGCAGGATCGAGTTGAGCAGGTCGTCGTGGGCGTTGATCTGCTCGACGGTCCGGCTCAGGTGGTCCTGTACGTCGCGGAAGTAGCGACGCACCTCCTTCGGAACTCCGGAGTCATGGTCCGTCGTCAGCACGGCGAGCGGGCGCTGCAGTGGAATCACGGCACGCCGGAACTCGACGACCTCCCGCTTGAGCTGGTAGATGCGCTGGATCCGGCCGTGGCTCTCGCGGCCGAACACCCCCTCCTCCAGCTCGTCGAGGTCCAGCTCGACCTCGTCGGCCACCTCGAGGTAGAGGTCGACGACCCGGTCGGCGACGGCGTACGCGACCGCCCACGGTCCGTTGCGTAACAGCTCCTGCTTGGACTCGAGGTCCGCACGGACGGGCGCGAGCCGGCACGCATCTCCGTGCCGGACCGAGATGATGAACTGGGGACCGATGAAGAGCATCACCTGCCCGGTCTCCACGACCTCCGAGGTCTCGGTCAGCTCGGCGTGCTCGACGTACCGGACGGTGCGCAGCACGAGCGAGATAACGTCGCCGAATTGCTCGAGCTTCGGCCGCTGCCCGGCCTTGACCGCGTCCTCGACGGCGAGCTCGTGCAGGCCGTACGCCTCGGCTATCCCGGACATCACGGACGCGTCCGGCTCGTGGAGGCCGAGCCAGACGAACGCGCCCTGGGTGCTGCGCGCCGCGGCCAGCGCCTCCTGATAGGACAGCCGCCCGGGCCGGCGTACGCCGTCGACGTACACCGCGCAGTCCACGATCGCGCTGCGATCCGCCGTCGCCGACGGTCGCGGCGGGCCCTCGGCGGAGGTCCAGATACGGCTCACCGCGCGGACGGGCGCCGCCCAGGCACGGGTCAGCGACCGGCCGGCCCCGTCGGGCCTGACGTGCTCATGTCCAGGGCGTTCCGCCATGATCGCCCCCTTCGGTCGGCACGGTCGTTAGGAGGGTACGCCGCTCCTAACTCCATGATCCGACCTGGCCGGGGGCGCCGGGCGGACCGACCGCGATCCGGGGGGTGGGTGTACGAGCGGCCCACCCGGCGCCGTTGGGGGGCGGGGGGTTGTGCCTATGAGAGCGACCGCATAGCGCGGTGCTCGGAGCATTCTGTGCCCCGGCTGTGCGCGGTGCGACCCCGGGGCGGTGGTCCGGATGCGGTTCTGTCGGGAATCCGACACCGCGCCGGCCGGTCCGGGCGGGCGGGATCAGCCGCGCACGGCCGCGATCGCGGCGGCCAGCCGGCGTACGCCTTCCTCGATCCGATCGACGGTGACCGCCGAGAACGCCAGCCGGAGCGAGTTCTGCCCGCCCTCGAGCAGGAAGTCGGTGCCCTTGACGACCGCGACGCCGCGCTCCGCGGCGGCGGGCGCGAGCCGCTCGACGTCGACGTCCTCCGGCAGGTCGACCCAGAGGAAGTAGCCGCCGTCCGGCTCGGTGAACCGGATGCCGGGAATGTGCGCGCGCAGCGCGGCGCCGAGCACGCGGGCCCGCTCCCCCAGCGCGGCGCACACCGTCCGGATGGACCGGTCGATGTCACCAGAGACGCAGAACTGGTGCACGATCCCCTGCGCGACCATGCCCGGCGAGATGTAGAGGTTGGTGGCCCGCCTCGCGATGTCGGCGATGAGCGCCGCCGGACCGACGAGATAGCCCACCCGGACGCCGGGGCAGACCGTCTTGGTGAAGCTCGACGCGTGCACCACGACGCCGCGCTCGTCGAGCGAGAGCATGCTCGGCCTTGCCTCGCCGCGGAACCGGATGTCGGCGTAAGGGTCGTCCTCGAAGATCGTGAAGCCGTACTCGACGGCCAGGTTCAGCAACGCGCGGCGCTTCGCCAGCGACAGCGTCACACCGGCCGGGTTCTGGTAATTCGGGATGATATGCGCCAGCCTTGGGCGTACCCCCGACTCGAGAAGCTTGCGCAGCTCGTCGGTGTCGATGCCGTCCGGCTGCAGCGTCACCTGGTGCACACGGCCGCCCATGCCACGCAGGTTGAGCAGCGTCCGGTCGTAGGTCGGGCGCTCCACGACGACCGCGTCTCCGGAGCGCACGAGGTGCTCGAACAGGAACGCGTCGGCCTGCAGCGAACCGTTCGTGACGAGCACCTGGTCGACGTCGACACCGTGCTTGGCGGCGATCCAGGCGCGCAGGGGTGGGTAGCCGACCGAGGTCCCGTACGCCGTGATGCCGGCCGGATCGGCCTCGAACACGCGTACGGCCGCGGCCTTGAGGCCCTCGACGTCAACGATGTCCAGCGAGGGCGCCCCGCGGGCGAACGAGATGAGCTGCTCGGCCGTCATGGCGCCAGCCTACGGACAGCGCAGCAGATCGCGGCCGATCGGCACGACACGCTCCGTCCACCAGCCAAGCTCGGCCGGGTCGTAGGTCTTGGACCAGCCCAGCTGGACGAACCCGCCGACGAGCGCGAGCTCCAGTTGCCGGTTCCACCAGCCGGCGGTGCGCAAGCCGCGGCGCTCCAGGGCGTCGCGGAGCGCCCGAGCGGCGTCCTCCTTGGACTCCGGCAAGCGGTCACAGTTGACGGCGAGATACCAGGCCAGGTCGACACACGGCCCGGCCCGCCCGGGCCAGCCCCAGTCGAGCAGGACGGTCCGTCCGTCCGCATGGGAGCCGAGGTTGCCGTACTTCCAGTCGCCGTGGATCAATGTGGCGGGTGTCTCGGCGAGCGCCTCCGCGAGCGGCGCCGAGTCCGTGCCCAGCGCGTGCGCGATCTCGTACGCCGGCGGCGCGGCGTCGCGCAGGGCTCCCCAGCCGGCGGGGACCGCCCGCGGCACCGGGTCATCCCGCCCGGCCTCCGCCTCCCGCGCCGACATCGCCGGAGTGAGCGCGGTGTACCTGGCGGCCAGGGGCATGAGACCGTGGTCGCTCTCGAACGGGAAGAACCGGACGTGCATGGCTGCCATGTGGTCCAGGAACGCCCGGTGCTGGGCGAGCGGGATCGGGGCCGAGCCGGGTGGCACCATCGCGGCGCCGACGTCGCGCATGAGGATCGCGTAGCGACCCGGGCCGTCGTGAGCCATCCCGACCACCGTGTGGTCCAGCTCGGGTGGCAACGCATCGAGCAGGCCGTATCGCCAGACGGACACGGCCCACGGCGGGTCTCCGTCGATGCCGTCGCCCACCGCGCGCATGATCCAGTCGAGTTCGCGGCCGATGCGCTTCAGCACGTGCCCCTCGCCACCGATCGTCACCCGCTCGAAGGCCGAGCCGGACAGCGAGTCGACGTTCTTGGCGTAGAGCCCTCGGTGGACCGACCGTCCGCCGGCCACCGCAGAGATCATCTCCCCGACCGAGGAGTGGACGGGACGCGTGTGTCAGGTGAGAGACGCTCGTCAGGTGAGAGCGGTGGCACGCTTCTGTGCCCAGACGCGCATGATGTCCCGAACGGAGATCACGCCGAGGACCTCGTCGTCCTCAACGACGACGAGGTGCCGGAACCCGCCACGGGCCATGGCGGTGGCGGCGTCCTCGATCGTCCAGTCCGGCCCGGCGTACACGACATCCCAGGTGATATGGGAGGAGGCGCGTTCGATGTCCGGATCCAGGCCGGCGCCGATCGCGTTGAGAACGTCGCGCTCGGTGATGATTCCCACGCCCTCCGAGTCTGGGTCGATCACCACGGCCGATCCGATCCGGCGGGCGGCCATCAGCTGAGCCGCTTGCCGCAAGGTGTGCTCCGGGCCGACCACGAGCACCGGCTTGCTCATCGCATCCCGTACCCGCATCGCGCATCACCCCTGGTAGGCACCGTACGGACATACTGGCCGAAGGGCAGATGAACTACAAGGCTTGCCACCACCTGGGGTATCGTCACGGAGCGCTACGCACCACCCCTCTAGACACCGCACGTTCGCCGCGGCGACCGCGAACCGTAACCCCCTCGGGAGGACTCCACCATGATCGGCTTGGTGCTCGCCGCCGGAGCCGGGCGCCGGCTGCGCCCGCATACGGACGTGCTGCCGAAGGCGCTGGTCCCGGTGGACGGCGAGACCACGATCCTGGACATCGCGCTGCGGAACCTGGCGGAGGTCGGGCTGACGGAGATCGCGGTCGTCGTCGGGTACGCGGTGGAGGCCGTCGAACGCCGGGTGCCGGACCTGCAACAGCGGTACGGCGTCGAGCTGAGCCTCGTCCACAACGACCGGGCCGAGGAGTGGAACAACGCGTACTCCCTGTGGTTGGCGCGGGAGCGGTTCGCCGCCGGCGCGCTGCTCGTCAACGGCGACACCGTGCACCCGGTCAGCGTGGAGAAGAGCCTCCTCGCCCAGCGCGGACCCGGCATCCTGCTCGCGGTGGACAACGTCAAGCGGCTCGCCGACGAGGAGATGAAGGTCGTCTTCGATTCCTCGGGGCGACTGACCAGGATCACCAAGCTGATGGACCCAGCCGCCGCGTTCGGCGAGTACATCGGGGCGACCCTCATCGAGCCGCACGCCGCCGCCGGCCTGGCCGACGCGCTCGAGGCCACCTGGCGCCGCGACCCCAACCTTTACTACGAGGACGGGTACCAGGAGTACGCCGAGCGCGGGGGCGAGGTGCGCGCGGCGACCATCGGCGCGGTGGACTGGGTCGAGGTGGACAACCACGACGACCTCGCGAGGGCCAGGGAGATCGCGTGCCGCTACTAGCCCGCACGGTCACGACGCCGCTGATCATCGACGTTCGCCGCGGTGCCGTCGCGGAGCTTGGCGGCATCCTCGCCGACAAGCGCATCTCGGCCGGCGGGGACGTGGCCGTCGTCGTCGGCCCGGGGCAGGGCGAGCTGGTCGCGGAGATGATCCGGCCGAGCCTCGGCGGCGCGGACCTGTTCACGGTCGGCGGCGGCACGCTCGACGCGGCCAACGAGCTGGCCGCCAAGCTGCGCGCCCGCTCCTACGACGCCGTCGTCGGCATCGGGGGCGGCAAGACCATCGACACGGCGAAGTACGCGGCCACGATGTACGGGATCCCGATGGTCAGCGTGGCCACCAGCCTCGCCAACGACGGGATCGCCTCGCCGGTCGCCACCCTGGACCACGACGGGATCCGAGGCTCGTACGGCGTACACGTCCCGATCGCCGTCCTCGTCGACCTCGACTTCGTGGAGAACGGCCCCGATCGGCAGACCCGGGCGGGCATCGCCGAAATGGTGAGCAACATCAGTGCCCTCGCCGACTGGGAGCTGGCCCACCGGGTGCGCGGCGAGCCGATCGACGGGCTGGCGGTGACGCTCGCGCGCACGCCCGCGGAAGCGGTGATCAACCACCCGGGCGATATGTCCGACGACGGATTCGTCACCGTGCTCGCCGAGGCGCTGATCACGAGTGGGCTCGCGATGGCGGTCTGCGGGTCGAGCCGGCCGTGCAGCGGCGGCTGCCATGAGATCAACCATGCGATCGACATCCTCTACCCGGGCACCGCGCTGCACGCCGAGCAGTGCGGCGTCGGCGCGCTGTTCTGTACGTTCCTGCGCGGATCCGGCCGGCTTGGCCAGCTCGCGGCCTGCCTAGGACGCCATGGCCTGCCCCGGCTGCCCGCCGACCTCGGCCTGACCGACGAGCAGTTCGCGGAGGCCGTCGAGTACGCGCCGCGGACCCGACCCGACCGGTACACGATTCTCGAGCACCTGGCTCTGGGGCGGGACGAGATCCGGACGCGGCTGAAAGACTACGTCCGTGCAATCGGTGACCTCGGCGACTGATGCGCCACGGCGCTCCGTGGCCGAGTTCTACGCGACGAACCGCGGCGGGGGATTGTTCAGCGAGGCGCTCAGTCAGCGTCTCGGCGCCCGGATCGCGCTGGCGGCCTACCGGCTCGACGCGACGCCGACCGCGTTGACGCTGATCAACCTCGTGCTGGGCCTCGCCGTGTCGGCGGCCGTCGTGGCGCTCGCCCCAGCGGTGGCGCGCGGCGACGCGCCCGCCTGGGTGGTGGGCCTGGTTGCGCTCGTCGGCTGGCAGCTCGCGTACGCCTTCGATTGCGCGGACGGTCAGCTTGCCCGGGTGACCGGGAGGACCAGTGCGGCCGGCGCCCGGCTGGATGTGCTCTGCGACGTGGCCGCCCAGATCGCCCTGGTCACCGCCCTCGCGGCCACTGTGGTGGCGCAACGGCCGGCGACGCCGGCCTGGCTGGTGGCGGCGTTCGCCGGCACCTGGATGGTCAACCTGGTCACCTCGGTGCTGCAGTCCGGACCGCAGGCGGCGAGCATGGTGCCGTCCCGGTCGCTGCCGGTGCGGGTGGTCAAGCTGGTCCGCGACTACGGCGCGGTGGTCGCGCTGGCCGGCCTCGTGCTCGCGGTCGCTCCGCAGTGGACGATCTGGTTGATCGTGGCGTTCACGGTCGTCAATGGCGGCTTCCTGCTGGCGAGCATCGCCTTCGCCGCCCGCCGCTCTCGCTGATCGCCCGCACTGGTAGCGCCTGCGCGTCGCCGTGCCACGAGGGATACGCGCGACAGCCTTTGCTCTGCTTCCGCGGAGCAAACGTTGGTGCGCGACACCCAGCGGGTCGGGCCGACCACCGCGGGTCACGCCGACCCCGCGGGTCAGGCCGACCCCCGGCCCGACGCGGTCACGCTGGCGTACACCTCGATCAGGCGGCGGGTGACCACGTCGGGGTGGAAGGTGCGCTCGTAGCGCGCCCGGGCGGCCTTCGTGAGGCCGGCGGCGCCGGCGCGGGCGACCGGCAGCGCGGCGGCCAGCGCACCCGCCTCGGCCGGAACGACCCAGCCAGCGCGTTCATCGGGCGGCGAGTCGGCTCCGACCAGATACGGCAGCCCACCGACCGCGGTCGCGAGAACCGGCCGGCCGTTGGCCATCGCCTCGATCACCACGGTTGGCAACGGCTCGAGCCAGGTCGACGGCACCACGATCACCGCCGAGGCGCGCATGGCCGCGAACACGCCCTCCCGGTCCGCCGCGCCGAGGTATGTCACGTCGCCGCGGGAAGCGTCCGCCGCCTCCGCAAGGGCGCGCTGCTCTCCGTCGCCGATGATGCGCAGCCGCCCCAGCGAACCATCGGGGTGAGACCGCCACGCGTCGAGCAGCAGGCCGAGCCCCTTCTCCGGGGAAAGCCGGCCGACGAACAGAAAGCCGTCGCCCGCGGCCTCCGGCGGCGGGCCGGGATCGGCCACCGCGTTCGGTTTGACCGCGATCCGGTCGTCCGGGATGCCGTAGTCGCGCAGGTGGTCGGCGATCGCTGAGGTGAGCGCGATGTAACAGTCGACCGAGCGCCACGTCGGTCGGTGCACGGCCAGCGCCGTCGCCATCAGCGCGCTCTGCGCCCTCGAGCCGCGGTAACACCGGTGCACCACCGCCGGCACGCCCACGAACCGGTCCCGACAGTCGTGGCACACGTGGCCATCGCGGAAATACAGGCCCGAGGAACAGACCTGCCGGTAGTTGTGCACGGTCTGCACGACCGGCAGGTTGTGCCGGTGCGCGGTGCGCACCACCCAGGGGGAGAGCAGGGGGTACGGGTTGTGCAGGTGCACCAGGTCCGGCCGCTGCCGCTCGATGAGGCGGGACAGGTCGCGCTGGGCACCGTGCGCGTAGATCGGAGACAAGGGCAGCGCCATCTTGCCGGCCGCGGAGAGCCGGGAGATCTCGTCCGAGCTCCGCAGGAGCGGCAGCACCTCGATGCCGGCCGCCTCGAGCTGGGCCATCTCCTGGTCGACGACGGTGTTCTCCCCCGAGGGCAGGGCCTCCCGGTAGCGGTTGTGCGCGACCACGACCTTCACGTGAGTACACGGTACCGTTGTCGCCGTGCCCGAACTGCCCGAGGTTGAGGCCCTCGCCGCGTACCTGCGCGAGCGTGCGGTCGGGCACGCCGTCGAACGGCTCGAGGTGGCCGCGATCAGCGCGTTGAAGACGTTCAACCCACCACCCACCGCGGCCGCCGGCCAGAAGATCACCGACGCCGGCCGGCACGGCAAGTTCCTCGACGTGACCATCGGCGACGACCTGCACCTGGTCGTCCACCTCGCCCGGGCGGGCTGGCTGCACTACCGCGACTCGTTCGGTGGCCCCGCCCAGCTCAAGCCCGGCAAGGGACCGATCGCTCTCCGGGTGCGCCTCGACGACGGCTCCGGCTTCGACCTGACCGAGGCCGGTACGCAGAAGAAGCTCGCGGCCTACCTGGTCAGCGACCCGGCCCAGGTCCCCGGCGTGGGGCGATTGGGCCCGGACGCGCTGGCGGTGGACGAGGAGACGTTCGCTGAACGGATCCGTGGCCGACGCGGCCAGATCAAGGGCGTGCTCACCGACCAGGAGGTGCTCGCCGGGGTCGGCAACGCGTACTCCGATGAGATCCTCCACACCGCCAAGCTGTCCCCGTTTGCGATCTCCAGCCGGCTGACCGACGAGCAGATGTCCCGGCTCTACCGGGCGACCCAGCGGGTGCTCACCGACGCGGTTGCCCGATCGGTGGGGCAGCGGGCCGCCGAACTCAAGGGCGAGAAACGCTCCGGCCTGCGGGTCCACGCCCGGGCCGGTCTGCCGTGTCCGGTCTGCGGCGAAGTGATCAGAGAAGTGTCGTTCGCGGACTCCAGCCTGCAATACTGCCCCGGCTGCCAGACTGGCGGAAAGCCGCTGGCCGACCGGCGCATGTCGAAGCTGCTGCGGTGAACGTTAGGGGCTACGCATTTGCCCCGCGTCGGTATAGTGGCCCGGTCAATCGCCCGCCTCCCCCACGCGGTCGGGGTGACGTAATGTCCCTGCGGTCGCCGCTCCCGCGCCGAGCGGCGTGGGAGACTGAAGCGGTGGGCGCGGGGTGCATCGCGGGAGGACGCGGGTGAGGTGACGACAAGCCTCCAACGCCCGGCCACGAGCACGAGCCGGGGCGGGGCCACACGCCGCGTCGACAGCTTCCAGGTGCAGCCGCCGGCACCGACCCCCAATGGCGTACCACGATCGGCCTGGGCACGGAGCCGACGCCGCGCCTCGCGGTGGCATCGCCCGTACACCTTGATCCTGCTGCTACTCGATTTCGGCAGCGCGGCGCTGGCCAGCTGGGTCGCCGTCACGAACTTCGAGAAGGCTCACGCCGGCTTCCAACACCGGCCCGGGCTGTTCTCGATCGTCGTGTACCTGCTGCTCCCGCTCGGCTGGGTCGTCCTGCTGTGGGGCAACGGCGCGTACGACCGGCGGCACCTCGGCCTTGGCACCGAGGAGTTCAAACGGGTGGTCCGCGCCTCGGTCGGCGTCGCCGCCACCGTGTCCTTCCTGGCGTTCGCGACGAAGACCGACCTCTCCCGGCTCTCGGTCGGCTTCGCGCTCGTCTTCGCGCTCGTCTTCATCCTCCTCGCCCGGTACGTTGCCCGGTCCGTGCTGCACCTGGTCCGGCGCAAGGCGGGGCACGCCGCGCACCGGATGGTCCTCGTCGGGACGCTGCCCGAGGCGCTGGACGTCCACACCGCGGTCACCCGCAGCCCGGCGGCCGGGCTGCTTCCGGTCGCGATCCATCTCACCGACGGGTACGGCGCGGCCCGCGGCATCGAGACGCCCGTTCCGGTGTACGCCGGACGCGACGTGCTCTCGCTGGTCCGGGAGGTCGGTGCGGACACCATCGCGGTCTGTGGCTCGGCGAGCGCCGAACCGGGCGAGCTGCGGCGGCTGGCCTGGCAGCTCGAGGGCACCGGCGTCGATCTCGTCGTCGCCCCCCAGCTCACGGACATCGCCGGGCCACGGGTGCACATCCGGCCGATCGAGGGTCTGCCGCTCCTGCACGTGGAGGAGCCGACCCTGTCCGGGGTGGCCTGGCTCGCCAAGAACCTGATGGACCGCATCGCCGCCGCGACCGGCCTCATCCTGCTCGCTCCTCTGTTCACAGCCGTCGCGATCGCCATAAAAATCTCTGACCCCGGGCCGGTCTTCTTCCGGCAGCTGCGGGTCGGCCACGAGGGGAAGACCTTCGGCGTCTGGAAGTTCCGCACGATGCGGGAGGACGCCGAGGAGCTGCGGGCGACCCTGGACGAGCTCAACGAGGCCGACGGCATGATGTTCAAGGTCCGCGACGACCCGCGGGTCTTCCCGGTCGGCCGGCTCCTGCGGGCGACCTCGATCGACGAGCTGCCCCAGCTGATCAACGTGCTCAGGGGCGAGATGTCGCTCGTCGGCCCGCGACCGCTGCCGGCGGACGACGGCGACTACCTCGGCGACGTGCGGCGCCGGCTGCTGGTCAGACCGGGGATCACCGGCCTGTGGCAGGTCTCCGGCCGGTCCGACCTGTCCTGGGACGAGGCGGTCCGCCTGGACCTCTACTACGTCGACAACTGGTCGCTGGCGTACGACCTGAGCATCCTGTGGCGCACCGTCGGCGTCGTGCTCGTCCGCAAGGGCGCGTATTAACTGGCGCTCGCTCCGCTCGCGCGGCTCTCGCGCTGAGCTGCTGGCGCTCGCTCCGCTCGCGCGGCTGTCGCCGCCTTAGGCCGCCGCGACAGCGGAACCCCGCAAGGAACCACCCTGGCGTCGGAGCCGCATTGCGGGCGAGGATGCGTCCCGTGGGATCCGACCTGTCCGCGGTCCTCGCCGTGCTCGCGCTGGTCGCCGCGCTCGCGGGCGCGGTCTATGCGGTGGTACGCCTGCGTGCCCGCCGTGGGATCGCGACGGCGACCCAGCGGGCGACGTACGAGGTGCTGCACACCGCCCGGTTCGCGGCGGATTCTTTGCGGCACGGGTTGGCCCCGGCGACGGCGGCCAAATCGGCGCGACACCTGCGGACCCTCGTTGGCGCGGCCGGTCTCGCGATCGGCGACCGGGAAGGGCTGCTCACGCTCGACGGCCGCGGCGAGCACCACCGCGAGCAGCTGGCGGCGGCGGGGAAGCGGTCGATCGACGCCGGACGCTCCACCGTCCTCGGCCAGTCGGAGCTTGCCTGCGACCGGATCGACTGCCTCGTCCGCGGCGCGGTCGTGGCGCCCCTGAGCGGGTCGGACGGTGCCCCGACCGTGGCGCTCATCGCGATCGCGGACGGTCCACCGGCACCCGGACTTGTGCAGGCCACGATGGAGACGGCGCGATGGGTTGGCGCGCAGCTCGCGCTCGCCGAGCTGGACTCATCCCGCGAGCGGCTGGCCCGCGCCGAGGTGCGGGCGCTTCGGGCCCAGATCAGCCCACACTTCATCTACAACGCGCTGACCGCGATCGCCTCGTTCGTGCGTACCGATCCCGAGCGGGCGCGCGAGCTCATCCTGGAGTTCGCGGAATTCACCCGGTACTCGTTCCGGGCGCACGGCGATTTCACGACGCTCGCCGAGGAGCTGCGCTCGATCGACCGGTATCTGACCATCGAGCGGGCCCGGTTCGGCGACCGGCTGCAGGTGCGGCTGCGGATCGCCCCCGAGGTACTCCCGGTCGGGCTGCCGTATCTGTGCCTGCAACCCCTGGTCGAGAACGCCGTTCGGCATGGTCTGTCCCGAAAACCGGGCGTCGGTATGGTCAGCATCGAGGCGCGCGACGCCGGAGCCGAATGCCATATCACGGTTGAGGATGACGGCGTCGGCATGGACCCGTCGGTCCTGGTGGCGGAGGTGGCCGCCGAGAGCGGTGACGACGGGAGCGAGGCCGGGCAGCACGTTGGGCTGTCCAACGTGGACGAACGACTCCGATCGGTATTTGGTGATCAGTACGGCCTGGTGGTGGAAACCGGCCCGGGAGCGGGTACGAAGGTGAGCATGCGGGTGCCGAAGTTCCACCCGGCGGTCCGGGCCGGTGCGCCGTGACCGGGGTCGGCGCGTTCCTGCGCGTACTCGCCGTGGACGACGAGCCGCCCGCCCTGGACGAGCTCGCCTACCTGCTGCGCAACGACCCCAGGGTCGCGCGCGTCAGCACCGCCTCCGACGCCACCGAGGCGCTGCGCGTGCTGCGCGACAACGACGTCGATGCGGTATTTCTCGACATCCGCATGCCGGGTCTGGACGGAATGGAGCTGGCCCGGGTGCTGCGCCGGTTCGCGCGCCCGCCCGCGATCGTGTTCGTGACCGCGTACGACGATGCCGCCGTCGACGCGTTCGACCTCGGCGTCACCGACTACGTCCGCAAGCCGGTCCGCGCCGAGCGGCTGGCCGAGTCGCTACGGCGCGTCACCGGCTCCCGGACGATGCCCACCCAGCCCGCCGGCTTCGGGATCGAGGAGGATCAGACGATTCCGGTCGAGCTGGCCGGTACCACCCGGATGCTGCCGCGCTCCGCCGTCCGTTGGGTGGAGGCACAGGGCGACTACGCCCGCCTGCACACCTCGGACGGCTCACATCTGGTACGCGTGCCGCTGGCGACGCTCGCCGAACGCTGGGCCGACGCCGGGTTCGTCCGCATCCATCGGTCATATCTCGTGCAGATGCGCCTCATCGACGAACTCCGGCTGGCCAACTCGGGGTACGTCGTGGTGGTCGACGAAACCGAGCTGCCGGTGTCCCGCCGGCACACACGCGACCTGAAGGATCGGCTCGTCCGGTCGGCGAAGCAGGCCTGGAATCGCTAGAGCACCCCGCGCGGGCTGGATCCCTCGGTACTGGTCCGACCCTCCGCCTCGACGACCTGGAGAACAATCAGGCGGAACGGCGGGTACGCCGAGCGCGGCGCAGGCCGCGCCGCTGCCCACCCACGCCACCCACAAGGAGGTTGGCTGTGCCCGAACTCTCGTCCCCCGCGACCACAACACCCCTCCCGGAGACGACCGAGGTCCGGAGCGGACCTGCCGCGCCGTACCCGAACCGGCCGACCTTTTACCAGCGTCGCTGGCCCGGCCCGCCGGGGGCGGCCGGTCCGGCCGTGCTGGTAGCGGCGACGGTCGGCGGCGTCGCCGCCGCGGCCGGACTCCCCCTCGACCGGCCCGGCATCGGCTGGCTCGCCGCCGGCATCACCACCGCGGCCGCCTTGGTGTGGGCCGGCGGGGGCGCAGGCGGCCCGCTCACGGCTCGACGGGTGGCCTGGAGCGCGGCGACTCTGGCTCTCCTCGCGGTGGGCGCGGTGCGCGCGGCCGGCTGGCTGTTCGTGCTGTGCCTGCTGACCGCCGTGGTCACGGCCGCACTCGCGCTGGCCGGGGGTCGATCTCTCGGCGGCATGGCCGCCGCGATCTTTGGGCTGCCGGCGGCCGCTGCGCGGGCGTTGCCGTGGGCTACCCGCGGTGTTGCCCGGCTGGGCGGCACCCGGACCACCGGCCTGGCAGTCGCCCTTGGGCTCACCGCCGGGGTCCTGCTCCTCTTCGTGCCGCTGCTCGCCTCGGCCGACCCGGCGTTCGGGCGGCTGCTGGACCGCCTGGTGCCGGACGCCTCTCCGGAGGGGTTCAACCGGACGTTCCTTCTGTTCCCGGTCGGCGCGCTCGCCACGCTGGGCGCGGCCTTCACGCTCGGCGCCCCACCGGATCTGGACGAGCTTGCTCGCGCGCCACGGGTTCGGCTCCGTCGCGTGGAGTGGGCCCTGCCGGTGACCGCGCTGGTGCTGCTCTTCGCCGCGTTCGTCGCGGTGCAGGCGACGGTCTTCTTCGGCGGGGCCGACTACGTGCTGCGGACCGCGGGCGTGACGTACGCGGAGTACGCCCGCCGGGGGTTCTGGCAGTTGCTCGTCGTCACCGGCCTGACGCTCGCGGTCGTCGGCGGGGCCGCGCGGTGGGCGCCCCGAGCGAGCCGGCCAGATCGGCTGCTGCTCCGGGTGCTACTCGGCGCGCTGACGGTCCTCACGCTCGTCATCGTCGCGTCCGCGATGCACCGGATGGCCACCTATCAGGAGGCGTACGGCTTCACCCGGCTGCGCGTGCTGGTCTCGGCCTGCGAGCTGTGGCTCGGCGTCGTGTTCCTCGCGGTGCTGGCCGCTGGCCTGCGGCTGCGTGGAGGCTGGCTCGCGGAGGCCGTGCTCGGTACGGCGGTGGCCGCCCTGCTCGGGCTCGCGGTGCTCAACCCGGACCGGTTCATAGCGGACCGGAACGTCGACCGGTATGAGCGGATCGACCGGATCGACACGCGCTACCTCTCCGGGCTGTCCGCCGACGCGGTGCCGGCGCTCGACCGCCTCCCCGCCGAGCTGCGCTCCTGCGCTCTCGGCGACCTCGCCCGAAGTCTCACCGACCACCCCGACGGTTGGCGCGAGTTCAACGCCTCCCGCGCATCCGCCCGCCGCCTGCTCGCCGGCGCGCCGGCCGGGACGGCGGCCGGCGATTGCCCCTGAGCACGTCGTAGGTGAGACTCCCCGCATGACCGCCTCGCCACCCCAGCGGACCCGCGTCGTTTTGGCGCAGATCGTCCGCCAGCGCACCGGCCAGGACCGCACGCGTGCGGAGCTGACCGAGCAGACCCGCGTGGGGGAGGCGCTGGTGCGCGGGTTGGTGCGGGCGCAGCTCGCCCTCGCGCTGCGGCTGTCCGTCGTCGTGGCGATCGGACTGGGCGCCCTGCCGCTGCTGTTCGCCGTGGCGCCGGAGACCGCCAAGGTCACGCTGCTCGGCGTGAACCTGCCCTGGCTGCTGCTCGCCGTCGCCGCGTTTCCGTTCCTGGTCGCGGTCGGCTGGGCGTACGTGCGCCTGGCGGAGCGCAACGAGCAGGACTTCGCGCACCTGGTGCGCCGGCCGGACCACGGCCTCGCCGCCGAGACCGACACCGCTGGTGCCGGCGTCGATTCCGGAAACCGTTAGCCGTGGCGAATCCGTATACCGTCCCGGCGATCGTGGCGGTCACCCTCGCCACCCTCATCATCGGCGCGTACGGGCTGCGGCTGGCCCGCACGACGTCGGACTTCCTGGTCGCGTCGCGCACGGTCAGCCCGAACTGGAACGCGGCCGCGATCGGTGGCGAGTACCTGTCGGCCGCCAGCTTCCTCGGCGTAGCCGGGCTGATCCTCAAGAACGGCGTGGACATGCTCTGGTACCCGGTCGGCTTCGCCGCCGGTTACCTGGCCCTGCTGCTGTTCGTCGCGGCCCCGCTGCGCCGTTCGGGGGCGTTCACGTTGCCGGACTTCTGCGAGGCCCGGTTGCACTCCAAGCGACTGCGCAAGCTGGCCACCGCGTTCGTGGTCTTCATCGGCTGGCTGTACCTGGTCCCGCAGCTGCAGGGCGCGGGGCTCACGCTCAACACGGTGACCGGCGGGCCGTACGAGCTGGGTGCGGTGCTCGTCGGAGCGGTCGTGACGGCCAACGTGGCGCTCGGCGGCATGCGCGCCATCACGTTCGTGCAGGCGTTCCAGTACTGGCTCAAGCTCACCGCGCTCGCGGTGCCCGCAATCTTCCTGGTGCTCCACTGGCAGGCCGAGGGGCACCCGGCGTTGACGCCGCCGGACGGGATGACGTTCAAGCACGCCACCACCGTGGAGGTCGAGCACCGGGCGACCCTCACCCTCGCCGACGGCTCCACAGTGGAGGTACGCCCGGGCGACAGGCTCTCCTTCGAGGCCGGTGACCAAGTCCCGGCGGTGGCCGGCATAACCGGCAGCAACGGGCTGGATTGGCTACTGCCCGGCGACTCGCGGGGCAGCCCTCGCGGACTGTTCGCGACCTACTCGCTGATCCTCGCCACGTTCCTCGGCACGATGGGCCTGCCACACGTGCTGGTCCGCTTCTACACCAACCCGGACGGCGCCGCCGCCCGGCGCACGACACTGGTCGTGCTGGCCCTGGTCGGGACGTTCTACCTGGCGCCGACGCTCTATGGCGTACTCGGTCGGATCTACACCCCGCAGCTACTGCTCACCGGGCGTACCGATGCCGTGGTGTTGGTCTTGCCCGGCGCAGCGCTCGGCGGCGGCCCGCTCGGCCAACTCCTCGGCGCCCTGGTGGCCGCGGGCGCGTTCGCGGCGTTCCTGTCCACGTCGTCGGGGCTGCTGACCAGCGTCGCCGGCGTGCTGTCGACCGACGTGCTGGGCGCCGGTTCTGTCCGCGACTTCCGGATCTCGGCGCTGGTCGGCGGTGCGGCGCCGGTCGTGCTGGCGCTCAACGTGGCCGGGCTGGACGTCTCCCGCGTGGTCGGACTCGCGTTCGCGGTGGCCGCGTCGAGCTTCTGCCCGCTGCTCGTGCTCGGCATCTGGTGGCGGGGGTTGACGGACGTTGGGGCAGCGGCCGGCATCCTCGTCGGTGGTGGCGCCGCAGCCGCCGCCGTGCTCGTCACGGTGCTCGGGCCGCCGCTGTCCGGCTGGCCGGCGGCGCTGATCGCCCAACCGGCGGCGTGGAGCGTGCCGCTGGCGTTCGCGGTGATGGCGGTGGCGTCGATGGCCAGCCGGGTCCGTACACCACCAGACGTGGCCGCGACGATGCTGCGGCTCCATGCACCGGAATCCCTGCTGCGGCTGTGATCCGGGGCGTCAGGCGAACTCGGCCGGGTCCACGGCATGCGGGAACGGCTCGTCCGCCTCCCAGCGCTCACCCGGCTTGACGGTCGCCACCTCGTCGTAGTGCCCCTCGCCGTCGTGCCGGAGCACGGTCAGCGTCGGCCCGGCCGAGTCGACGATCCAGTACGTCCCGATGCCCGCGGCCGCGTACTCGTGCCGCTTGAGCACGAGATCGCGTCCGCGGTTACTCGATGAAAGGACCTCGACCACGACCAGCACATCCACTGGGTCGAAGCCGAGCGCATCCGGCGTCCGCCGTACCGCGGCGTCTCGCACGACGAGCACGTCGGGGATGAGGTAAGAACGACCGCCGCGGATCAGGACACTACCTCCCGCCGAGGACACGAGAACGCCCGGAGGCGCCTGAGGTTTGAGCGCATCAACCAGGCGGACGGCTACCCCGAAATGCCGCAAAGCAGGAGGAGGGGCCACGAGGAGGGTCCCATCGAAGATCTCGTAGCGGTACCCGTCGTCCGGCAGCGCGATCAGGTCGTCGACCGTCCACGCCTCGCCGGAAGCCGCGGGGCGCGCGAGGAACTGGGCCATCGTCACGCCTCCCGTCCTAGCCTCGAATGGGACGTTTTCACCGTACCCGCTGTCCGTTGCCGCACCGCCGGGCTCGCGGCCGGTACGGTCGATGGCGTGATCAATGCGGTGCAGCCCGCCCTGGCACTGCGCGGACTCGTCAAACGGTTCGACGCCAAGGTCGCCGTGGCCGGCATCGACCTGGACGTGCCGGCCGGCTCGTTCTTCGGCCTGCTCGGCCCGAACGGCGCGGGCAAGACGACGACCCTGTCGATGGCCGTTGGCCTGCTCCGGCCCGACGCGGGCCGCGCCTGGGTGCTCGGCCACGACGTCTGGGCCGATCCGGTCGAGGCCAAGCGGCGACTCGGCGTGCTGCCCGACGGAGTCCGGCTGTTCGACCGGCTCAACGGCGCCGAGCTGCTGGCCTACCAGGGGTTGCTGCGCGGTATGGATCCGGCGGTCGTGGACCGACGCGCGCGGGAGCTGCTCGACGTGTTCGCGCTCGCGGATGCCGGCCGCACTCTGGTCGTCGACTACTCCGCCGGCATGAAGAAGAAGATCGGGCTCGCCTGCGCGCTGCTCCATGCGCCGCGGCTGCTCGTGCTCGACGAGCCGTTCGAGGCGGTCGACCCTGTCTCCGCCGCATTGATCCGGGACATCCTGCACCGCTACGTGAGTGGCGGTGGCACGGTCATCTTCTCCAGCCACGTCATGGAGGTCGTCGAGCGGCTGTGCAGCCACGTGGCGATCCTGGCCGAGGGCCGCATCACCGCGGTCGGCACCCTGGACGCGGTGCGCCGGGGCCGATCGCTCGAAGATGTGTTCGTACAGGTCGTCGGCGGCCGCATCGCCACCGGCGAGGAGCTGTCGTGGCTGTGACGGCGCCGGCAACCGAGACGAACGACATCGGGTCGGTGCGGCCGGTCCGGGCGCGGCACTTCGTCCTGCTGAAGCTGCGCGTCCTCCGCAACGGGTTCCGGGGGCAGACCTCGCGCGTCGTGATGTTCGTCCTCGGCGCGCTGGTCGGGCTGTGGTTCGCGTTCGGCGGATTCGGGCTGTTCGCGCTGTCCGCGGCCGAGGACGGCGAGTTCGCGGTGCTGGTTCCCGCGTTCGGCGGAGCGATGCTGGTGCTCGGTTGGCTGTTCATGCCGCTGGTGTTCTTCGGCGTCGACGAGACCCTCGAGCCCGCCCGCTTCGCATTGCTGCCGCTGTCGCGGCGTACCCTCGTCGGCGGCCTCCTGGCGGCCGCGTTCGTCGGCATCCCGGCGGTGGCCACCCTGCTCGCGACCGGAGGCCTGGTGCTCGGTGCGGCGGTTCACGGCGGGGCCACGGCGGCCGCCGTCGAGGCGATCGGCGCGCTGATCGCGATCGTGCTCTGCGTAATGGTCAGCCGCGCGATGACGAGCGCGTTCGCGTCGATGCTGCGGTCGCGACGAGTGCGCGACCTGGCCGCGGTTGCGCTCGCGGTGCTCGCGGCCTCGCTCGGACCGCTGCAGTTCGGGGCGATCGCCGCCGCCCAGCGAGCCGACCTCGACCAGCTCGCGCGGTTCGCGCGGGTGGTCGGCTGGACGCCGCTGGCCGCCCCGTACACGACGGGCTTCGACGTGGCCGAGGGCCGGCCGGCGGCCGCGGTCGCGAAGCTCGTGCTCACCGCGGTGACCGTCGCCGTGCTGCTCTGGTGGTGGTCCCGGACGCTCGAGTCCGCGATGGTCGGCTCCGTCTCCGGCGGCGCGACCCACGCGGGACGGGCGGCGGACCGGCGCGGCGGAGCGGTGGCGCAACTCTTCCCGCGCCCGCTCGGATTCCTACGCCGGGACCGGTCGGGCGCGCTCGTCGCGCGTGAGGTGCGGTACTGGTGGCGGGACGCCCGGCGGCGGGCCAACCTGATCACGTTCTCGGTCATCGGCGTGTTTCTGCCATTGGTGATCAACCTGACCAGCGGCGGCCTGCTCGAGGCGCAGCCCGGCGTCCCGCGTACGCCCGCGACCGTCACCGGCTCGATGCTGTTCGTCGGGACGCTCGCCGCGGTGACCCTGGCGAATCAGTTCGGCTTCGACGGCACCGCGTACGCCGCGCACATCGTGGCCGGCGTGCCCGGCCGGTTGGAGCTGCGTTCGAGGATCGTGGCGTACTCCATCTACCTCGTCCCGCTCATGACGGTGATCGCCGCCGCCGTCGCGGTCGTGCTGGGCGAGCCCGGCTGGCTCCCGGTCATGCTCGGCGGGCTGTACGCCGCGTACGGCACCGGCCTCGCGGTCGTCCTGTTCGTCTCGGTGCTCGGCGCGTACGCGCTGCCGGACTCATCCAACCCGTTCGCCATCAACACCGGCGCGGGTGTGACGAAGAGCCTGCTCAGCCTCGCCGGGTTGGTCGGCTCACTGGCCTTTGCGGCGCCGTTCGCGGTGGTCTCCGCCGTGGCCGGCGATGCCTGGCGATGGCTCGCCCTGCCCGTCGGGCTCGCGTACGGCCTGACCGCCGCCGTGCTGGGCTGTTACCTGGCGGGCGACGTGCTCGACCGGCGGGCCCCGGAGTTGCTCACCGCCGTCACGCCGCGCCGCTGACCGATCGACCGCGCGCAGCCCGAGGGCACCGGCCGCCTGGGCCGCATGCCGGACCGGCGGCGGCCCGCCGCGGGCAGAATGGGCGGCGTGAGTCATCCCGAGCCGGGTGCACAGATCCACGCGAGCAACCCGTTCGCGACGCCGGAGCACGCGCGATCGCCCGTACGCCGGGTGCGAGGGCGGCTACCCGCCGCGGTCACGCTGTGGACGGCGGCCGCTCCCGACGGCGGTCGGGCGGGCCTGACGGTCTCATCGACCCTGGTGGCCGATGGCGAACCGGCGAGGCTGCTGGGCCTGATCGACGAGGAGTCAGCCTTCTGGCCCGCGGCCGAGCGCGCCGGCCGGTTCGTGGTGGCGCCGCTCCGATCCGCTCACCGGCAGCTCGCCGACAGGTTCGCCGGCCAGCTGCCCGCGCCCGGCGGGCCCTTCGCCGGTTCCGAGTGGAGGCACACCCCGCACGGCCCGGTCCTCGCGGAGCTGGCGAGCTGGGTGGGGTGCCGCCTCGACGCGGCGCGCCCGTTCGGGTGGGGACTGTTGGTCGAGGCGACGATCGAGCGGGTGGAGCTCGGCGAGGACGGCGATCCCCTGATCCACTTCCGCGGCCGCTACCGCGGGCTCGCCGACCGGTAATCGGCGTGATGTAGGTCACTCGGCGCAGGCCGTCGTCCATTCGGCGCAGTTCTGCACACGCGACGCCCGATCCCGCTTCCGGCGTTCGGCCCACCCTACCTACCGTGCGCGCAACCGCCCCCGACAGAACTAGGTGGTGAACCGCATGAGCACGGACGCACCCATCTCCGCGCCCGCCGACACCGAGCCGGATCGGTACGCCGAGGTGCAGCGATCGGAGGACTTTATCCGGCTCCGCCGGACGTTGCGCAACTTCGTCTTTCCGATGACCATCGCCTTTTTCCTCTGGTACCTCCTCTACGTGATCCTCTCGGCGTACGCCCGGGGCTTCATGGACACGAAGGTGGTCGGCCACATCAACGTCGCCCTCGTTTTCGGGCTGCTCCAGTTCGTGTCCACATTCCTGATCGCGTGGTGGTACGCGCGGTACGCGGGCCGCCGACTGGATCCGCTCGCCGACCGCATCAAGGACTCGTTCGACGAGGAGGCGCGCCGATGAGCTCGATCCTGGCGGCGGAGTCCAGCGGCGACACCGCCCGGACCCTGACCATCACGCTGTTCCTCATCTTCGTCGCGATCACGCTGGGCATCACGGTGTGGGCCAGCCGGCAGACGAAGAACGCCACCGACTTCTACGCCGGTGGACGGTCGTTCTCGGGCTTCCAGAACGGCATGGCGATCGGTGGCGACTACATGTCGGCGGCGTCGTTCCTCGGCATCGCCGGCATCATCGCGCTTTTCGGCTACGACGGCTTCCTGTACTCGATCGGGTTCCTGGTGGCCTGGCTCGTGGCGCTGCTGCTGGTGGCCGAGTTCCTGCGCAACGCCGGCAGGTACACGATGGCCGACGTGCTCGCGTTCCGGATGCGGCAGCGGCCGGTGCGGACCGCGGCGGCGGTCTCCACGATCACGGTCTCGATCTTCTACCTGCTCGCCCAGATGGTCGGCGCCGGCGCGCTCGTCGCCCTGCTGCTCGGCATCAAACCCGGCTCGACGTTCCTCGGCATGGACGCCGACACCGCGAAGGTGACGACGATTGTGCTGGTCGGCGCCCTCATGATCATCTACGTGACGGTCGGCGGCATGAAGGGCACCACGTACGTCCAGATGGTCAAGGCGTTCCTGCTGATGGCCGGCGCGATCGTCATGGCGTTGCTGGTCGGTGCCGCGTACAAGTTCAACCTGTCGTCGCTGCTCGGCGACGCGGCGGCGGCGTCCGGCAAGGGCGACAAGTTCATCGAGCCCGGCCTGCGATATGGCGTGGAGGTCGCGGGCGACTCGAAGCAGACCTTCTACAACAAGATCGACCTGTTCTCGCTCGGCATCGCGCTGGTGCTCGGCACGGCCGGCCTGCCGCACATCCTGATCCGGTTCTACACCGTCCCGACCGCGCGGGCCGCCCGGAAGAGCGTGCTGTGGGCGATCGGCATCATCGGGACGTTCTACCTGCTCACGCTCGCCCTTGGCTTCGGCGCCGCGGCCCTCGTCGGTGGCAAGGCCATCACCGCCCAGGACAAGGCGGGCAACACGGCCGCGCCGCAGCTCGCGCAGTCGCTGGGCGAGCGTTACCTCGGCGGCACCACGGGAGGCGCGGCGCTGCTAGCCGTGATCGCCGCGGTCGCGTTCGCGACGATCCTGGCCGTCGTCGCCGGTCTGACGCTCGCGTCCTCGTCCAGCCTCGCGCACGATTTCTATGCGAACGTGGTCAAGGACGGGCAGGCCTCGGAGCGGCAGGAGGTCAACGTCGCCCGGATCTCGGCGTTCGTGATCGGCGCGGTGGCGATCGTCCTCGCCATCTACGCCCAGAGCCTGAACGTCGCGTTCCTCGTCGCGCTCGCGTTCGCGGTCGCCGCGTCGGGCAACCTGCCGGCGATCCTGTACAGCCTGTTCTGGAAGCGGTTCACCACCTCCGGCGCGGTCTGGGCGATCTACGGCGGCCTATTCGCCGCGGTCTTCCTGGTGTTCTTCTCGCCGGTCGTCTCGGGCGCGCCGACATCGATGTTCCCGAAGCACGACTGGCAGTGGTTCCCGCTGAACAACCCGGGCATCATCTCCATCCCGTTCGGGTTCCTCTGCGGCTGGCTGGGCACGATGCTGTCCCGCGAGCCGGCGAGCGAGGCAAAGTACGCCGAACTCGAGGTGCGCTCCCTCACGGGTGTCGGCGCGCACTGAGAGTCCCAGTCGATTTGGGGCGGATGCCGAGCTAGTTGATCTCCAACCGCCGGTATTCGCCCTAGATCGACGGGCTCGGGGCCGGCCGTTAGGCTGAGCCCATGGTGGTTGCGCAGCGTTACGGACGCGGTCAACGAATCCTCGTCAGCGGCGGTGCCGGCTTCGTGCCGTCGCATCTGGTCGACATGTTGATCGCCCGCGGCTGCACGGTCGTGGCGGTCGACAACTTCGTCACCGGGTCCAAGGACAACCTCGCGCAGCTCACCGAGCACCCCGGATTTACGCTCATCGAGGCGGACATCTCGGAGGGCCTCCCGGCCGACCACCCCGCCATCGCCGAGCGGTTCGACGCGATCATGCACCTGGCGTCGCCGGCGAGCCCGACGGACTTCACCGAGCTGCCGATCGAGATCCTTCGGGTGGGCTCCACGGCCACCCTGCACCTGCTCGACCGGGCGGTCTCCGACGGCGCCCGGTTCATCCTCGCCTCGACATCCGAGGCGTACGGCGACCCGCAGGTGCATCCGCAGCCGGAGTCGTACTGGGGCAACGTGAATCCGGTCGGGGTACGCAGCGTGTACGACGAGGCGAAGCGGTTTGCCGAGGCCGCGACGATGGCGTACCACCGCAGCCGTGGCCTCGATGTCGGCATTGTCCGTATCTTTAACACGTACGGCCCGCGGATGCGCCAGGACGACGGCCGGGCGATTCCGACATTCATCCGCCAGGCGTTGCGCGGCGAGCCACTCACGGTGGCCGGCACCGGCGAGCAGACGCGCTCGATCTGCTACGTCGACGACCTCGTCGGCGGCATCCTGCTGCTGCTCGACTCCACCGAGACGGGTCCGATCAACTGCGGCACCGAGCATGAGGTGAGCATGCGCGACCTGGCCGAGACGATCGTCGCGCTCGTCGGCAGCGACTCCCTGATCACGTACGTCCCCCGCCCGCCGGACGATCCCGAGCTGCGGCGCCCGGACCTCACCCTTGCGCGTACGCGCCTGGGATTCGAGCCCACCGTCGGTCCCGAGGAGGGCCTGCGGCGCACCATCGACTACTTCGCCGGTCGCTGAGGGGCAGCAGATTCGGGCGACCCGCGGCAGCGACACCCGGTGACGCGTGCGGCCGGAACGTACCCTTGGTGCCATGTCACCCACCACGCCTACCCCCGGGCCTGCCTCCGGTCGCGCGTCGGTGCCCGGCGCGGGAGCGTCCGTCGAGGGCCGCGTCGCCGGCCGCGCGCGGGTGCCCGGCTCCCAGCCGAGCAGTTACGGCCCCGCCAGCCAGCCCGCACGCACCGTCCTGGGTGAGGGTCCGGGCGGCCCGGGCGGGCCCGGCGATGGTGACGGAACTGGCTTCGAGGAGCCCGGTCGACGCCGTCCCCGGCCGCGGTGGGGTCGGATCGCCCTGGTGGTCGGCTTGGTGCTCGCTGTGCTGCTCGTCGGCGGCGGCTACCTCTATGTCCACAGCCTCGACTCGCGTATCGCCCGAACCGACCCGTTTCGGGCGTTGACCGGCGGTCGGCCGGCCAAGACCGTTGCCGGCGCCCTGAACATCCTGCTGGTCGGCAGCGACTCACGCGACCCGGACGCGCCAGTCGACTCGGCGAGCGCCTGGCGCGCGGACACGATCATCGTGATGCACATCCCGTCCAACCACGACAAGGCGTACCTGATCTCGATCCCGCGCGACCTTTACGTGCCCGTGCCCGAGAACGCCGGTGCGGACTGCGGCGACCGGCGCGCGAAGATTAACGCGGCGTTCGCGTGGGGCGGCCTCCCGCTCGCCGTGCGCACGGTTGAGTGCTTCACGGACGTGCGCATCGATCACGTGATGGCCATCGACTTCGGCGGGTTCAAGGAGGTCACCGACGCGCTGGGCGGTGTGGACCTCTACATCGAGCGCACGATCACCTCCATCCACAAGCCATACCGGACGTTCACGAAGGGCACCCACCACCTCAACGGCGCCCAGGCGCTGGACTACATCCGGCAGCGCAAGCAGTTCCCGGACGGCGACTTCGCCCGGGTACGCCACCAGCAGCAGTTCCTGAAGGCCTTGATGGACAAGGCCGTCAGCACCGGCACGCTGGCGAACCCCCCGAAGCTGAACGCGTTCCTCCGCTCGGTGACCGATGCGGTCACCGTGGACACCGGCTTCTCGATCGTCGACATGGCGATCCAGTTCCACGGTCTGCGCGGCGAGAACCTCCAGTTCCTGACGAGTCCTCACAGCGGCACTGACATGATCAACGGTGAGTCGGTCGTGGTCTCCGACCGCGAGAAGGCGCTGGCGATGTACCAAGCGATCTCCGCGGACAAGATGGCCGAATGGGTACAGGCGAACCCCCAGCCGTCCCCCAACCCCGGCGGCTGAACGGGCGATCACTGGGGCACAAGTCCGGCATTGGTCACAAGCTCGCAGTCACGGTGGGATCTCGAACTCGCACGATCGAGAAATGATCCGTACAGTGAGCACGCGCCCGTGGCGCCGACCCCCTCGCCGTGGACTCAGGAGTGCCGGATGCAGGTCCAGACCCGCCGACCCCCGGCGTATTTGGATCCGACCGACGTACCCTACAGCCCCGGCCCCACGGGCGCCGGTGGCCGCACCGGGCGCGGACGCGGCACGAGGACGAGTAGGAAGCGTAAGCGGCCCGATCCACTCTGGGCGCGGCTGACCGTGATCCTCGGGGCCCTGCTGATGATGGCCAGCGGCGCGGCGATCGTGGGAAGCAAGGCGCTGATCGGACAACTGACGAGCGGCATCACCCAGGACAACCTGCTGGGCGAGGCGGGCAAGACCGACGCCGAGGGCGGCGCGTCGCTGGACGGCCCGATCGATCTGCTGCTGCTCGGCCTGGACCTGCGCACGGGTTGGGATAAGAACAACACCCGAGCCGACACGATCATCATCCTGCACGTGCCCGCGACACATGACCAGGCGTACCTGCTGTCGATCCCGCGTGACACCATCGTGGACATCCCGCGCTTCGAGAAGAGCCACTACGGCGGTGGCCGCGACAAGATCAACGCCGCGTTCTATTTCGGCGCACAGAACGGGGGCGGGTGGGCCGGCGGCGCTCAGCTCATGGCGCAGACCATCAAGCGCGTCACCGGCATCGGCTTCGACGGTGCGGCGATCATCGACTTCACCGGATTCAAGGGCGTGATTGACGCTTTGGGCACCGTCCAGATGTGCGTCGATCACGAGGTGAAGTCCGTCCACTACCTCTACGTCGACGGGAAGCTGACGTACGTCGCGGACGCAAAGAAGATGAGCGGCCACAAGGAACCGGTCGTGTACAAGGTCGGCTGCCGCGAGATGAAAGGCTGGGAGGCCCTCGACTACTCCCGGCAGCGGTACGGGCTGCCGAACAGCGACTACGACCGCCAGCGGCACCAGCAGCAGCTGATCAAGGCAATGGCGAAGAAGGCGATGTCGACCGGCGTCGTCGCGAACCCGCTCAAGCTGCACAAGATACTGGACGCCGCCGGCAAGGCGTTCACCCTGGACACGGGCGGCGTACCGATCGACGACTTCATCTTCACGCTCAAGGGTGTCGCCGCGAACGACCTGGTCCTGCTGCGTACGAACAACGGCACGTTCGCTTCCGTGCAAGGGGGCGAGGGGCTAACCGGGACCACCATGGGGATGTTCCGCGCGGTGAAATCGGACACCCTGGCGCAGTTCATCGCCGCCAACCCCGGCGTCCTCGCCAGCGAGAAGTAGCCCGAGGCGGACAATTCGGACCTAGGCTGAGGTGCGAGTGATCCTCGCGTACCCACGGCCCGGGAGGCACCACGTCGCCGCGGAGCCGGGACGGTCCGGCGGCGCCAACCTCGCCGGAGGGCCCCGAACAGGCAGCCGCAGAACGGCGCAGACCACGCTGGCTACGCCGGACGTTGGTCGCCGGCCTGGTCCTCGCGGTGCTCGTCGGGGCCGGGGTCGTCGCGCTGCGGGTGCTCGCGGAGCGCTACGACCGCGCGGTCCGGCGCGCCGAGTTGCTCGATGCGGCGGCGCGCGAGTCGGGACGCAGCCCCCTCAGCGGCCCCCTCGACTACCTCGTCATCGGCTCGGACCTCCGCGTCGCCAATCCGAGCGCCGGACAACGGGCCGACACGATCGTCATCGCACACGTCCCGGCGGCCCACGACCGCGTGTACCTGATCTCGATTCCCCGTGACCTGCTGGTCACCCTGCCGCCCTACCCCGCGACTGGGTACGCCGGCGGCCAGGACAAGATCAACGCCGCGTTCCAGTACGGGCGGGGCGGCCCTCAACTGCTGTCGGCGGCGGTGAGCCACCTCACCGGCGTGCGGTTCGACGGCGCAGCGATCATCGAGTTCTCCGGCTTCCGGCGGGTGATCGACCTCCTCGGCGGGGTCACCGTGTGTGTGGATCACGAGGTACGGTCGATCCACACCGGCCGCCTGTTCGTGGTCGGTTGCCACCGGATGACGGGCGCGGTTGCGCTCGACTATGTCCGCCAGCGGTACGACCTGCCCCGAGGCGACTACGACCGCCAGCGGCACCAGCAGCAGCTGGTTAAGTCGATCATGAAGGAGGCCGCCGACCGCGGGCTGCTGACCAACCCGATCCTGCTCGACCAGCTCATCCGGGCGGTCGGCTCCTCGCTGACCGTGGACACGAACGGCGTACCGGTCGCTCGGCTGATCCTCACGCTGCGCAACCTGGGCGCCGAGGACCTGGTCGGGGTGCGGATCCCCGCGCACGGCGCCATGATCGAGGGCGTGTCGTACGCCGTCGCCCAGCCCGCCGCCGAGGACCTGTTCGCCGCCCTCCGCGCCGACTCCCTCGCCGCCTGGGCGGCGGCCAACCCGCGGTGGGTGAACCGGCTCTAGGCTTGGTACCCGTGTTTGGACATGAGGTTCCCGGCGTCACCGAGGCTGAGGTTGGCGCGCACGCCTACGTGCTCGACGTGCGGGAACACGACGAGTGGACGGCTGGGCACGCGCCCGGCGCCCATCACGTGCCGATGATGGAGATCCCGCTCAGGCTGGCAGAGGTGCCGATCGACGGCGACGTGGTCGTGGTCTGCCGGTCCGGTGCCCGCAGCGGTCAGGTCGTGGCGTACCTACAGCAGAACGGCTGGAACAACGTCCGGAACCTGCTCGGCGGCATGCAGGACTGGGCCGCCGCCGGGCGGCCACTGGTGAGCGAGGACGACCAGCCAGCCCGCGTCATATAGCCGGCCGTGTCCGACTCCCCGCTGGTATTCGCGCACCGCGGCTCTTCCGCGGCGCTGCCCGAACACACGCTCGCCGCGTACCTCCGGGCGCTGGACGAGGGCGCCGACGGGCTCGAATGTGACGTCCGACTGACCCGGGACGGTCACCTCGTATGCGTGCACGACCGCCGGCTCGAGCGAACCAGCAACGGCCGCGGCCTGGTCAGCGCGCGCACGCTGGCCGAGCTCGACGAGCTGGACTTCGGCTCCTGGCACTCCGCGGCGGCCACGCCCGAACGCGTGCTCACGCTCGATCGGCTCCTCCGCGCCGTGCGCGAGGCCGGCCGGCCGGTGCGCCTGCTCATCGAGACGAAGCACCCCAGCCGCTACGGCGCGGACGTGGAGCGCCGCGTCATCGATCTGCTGGCGGCGCACGGGATGCTGACGGACGACGACGTGCGGGTCACGGTGATGTCGTTCTCACCGCTCGCGCTCCGCCGGATCCGCGAGCTGGCGCCGGCGCTGCCGACCGTACAGCTCCTGGAGGTGCTGCCGCCCGGCCTGCGGCCCGGGAGGCTGCCGTTCGGCAGCCGGGTCGCCGGGCCGGGGATCGGGCTGGTGCGGGCGCGGCCGGGGCTCATCCCGGCGTTGCGCGCGGCCGGCAACGAGGTGTACGTCTGGACCGTCAACGAGCCGTCCGACGTCGAGTTGGTCCTGCGGCACGGCGTGGACGGTATCATCACCGACCGGCCCCGGTACGTCCTCGACCGGCTCGGCCGGTAGCGGGCTGCCGCTCGCGGACCCGAATGGAGCAGACTCGGGGAATGTCCGACCATGGGTCGTCACCGTCCACCGCGCGCGAGGGCGCCAGCCCCGACCGCCCCGATTACGCCACCCTGATCGCCGGCCACACGGCGGTGATCAAGATGATCAACGCGGGCAACTCCGGACTACCCGCCCTACACCGCCTGCTTGAGGTGGTCCAGGAGACGCTCGGTGCCGCCGGGATGTCGTTCGCCGAGTACGGGCCGAACGGCGGCCGGATCATCGCCGCCTCCGGCGCTTCCGGCTGGGCGCTCGGCCGGCCAGTCGACACCACGGAATCGGCCACCGCCAAGCTGCTCGCTGGTCCCAGCGTGCAGGAGGTGCCCGTCGACTCCCTCGCCACCGAGCTGGCCCATCAGCTGCGGGGACGCGGGCTACGCCGCATGCTCGGCGCCCGAGTCGATGCCGGCGGGCTGCTCATCGGCAGCCTGCAGTCGTACTACCCCGATGCGGACGGGGTGGCGAGTCCCGAGCACCGAGCGCTGTTGGAGTACATCGCGACCGGCGTCGCGCACATGTACGGCGACCAGGCCGGCCTGCCGGTCCACGGGGACGGGCCGGTCGTGGCCGCGCTAGCCGACGGACTGGCCATCGTGGACTGCGACGGCGCGGTTCGTCTCTGGAACCCGGCCGCGGAGCAGGTCACCGGGATGCCGGCCGACGGCGTGCTCGGACGGGACCTGCCGTTCCCGACGCCGCAGTCCGGTCAGGTGCTCGATCATCAGCTGTCCAGCGGGCGTTGGCTGAAGATCACTAGCGGCGTCCTGCCGGGGATGCTCGCGTCCCGTGTCGTCACCTTCCGGGACGCCACCGAACAACTCCGCCGGGAGCACGACCGCGACCTGTTCGTCGCCGTGACGAGCCACGAGCTCCGCACGCCTGTCACGGTCGTCAAGGGGTACGCGGACACCCTGAGCAACCACTGGGAGTCGCTGGACGACGCATCCCGCCGGTCGGCCGTCCGCGTCATTGCGCAGCGCTCCAGCGAGCTGGCCCGCCTCGTCGACCGACTGCTAGCGTCGGCCAGCGACATGGGGCCGGTGGGCGGCTCCCCACCCGTACCGTTCGATCTCGTTGATGCCCTGCACGCGGCGGTGGTGGCACTGCCCGCGGACCTGCGCCATCGGCTCGCGATCGGGCTGCCCGCTAGCGTGCCGAAGGCGCTGGGCGATCGGGCGAGCCTCGCGACCGTGTTGACCGAGCTCGCCACCAACGCCGAGAAGTACTCACCGCCGGGCAGCTCCATCGAGCTGACCGCGGGCGCCGACGAGCGCAGCGTCTTCTTCCGCGTTTCCGACCGTGGTATCGGGGTAAGGCCCGAGCATGTCGAGCGGGCGTTCGAACGGTTCTGGCAGGGTGAATCGGGCGACCGTCGACGCTACGCCGGCGCCGGGCTCGGTCTGTACCTCGTTCGCCGGATTGTCGAACGGCAAAACGGTTGGGTGTCCTTACGTCCCAGGGACGGTGGCGGTACGGTCGCGGAGGTGCGGCTGCCACGCGGTGACGTGACGTTTCCCGGGGAGGCATAGGCGTGTCGACAGCGTTGGCTGAGCGAGCGTGGTCGGTGGTGGTTCCCCACCATGCTCGCGGAGCGGGACTGGCGCGGCACCGGCTCGCGGCCGAACTCGGCGGTGCCGTCCGACCTACCCTGCTCGCCGACGCGGTCGCGGTCGTCGCCGAGCTTGTCGGCAACGCGGTGCGGCATGCCCAACCGTTGCCCGGCGGAGTCGTGCGGGTCGCCTGGCGGCTGCGCCCGAGCCGGGCCGGCGACGCCGTCGAGGTCCGGGTCACGGACGGCGGGGCCACCGATCCCCCGCACGTCCGACGCGTGGGGCCGGAGTCCCTCGACGGGCGCGGGCTGACCATCGTGGCGGCGCTCGCGGACCGCTGGGGTGTCGAGCGCGACGGCCTCGGTCAGAGCGTCTGGGCCGAGCTGAGCTGACTCACCGTCGATCATGGACCTCAGCGTCGATCATGGGCTTGTTGTCGTGCATCGTCGATCGAAGCGCGACAACAATTCCATGATCGGCGCAAGAGTGCATGATCGAGTGAGCCGGGAGTTCCCGTGAGCAAGCGTCGCAGGAGCCCGCGGTCCGGCGAGCCGGCCGCGAAGCGGCCGCGGGTGCGCGACGTGTTCGTGCCCCGGCCGTTCGCCGGTCTCGCGGACGAACCGGACTGGATCGCTCTGCGCGAGCTCGTGCCGGCCGCCACCGCGCCGCTCACGCTCGCACCGGAGCTGGCCGAGCGGTACGGGGACCGACCGGTCACGCTCGCCACGGTCCTACCGATGGCCTGGCCCGCCATGACGAAGCCGGACGGTCGCGTCTTCCTCGGCCTCCAGCGGCACGTGCAATCCGGCGACGTCTCGCGCGACGTCTCGGTGGCGCTGCTCGACGCGCTGGAGGCCGAGCCGGGTGGCCCGGTCTCGGTGCCACCGCTGCCGGGTGAGGGGCCACGGCTACAGGACGTGCTCGCGAACCGCCCGCTCGACGTGACGGTCCACGATGGATTCGACTTCTGGCTCGACGACGACGCGGGAGACGACCCCAACGTCAAGGCCTCAATGGAGCGGGCCAACGCGTCCGTCTACCCGACCGTCCGGCTCGCCGCCGCCCGCGCCGCGTACTGGTGCCGGGTGCCGGACAAGGCGCACGTCCGGTGGGTGCTGCCAGACGACGAGGATGCCGCCCTTGACGCGCTGGCCCGGCTGGGCGGGGCCGGCGAGCTGCCGCTCGGCGACGGCACCCGGTTCGCCGGCATGTTCCGCGCGCACGGGCTGCTCGTGCCCGTCTGGGACCTCCCCCGCGACCCGGAGGCGGGCGAGTGGGAGGCGCCGCTCGCCGACTTCGCGAAGCGGTATGCGGATGCGCTCGGCGCCGACGGCCCACTCGACGCGGCGCAGCGCCGGTCCCGCCAGGGCCTGCTTGGCCGCCAACTCACGTTGCGTTAGCGGGCCGGCCTTCGATTGGCGTACGGGAGATCGGGCACGACATGCACCGCGGGCCGCCACGACCCGAGCCCAACTCGGAGCCGGAGATCCGCAGCACCTCGATGCCGGCGCGTTCGAGCTGCGCGTTCGTCTCGACGTTCCGCTCGTAGGCCACGCACAGCCGCGGCGAGATGGCGAGCGTGTTGTTGCCGTCATCCCACTGCTCCCGCTCGGCCGTAACCGGGTCAAGTCCCGTGTCGATGAGTCGCAGCGTCTCGATGCCCATCGCCGCCGCCGCCGCGGCCAGGAACGGCCGCGGCTCGGCCACGACCGGTTCACCGTCGTCGCCCGCGGTCAGCACGTACGCCACGAGGCTGTGGGCGACACTGGGGTACATCAACACCGCATCGACATCGACCATCGTGCACACCGTGTCGAGGTGCATCGTGGCGCGCTCCTGCGCGATCGGCACCACGAGTAGGGTGTCCGCGAGGCCGGCCGCGAACGCGCGCCGGGCCAGCCGTTCGGCGCCGGCCGGCGTGGTCCGCTCGCCCACCCCGACGGCGACCACGCCCGGAGCCAACAACAGTACGTCGCCGCCCTCGACGTGCTCGAGGCCCGGCTCGTAGACCAGCGGTACGCCGGCGAAGCGCGGGTGGTGGCGGTAGATGGCGTAGGTGAGGGTCGTCTCGCGTCGCCGCGCGGGCATGGCCAGGCTGGTCACCGCGACGTGGTCGCGGATCCACGCCGAGGAGTCGCGGGTGAACAACAGGTTGGGCAACGGGTCGATGACGAAGTCCTGTCGGTCCATTAGCTGGTAGACCAGGCCGTCGCCGGCGGCGCCCGGCCACGACGTCGTCCGCAGCTCCTCGTGGGCGAGCCCGGCGATCAGCACCGCGGCCAACCCGGAAGGGTCGAGGTCGCTGAGGTGGTCGGCGACGCGCTGGCGCAGGGCGTCGCCGAGGCGCACGTCGGCCAGCACCGTGGCGATCGCCTCGTCGCGCGCCTCCGGCACGGTCAGCGTCTCGGCCAGCAGCTCGCGCATATACAGCACTTCGACGCCGTTGCGGCGCAGCGTCTCGGCGAACGCATCGTGCTCCTCCTGCGCCCGGCCCACCCACGGAATGCCGTCGAACAGCAGCGTGTCGTTGTTCCGGGGCGTCAGCCGGGCAAGCTCCGGCCCGGGCCGGTGCAGCAGGACGGTGTTCAGGCCACCGACCTCGCTATCGACGAACTGGGTCACTCCCGCAGCGGTCACCCTCGCAGACTACGGGCAGCGCGTTCGCGCCATCTGAGGAAAGTTTCAGACGGGCAGATAGGGCATTGATCTCCGCTCATTGTCCGGTCAGTTCGCTCCGACATCTTGCTTCCGTACCGATGCGAGCACGTACCGTGATGACACACAACTCCACGGGACCTTTTGCCGGAGGTCGCCATGACCGTCTTTTCCGCGCGCGGAGCGTTTGTCCCATCGGGCGCCGGACCGCACGACAACGGATACGAGCTGATCGAGGGCGCCAAGGCCGGTCCGATGGAGTGGGCCCGGCGCCGCCGTGCCGAACGGGAGGCGCGCCGGGTGGAAGCGGCCGGGAATCGCGCCCTGGTCAGGCTTGCCCACCTCGGCCCGGCATGGCACGTCGTCGAATGGCCGCGCCCCGAGGTGCCCACGGCGCAGTGGATGGACGCCACCGGTCAGGCCGGCCCGGAACGGGCCGGCTTTCTCGCTATCGGGCCGGGCGGCGTGTTCGCGGTGACGGTCGCCGACAACGGGCGATCGCGCCTGCTCCTCGCCGGCGACGTCGTCCAGATCAACGGCCGGCGTCGGCCGTGGGTCATCGAGGCGAAGCGCGACGCCCGGCGGGCGGGCCGGGCGCTCTCGGCCGCGATCGGCCAGCCCGTGCCGGCGGTCCCCGTCCTCGCCCTGGTCGGTTCCGGGGTCGTCACCGTGTACGGCCTACCGAAAGACTGCCTGGTCGCGACCCACCGCGATCTGGACCGGCTGCTGATCGCGAGCGGTCCGCGCATCAGCCCGGCGACCGCGGAGAAGCTGTCGGCGGTCGCCCGCCATCCGACGACGTGGCGGCACCCGGCGGTCGACTATCGGTGGTACGCCGACGGGCAAACGGCCGCTGACAAGAGGACGGCTCGCAGGTAACGTCACCTGGGGTCCCGCCAGCGGTTCCGGCCGGTTACCGTGCGGCCTCGGGACCCTGGGCGCATGGGAGGCGCGTGTGGCGCACGTCGAGCTTTCGCTCTCGGAGGCGTTCGTACTCGGCACGGGCCCCACAGAAGAAGCGGAAGAACCCGACGTCCTCGAGCGCTGGGCGGCGACCGTACGCGAGGCGGACGAGCCGTGCCTCGTGATCGACACCGCTGCCGTCATCGTCGCCACCTCGGCCTCCTGCTGCTCGCTGCTCGGACTCGGCCACCCCGCGCGCACGGTCGGCCGGTTTCTGCTCGATGGCGTCCTGCGGTTGGTCGACTTCACCGCGGCGGGTGGCCAGCTCACCGAGACCGAGATCGACAAGATTCCCCCGCTGCTGGCGCTCTCGTCCGGCCGGCTGGCGCGGGGGATCATGCGCATCCAGTGCAGCGCGGACGCGTCCCAGCACGCGACCATCGACGCGATCGCCACACCGCTGCTGCGCGGCGAGAAGCCCGCGGGCTCGCTCACGTTCTTCTCGGCGGTCTAAATCCGCACCGGACGCCCCGCCCGCCTGCCGTACTCTTCCCCTCATGCTGGACCTGGACCTGCTGCCCGAGGAGTACGCCGTGTGCCGGCTACCCGCGGGAAGCGCGCTGCCGAACGGCCTGTCGCCGGGTCCCGACTCGGGCGGCGTGGTATCGATCACGTGGGCGCCGGACGAGATGTCGATCATCTGCCCGGCCGACCGGGTGCCGGCCGAGGCCACCGTCGAGACGCCGTGGCGCTGCCTGCGGGTGGTGGGGCCACTCGATCTAGCGCTCACCGGCATCCTGGCGTCGCTAGTCGTCCCGCTGGCGGATGCCCGCGTGAACATCGTTGCGTTCTCCACATTCGACACCGACTATGTGCTCGTCCCCTCGGTCCGGCTGGCGGAGGCGGTGGCGACCCTCGCCGCCGCGGGTCATCGCATCGCCACGTGATTACGATGGGCACCGCCCATCCCGCGTCCCCACAAGGAATCCGTACGTGCCGGAGGTCCCGACCCTCGCCCGCGCGCTCACCCTGATCGGGTGTGTCGCCGCGTTGACCGCCTGTGGTCGGCCGCCGGAGCTCAACCCACCGCCGAGCCCCCTCGTGCCCCACCCGTCCATCACCACGACCGCCACTTTGTTCCCGCCCCCGACCGACCTCCCGAGTGAAGTGCCGACGCGCACGGCCGACGCGGCGCCGACCTTTGGCGAGGCGTACGCGGTCAGCTGCGCCGGTTATCCATCCGGCGACGCGGTGGTCGCGCTCCTCCGGCGTACCCCCGGACTGCTCTCCGCGAACGCACGGGTGACCATCCGGACCGGGCCGCTGTGCGCGGGCACCTGGCAGTACACCGTGGTCTCGGTCAGCGGTCGGGAACCGCTCGCCGCCGTGACGCGGGGCAGGCCCGGCGCGCTGCGCCTGGTCACGGCGGGCACCGACGTGTGCAGCATTCCGGTCCGGACCGGAGCGCCGGCCGGCATCCAGTACGCCGCGGCCTGCCCCTGACCGGTCGCCCACCGGCTACTACGCTTTTCCCATGCCGGGAGTCCCACCCGCCCGCTTCGTCTACCTCGGTCCGGAGGGCACCTTCACCGAGCAGGCTCTGCGCACGATTCCCGCTGCCGAGCGCGGGACTCGGACGGCGGCGCGCAGTGTGCCGGAGGCGCTCGACGCGGTGCGGGTCGGTGACGCGGACGCCGCGCTGGTGCCGCTGGAAAACTCCATCGGCGGGGCGGTGCCCGTGACGCTCGACGAGCTCGCCGCCGGCGATCCGCTGGTCATCACCCGCGAGGTCGTACTCCCGGTGGAGTTCGTGCTCGCCGCCCGGGCGGACTTTCCGATCGAGCGGGTCGACACCCTGGCCGCGCATCCGCAGGCCGCCGCGCAGTGCCGCGGCTGGCTGCGGGCGAACCTGCCGGACGCGACCATTGTCGACGTGCTCTCCAACGCGGCGGCCGCGGTCGGCGCCGCGCAGGGCGAGTACGACGCGGCCATCTGCGCCCCGATCGGGGCCTTCCGCTACCGACTCACGGTTCTCGCCGACAAGATTGCCGACCATCCCGACGCGGTCACCCGCTTCGCGCTCGTCACGCGGCCGGGCCCGCCACCGGCACCGACCGGCGACGACGTCACGTCGCTCGCCGTGTACATCGCACACGACCGGGTCGGCGCGCTGCTCGCGGTGCTGATGGAGCTGGCGGTACGCGGCGTCAACCTCACCCGCATCGAGTCCCGGCCGACCGGGGAGCGACTCGGCAGGTACGTGTTCTTCCTCGACTGCACCGGACACGTGGCCGAGAAGAGGCTCGGCGAGGCGCTGCAAGGGCTGCGCAGGATCTGCGCCGACGTGCGCTTCCTCGGGTCGTATCCCCGGCATCGATGGACGGACGCGGCCGGCGAGCGGCCGGTGCCCGCGCCACCCGGACTCTCCGATGTGGACTTCGCCGACGCGGCGGCCTGGCTGGGCCGCATCCGCGCCGGCGACCTCGGCTAGCGGGAATCGGCGCACGGCGCCGTCCCGGATGTCGCCCGAGGCTCGACCGCCCCCGCGAGCGTGTGGACACCTGTGGATAAGCCATGCCACTGGGACACGGCAACACCCCGCCGACCACCTTTGCTCTGCCTCCGTGGGCGATACACCAAGACGCCGAGGCGCGGCCTCGTCCGTTCGGCGTCCCCCCCGTGGAAGCAGAGCAAAGGTGGTCGCACGCATGCCCGGAGGTCGGCGCGACACCACGTCGAGCCTTCGGCGACGTCGGGCGCAGCCTCGCGGCAGGTCAGTTGCCCAGCAATCCGCCGAGCACGCCGCCGCTCTGATGACCCGTCCCCACGGCGCCGCCGTGCGGCTCCTCCGACGGCTGCACCACGACGAATCCCTGACCGGCGAAGCTCATCGTGAACGCCTCGCCGGTGGTGCGGCCCAGTAGCGTGCCGAGCCCGAGCTGGTCGGCGCGGTGGTATCCCGTCTGCAGGGTGGACGACCAACAGATCGCGGCCTGCGGGTCCACGTACGTGGGCTGGTCGACGTTGAGGACGACCGGCGTGCCCTTCGTGGTGATCGCGATCCGGCCCTGCCCGGAGAACACGCAGTTGAACAAGCCGGCCGATGAGAGCATGCCCATGCCCTGGACCATCTTGATGTCGTACTGCAGGCTGGCGTCGAAGGCGAGCACGTTGGCGCCGTTAATGGACAGCGCATCGCCGGGTTCGAGGTCGACGAGGTGGATGTCGGCGGCGCGGTCGCCGAGGAAGACGTCACCGCGACCGCTCAGCTTCATCAGCGGTACGCCCTCGCCGGTGACCTTCTGCTTCAACCACTTACCGACTCCGCCCGAGCCGAGCGCCTGAAACTTCACCTGGCCCTGGTACGCGACCATCGAGCCGGTCCGGGCCATGCACTCGCCGTCCAGCTCGATCTTGAGCATCTTGGAGTTCTGCAGCCGGATCCCAGGCTGTGCGGACTCCTTCTCCAGGTTCTCCGCGGAGAACAGCGCGCTGCGCATTTGGGGGTTCCTCCTGTAGGGGGTCGTCGCCCGAGGGTAGGAGGCGTACGCAAGCCAGGCAACGCCCCGTCGCCGAGCCGACTCGGTCCGCGTCGGGCTACGCCCAGCCGAGCGCGTGCAGGCGCTTATCGTCGATGCCGAAGTGGTGGGCGATCTCGTGCACGACCGTGATGGCCACCTCGTCCACCACCTCGTCCTCGTCCTCGCAGATGCGCAGGATCGGGTGCCGGTAAATCGTGATCCGGTCGGGCAGTACGCCGGCGTAGTTCCAGCCGCGATCGGTGAGCGCGTGCCCCTCGTACAGGCCGAGCAGGTCCGGATCCTCCGGCGGTGGGTCATCCTCGACGAGGATGACCACGTTGTCCATGAGGTCGAGCAGCTCCTCCGGCACCTCGTCGAGGGCCTCCGAGACGAGCTCCTCGAACCGCTCCCGAGTCATGACAACCGGCACGGCCCTATTGTGCCGCCGCCATCCCCGCAACTCCGTCAGAGTCGGGCGGTTGGGCGCGGCCAAACGCCCCAACTCCGACGGAGTCGTGTCGGGGTGCCCGCTCGGTGTCGCGGTCAGGCGAGGCGCGCCGACAGGGTGATGTCGGCGCCCGGCGAGAGCAGGCGCGAGATCGGGCAGTTGTCCTTCGCGCTCTCCGCGATCTTGTTGAACTCGGCCGCCTCGATGTTCGGGACCTCACCGACAGCATCCAGATCGATGCGGGTCACGGTCATGCCGGCGTCGGTCTTGTCCAGGTGCACCTGGGCGGTCGTGGAGATCGCGGTCGGGGGGAACCCCGCGTCGGTGAGCGCCTTGGAGAGGGCCATCGAGAAGCACCCGGAGTGCGCGGCGCCGATGAGCTCCTCGGGGTTACTCCCCTCGCCGTCCTCGAAGCGGGACTTGAACGAGTAGTTGGCTTCCAGGCCGCCACCACCGGTGCGCATCGTGCCGGCGCCCTCGGTGAGGGTGCCCTCCCAGCGGGCTGTTGCGGTGCGGATAGGCATGGGACCGACGCTAGTCGAAACGCCGTGCGGATGCGACGATGCGACGAAACGCCCGATCCGGGAGGCGCGGATGGCGCGGCGACTGCTCGCGGGCCTGGGCGGCACGCTCGCCGGCTTCGGATTCTTGGCGGCGCTGGCCTCGCTCGCGCTGCCGTGGGCCAGGTACCGGGTGAGCGCGGACGCCGTCGCGGTCGGCAGCGGCACAGGCGACGACGTGGCGGGCAGCGCGGTCGTGTTCCAGCTCGACCGGGGATCGTGGTACGTCCTCTGCCTGTTCGCACTCTTCGGGCTCGTGGTGGGCGCGGCTGTCGCCCGACCGCGGCCGGCGCGCTGGGCCGGGCTCGCCGCCGTCGTGCTCGGGCTGGCCGGCCTGCTCCTGGTCGTCGACCAGGCGAACCGACTGACCGACTCGTCGATCTCCCTGACCACGGGTCTCGCCCGCATGGACATGCTGGTGACGCGGCTGAGCGGGGTCTGGTACGGCCTGGCCGGCGCGCCGCTGCTCGGCATCGGCGCGGGTCTGCTGTCGGTCGGACGCGGGGCCATCCCCGATGTCCGACCTCTCCGCGGGCTGCCCGTGGACCGAGCTAGCCGCGGTCTTCCCAACTGAGTGGTCAGTCAGGCAGGATCCCGGCCGTGAGCACCGGACAGTACGACGTCATCATCGTCGGCGGCGGTCACAACGGGCTGATCGCGGCCGCGTACCTGGCTCGGGCCGGGCGGCGGGTGGTCGTGTTGGAACGCCGGCACGTCGTCGGCGGCGCCGCCGTCTCGGAGCACCCGTTCGGGCCTGATTACACGGTCACGAGCCTGTCGTACGTGGTCAGCTGGCTACCCCGGGATCTCGTCCGGGACCTCCGGCTGGCCGAGCACGGCTATCACGTGTACCCCCAGGGCCCGTACTTCGCGCCGCGCCGGGACGGTCGGTACCTGCACCTGGCCACCGACCCGGTCCGCCGGCAGATCGAGATCAGCAAGTTCGCCAAGCGGGACGCGGACGCGTACGAGGAGTGGGAGCGCTGGCTCGCCGGCCTGGTCAGACTGGTCGGGCCTCTGCTGAACCAGGTGCCGCCGAGGCTGGGCTCCAAGCGGCCCGCGGACCTGCTCGGCCAGGCCGCCTTGCTGAAGAGCCTGCGCCGGGTCGATGTGCGGGCCGCGTTCGACCTCACCCGGCTGTTCACTGCGAGCTGCGCCGACCTGGTCGAGGAACGGTTCGAGTCCGATGCGATGCGCGGCGTCCTCTCGGTGTCCAGCGTGATCGGCAGCTGGGCGGGTCCGCGCAGCGCCGGCAGCGCGTACGTGATGCTGCACCACCATCTCGGCGAGACCGACGGACAGCCAGCGGCGTGGGGGTTCCCACGCGGCGGCATGGGCGCGGTCAGCCAGGCGATGGCGGCCGCCGCCCGGTCGTTCGGCGCGGAGCTGCGCACCAACGCCCCGGTCGCCCGCATCGATGCCCGAGCCGGTGCCGTCGAGGGCGTGACGCTGGAGGACGGTACGCGGCTGCGGGCCGGCACCGTCATCACCACCGCGCACCCGGCCATCTCGTTCCTTCGCCTGCTGGACCGGACCGAGCTGCCCGCCGAATTCGTCGCGGACATCGAGTCCTACCGGTCGCGGTCCGGCGCCGTGAAGGTCAACTTCGCGGTCGAGCGGCTTCCGACGTTCGCCAGCCATCCGGACGTTGACCCGGCGATCCACGGCGGCACGATCGTGCTCGCCGAGTCGCTCGACGACGTGGAGACCGCCTTTCAGGACGCGGTCGCGGGCCGGCCGGCGGCGCTGCCGTTCGCCGACGTGTGCATCCCGTCGGTGTTCGACCCGACACTCGCGCCAGCGGGCAAGCACATCGTCAGCGCGTTCACACAATGGGTGCCGCAGACGTACGCGGACGAGCCGAACGACGCGGAGCTGGCGGCGTACGCCGACCGGCTAGTCGCCCGGATCGAGGCGGTGGCGCCGGGATTCACCGACTCGGTCATCGGGCGGCAGGTCATCGGGCCGCACGAGATGCAGACCGAGTACGGCCTCGTCGGCGGCAACATCTTCCACGGTGAGCTCACGCTCGGACAGATGTTCCATTGCCGGCCGGCGGCCGGGTACGCGGATCTGCGTACGCCCATCAGGGGCCTGTACCAGGCGGGCAGCGCGACGCACGGCGGTGGCGGCGTGACCGGACTGCCGGGCCGGAACGTGGTCCGGCAGGTACTCCACGACCGGCGCTGGCGCCGGCGCCGCTGACCGGCGCCGCGACCGGTTGGTGCCTAACCGCCGTCGCTCTGCGATGATGCCCAAGGCGCCACCCAACGGCTCCGGGAGGTCACCATGGCGAAGGATCAGGTCTCCAGCCTTGACCGACCCGACGCAGTCGTCGAGTTCGGGACCCACGATTCGGACGACCACCGTCGCGCCATCCCGGCGTGGGCCACACCGCAGCGCGTGGTCCGCGCGCTCCGTCGCGACCGCCGAGTGGTGCCGGTACTCGCCGGTCTCGCCGCCATCGCGGGGTTCGCCTCGCTGCTGGGCGAGTGGCAGGTCGCCACCGTTCCGGGAGACGAAGCCGGAACGCCACGCCAGGTGACCGCCGGAGTGGCCGCGCTGGGCGGCCTCGGCACGGCGTACGTCATCGGTGTGCTCGCGCTGACCTCGTGCCTGGCCCTCGTCCTGTTCGGGTCCGCGCCCGTGCAGGCGCACGCCCGGATCGTCGGGCTGGCGCTCGCGGGCGGGATCGGGGTTCTGCTGTTCGCGACCGTCGCGCAGATCGACCAGCTGGGGACGCCGTTCAACGGGTACATCGAGTGGGGCTTCCCCACCCCGCCCGCCGTTTCCACCGGCCGCGGCCTGGAGGCCGCGTTCGCCGCCGTTGGGCTGTCCGCCCTCGCGCTCTTCCTCGCCGGCCGGTTCGTGCCCCGGGCCGCGCCCGCGGGGTCCCCGGCCGCGCCGGCCGAGGCCCGGGCCGAAGACGACGGCCACGAGGTATGGCGCCGTCCGCGCGCGGAGGCGGAGCCGGACGTGCCCGCCCCGCTGGATCTCACGGTCGGGCCGGCGACGCCGTTCTCCCAGGCGCCCGACGACCGCGTGTGACTCATCCCCATAAACCGATCCTCACCGAGGAAGGACACCTCCCCCATGTCCGCACGACTGCGCACCACCCTCACCGCCGTAACCGCCGCCGCGCTGGCGGCGGCCGGCGGAGTCCTGTCCAGCAGCGCGTCCGCGGCGACCGGCGACGTCTTCGGCGGACAGGCGGCCGGCACCGTGTTCTACCCGAACCCGGTCCAACAGTTGGGTATCCAGACGCTGACCGACAACAAGGACGCCGACTACCCGGCGCTCGCGCCGGCGTACCGTCGGGTGATCCTGACCGATCTCGACGCCTCCGGCACGCTCACTGGGAAGTACGTCACGGTGAAGAGCAAGACCGGCACCCCGGCGCGGATGGTGAACGGCGCGTTCCCGGTCTGGCACCGGGACGCTGACCAGTTCGAGCAGGTCATGGGCTACTACTGGGTGACGACCGCGCAGCACTACCTGTTGTCGCTGGGGTTCGGCTCGTCGCTGCGGCCGGTCAACCAGCGCCAGATCGAATTGCGCATCGACCAGTTCGGCGGCGACAACTCGTTCTTCCGGGAGGACAAGGCGAATATCACGCTCGGCAAGGGCGGCGTCGACGACGCCGAAGACGCCGAGGTGATCATCACGAGTACGGCCACTCCGTACAGGACGGCCAGGTGCCTGGCTTCGGCACCAACCTCGAGTCGGGCTCGATCGGCGAGGGCTTCAGCGACTACCTCGCGGTGGTGGTAACGAGCTGGCAGTCCGGCGTGCCGACGCTCGCGCCCGAGGCCTGCGTGGCCGATTGGGACTCGGTCTCGTACACCAGGACGGTGCCACACTGCCTGCGCCGCCTGGACGGCACCAAGCACTACCCCGAGGATGTCGCCGGAGAGGTGCACCGCGACGGCGAGATCTGGTCCGCCGCGCTGTGGGACGTCCGCAACGCGCTGGGCGACAAGACCGCGACCACGTTGATCGTGGAGGCCCAGTTCGCGTTCGCGCCCGACACCTCGTTCCACGATGCGGCGCTGGACACGGTCGCGGCGGCCCAGCGACTCTATGGCCCGCGAACGGCGAGCACGGTTCGGGCGGCCTTCACCGCACGTGGCTTCCTCTGACCCGGCGCCGTTCATATCTGGATGAGCGCCACCTGGGGGTGCCGGTAGGCTGCCGTTCTGTGATCGACCTGCGCCTGCTCCGAGACGACCCGGAAGCCTTCCGCGCGAGCCAACGAGCGCGCGGCGAGTCCGGGACGGTCGTCGACGAGCTGCTGCGCGCCGACGAGGAGCGGCGGGCGGCCGTGCAACGCTTCGAAGTCCTGCGGGCCGAGCAGAAGCAGCTCGGCAAGCAGATGCCGCGGGCGACCGGGGACGAACGGGACGCGCTGCTGGCGCGCACCAGGGAACTGGCCGCCGAGGTGAAGGCGGCCGAGGCCGCCGGTGCCGAGGCCGAGCAGGCCCTGCGCCGAGCTCAACTGGCTGTCTCCAACCTGGTCGAGGACGGCGTGCCGGCCGGCGGTGAGGAGAACTACGTCGTCCTCCGCGAGGTGGGTGACCGGCCGCGGCTCGACCCGATCCGCGACCACGTGGAGCTCGGCGAGGGACTGCGGGCCATCGACATCGAGCGGGGCGCGAAGGTCTCGGGCAGCCGGTTCTACTACCTGACCGGGGTGGGCGCGCAGCTGGAGCTCGGCCTGTTGCAGCTCGCGATCGGACAGGCTGTCGAGTACGGCCTCACCCCGGTGATCCCGCCGGTTCTGGTCAAGCCGGAGGCGATGGAGGGCACGGGCTTCCTCGGCGCGCACGCCTCCGAGGTGTACCGGCTGGAGGCCGACGACTTGTTCCTGGTCGGCACGTCCGAGGTGGCGCTCGCGGCGTACCACACGGGCGAGATCCTCAACCTCGACGAACCGCTCCGGTACGCCGGATGGTCGTCGTGCTTCCGCCGCGAGGCGGGCTCGCACGGCAAGGACGTGCGCGGCATCCTGCGCGTCCACCAGTTCGACAAGGTTGAGATGCTCTCGTTCTGCCGTCCCGAGCAGGCGCACGACGAGCACCTGCGGCTGCTCGCCTGGCAGGAGGAGATGCTCGCCAAGGTCGAGATTCCCTACCGGGTGATCGACGTCGCGGCCGGCGACCTCGGCTCGTCGGCGGCGCGCAAGTACGACTGCGAGGCATGGGTGCCGTCGCAGGGCCGGTACCGGGAGGTCACCTCCACGTCGAACTGCACCACGTTCCAGGCGCGCCGGCTGGGCATCCGTTACCGGGACGAGGACGGACGGCCGCAGATCGCGGCGACGTTGAACGGGACGCTCGCCACGACCCGGTGGCTCATCCCGATCCTGGAGAACCACCAGCAGCCGGACGGCTTGGTGCGGGTGCCGAAGGCACTCCAGCCGTACCTGGGTGGGCGGGACGTGCTGACCCCCGCGTAGTACGGCTGAGGTTGGCGTGCTCGCCCGCGGGTCGCGGGGAATCCATGGTGAGGACGACCGCGGCGAGGTACGGTTGCTCCCCCGCTGTGACGGCCCGGGAACGCTTCGCGTTCCGGGCCTCCCGACGCGGACGGACTGACCGTCCTCCGGACATGGCGAGCTAGGGAGGAACAAATGCCGCGTCCCGGACTTCCTAAGCTGGTCGCCACGGACCTCGACGGGACCCTCGTACGCAGCGATGACACCGTGTCCGCGTACAGCCAGGACGTGCTAGACCGGGTGCGCGCGGCGGGCATCCCGATCGTCGGCGCCACCGGCCGCGGCCCTCGGCTGACCGAGTTGACCAAGAACGACATCCGGTCCGCGGACTACCTGGTGATGGCCGGCGGCGGCTGGGTAGTCGACCAGTCCGACCCGTCCGGGCCGGTGGTGCTGCGCGACGAGCGTCTCTCCGGTGCCGCGCTGGCGGCCGTGATCGCCGACCTCGAGGCCGAGGTCGGACCGCTGACGGTCATGGTGGAGGCGTTGGAGGGCCACAACGCGCCGCTCTGGGGCGACCCGAATCCGGCCTGGCGGTACCCCGACGACCTCGAGGTGCGTGACCGGGAGGAGGTCTTCTCCGGCCAGGTGATCAAGGCCTTCGCGAGGACCGAGGACCACAACGTGGATGCCCTGCTGGTCGCGGCCCGTCGGATCGTCCCGCCGTCGCTCGCGTCGATAACCCAGGCGGGGCTGGGCTTCATCGAGATCTGCCCGCCGGGCGTCGACAAGGCGTCCGGCCTCGCGGTGGTCGCGGAGGCTATCGGGGTGGACTCGAGCGACGTGCTGGTGTTCGGTGACATGCCGAACGACGTGCCGATGTTCGAGTGGGCCGGCTGGGGGCGGGTCGCGGTGGCCAACGCCCACCCGTCCGTGCTCGCGCTCGCCGACGAACTCACGCTGAGCAACGACGACGACGGGGTGGCCGTCTACCTCGATCGACTACTGTCGACCTGATGCGTTTGGTCGCCACCGATCTCGACGGCACCCTGCTGCGGTGCGACGAGACCATATCCGGGCGGACCGCGGCGGTGTTGCAGCGGATCACCGCCGAGGGCGGGCACGTCGCGCTGGTCACCGGCCGTCCGGTGCGCTGGCTCGCCAAGGTGTACGCCCAGCTGCCCACGCCCGTGCCCGCGGTATGCGCGAACGGCGCCGTGGTGTACGACCCGGCCGCCGACATCGCCCTGCACACCATGCCGCTGCTGCCGCGTACGCTGGCCGAGGTATGCCGTCGGCTGCGCGCCGAGGTGCCCGAGGTGGCCTTCGCGGTCGAGGTCGCGGACGGCCGGACGATGCGACACGAGCGCACCTATCCGCTTCGGTGGGACTCCGCGGATCCCGCGATCCGGGCCGTGGCGTCGATGGACGACCTGTGCGGGGAGCCCGCCGTCAAGCTGCTCGCCCGGGCGAGCGACCTTGACCCGGACGCGTTCACCACCATCGTGCTCGGCTGCGTCGCCGGGCTGGCCGAGGCCACGCACTCATCGCTCAGTGGGCTCGTCGAGATCTCCGCGGTCGGCGTCACGAAGGCGGCCGGTCTGGCCTGGCTGTGCGGGCGGCTGGGTGTCGAGGCGACGGACGTGCTCGCCTTCGGCGACATGCCCAACGACATCCCGATGCTCGCCTGGGCCGGAAGGTCGGTCGCCGTCGCGAACGCCCACGCCACCGTGCTCGAAGTCGCGGACGACATCACGGCGTCCAATGAGGAGGACGGCGTCGCGGCCTACCTGGAAGATCACTTTCCGTCGATCAAGGCGCTGTCGTCGTGAGTTGATCTCTCTTACCCGACAACTACCCCTTGATCGACGCAGAAGTCCTTGATCGACGCGCGATCAGAGGTACTGGCCGGTGCGGCTGCCGTCGGCCGGCTGCTGGCCCTGGCCGGGTGGGACGCCCATGCCGGGCAGCACGGTGCCCCCGGGCGCCATCGGGAGCGCCGGCCGACCCGAGCGCATCTGTTCCAGCTGCAGCCGCGCCGCCATCTGCTGTGCAACCAGGGCGGCCTGGATGCCGTGGAACAGGCCTTCTAGCCAGCCGACGAGCTGTGCCTGGGCGATGCGCAGCTCCGCCTCGCTCGGCGTCGAGGCCTCGTCGAACGGCAATGAGAGGCGCTCGAGCTCGTCGCGGAGTTCCGGGGCGAGGCCGTCCTCCAGCTCCACGATGGACCGATGGTGGATCTCCTTGAGGCGTTGGCGGCCGGCCTCGTCCAGCGGGGCGGCCCTGACCTCCTCCAACAACTGCTTGATCATGCTGCCGATCCGCATCACCTTGGCCGGCTGCTCGATCAGGCGCGCCGGGTCTTCCCCGTCCGCGTCGGTCTCGGCCTCGACCGGAACCGTCTCGACGGGGCGGCCGTCCGGACCCACCACCACGACGGAGCGGGGGCGGTCCCGCGCGGGCTCCTGCTCTTGCGGGTCTTGGCGTGCGTCGGTCATCGCTCCATCCTTCCGCACGGTCCGTGGAACATGCCAAGCGATCAACGATACGGCGAGAAGTCCGGCGGGCGCTTCTCCGCGAAGGCGGCAGCGCCCTCGGCCGCCTCGGCGGTCTCACTGAACACCTCCAGACCGTCGAACGCGAGGTGGGAGATGCCGGCGAGGTGGTCGGAGTCGGCGTTGAAGGAGTGTTTGAGGAAGCGCAGCGCCGTCGGCGAGTAGGAGGCGATCGTCCGCGCCCACTCCAGCGCCGAGTCCAGCAGCCGATCGCCCGGCACGACCCGGTTCACCAGTCCCCAGCGCTCAGCTGTCTCGGCATCGATGAACTCGAGCAGGAACCACATCTGCCGCGCCCGTTTCTCGCCGATGACCCGGGCCAGGTACGCCGAGCCGAACCCGGCGTCGAAGGAGCCCACCCGCGGGCCGGACTGGCCGAACCGTGCGTGCGAGGCGGCGATGGACAGGTCGCACAGCACATGCAGGACGTGCCCGCCCCCGGCGGCGACGCCGTTGACCGCGGCGATGACGGGCTTGGGGATGTCCCGGATGATCCGCTGGAGCCGTTCGATCTCGAAGGTGCCCCATTCCGTGTCCCCGTACCCGCCGGTCTCGGCGCGCTCCTTGACGTCCCCGCCAGCGCAGAACGCCCGGTCGCCGGCGCCGGTCAGAATCACGGCGGCCACGCCCCCGTCGGCCCAGGCGGTCTTGAACGCGTGGATCAGCTCGTCGACGGTACGCCCGCGGAACGCGTTCATCCGGTCGGGGCGATCGATCGTGATGACGGCGATGCCGCCGTCCTCGACCCGATACCGCACATCGGTGAACGACTCGATCCGCACGGCGCCTCCCCGCCTCATCGTGGGCCCGCCACGGGCGTCACCGGCACACGATAGCTTCAGCGCCATGGCGAACGATTCCCGCGGCGTCCTCGGCCGGCCGGCTCCACCGCCGGACATCACTGTCAGTTACGGGGACCACCCCGATCAGGTCATCGACGTTCGGCTGCCGCCGCCCGGCGGCGAGATCCGGCCAATTGTGATCTTCGTGCATGGCGGCTTCTGGCGGGCAACGTGGGACCGTGCCCATGTTGGCCCGCTCGCGGCCGACCTCGCCGCCCGTGGCTGGCCGGTGGCCACCGTCGAGTACCGGAGGACCGGCGAGGACGGTGGCGGCTGGCCCGGCACCCTGGACGACGTGGCCGCCGGGATCGCCGCGGCGTGCGACCTCGGCTCCGCGGTTGGGCTCGGGGAGTCGACGGGGACCATCCTCGCCGGGCACTCCGCCGGGGGCCACCTCGCCCTGTGGTACGCCGCGACCCACGACGCGCGCGGGCCGTGCGGGCCGGGCGCGCTGCTGGGCGTCCTCGCGCTGGCACCGATCGCGGACCTCGCCGAGGCGTACCGGTTGAATCTGGACGAGGGCGCGGTGGCCGCGCTGCTCGGCGGTGGCCCGGAACAGTGGCCGGACCGGTACGCGTCGGCCGATCCGATCGCCCTCGACCCGCCGGCCGGGCCGGTGACGCTGCTGCACGGCACCGCGGACGCGCAGGTGCCGATCGCGCAGAGCAGGGCGTACGCCGCCCGGTCGGACGTCCGCGCAGAGCTGGTCGAGCTGCCGGGCGTGGGCCACTTTGAGCTGATTGACCCCGACTCGTCCGCGTGGCCGACGGTGCTCGACGCTCTCCGGGCCGGATGACGCGGATTGACGCCTCGCCTTTGACGAGGTAGAACGCCGGATGGGCCGCCCGGCCCGGTTGTCAGCAGGAGGACCCCTCGTGTCGCAGATGGATCGCCGCCAGGCGCTCAAACTCCTCGCCGCGCTCGGCGCGACGGGGCTCGCCGCGGCGTGCAGCGACCAGCGGTCGGGGTACGAAGCGCCGCCGGTGAGCGACGAGCCGGTGAAGATCGGTCTCGTGGTTCCGCAGACGGGCGGGTACCGCCAGATCGGCGACGAGATGGCCGACGGGTTCCAGCTCTTCCTGAACCTCAACGACGGCCGGTTGGGCGGGCACAAGGTGAACCTCGTCGTGGCCGACGAGGGCGAGACGGCGGCCAGCGGCAAGGCGGCCGTGCAGCAGCTGCTCAAGAGCGGTGTGGTCGCGCTCACCGGGATCGCCAGCTCGTCGGTGATGCTCGCCGTCGGCGACCTCATCGAGAAGGCGAAGGTGCCGCTGATCGGGTCGAATGCGTCACCGACCAGCCTGCAGGGCGTGGTCTATATCTGGCGCACGTCCTACGTCAACGACGAACCGGGGCGCGCGCTCGGCCCGTATGTGGCGACTCACGTGCAGGGCAAGGTGGCGCTCGTCGCCCCGAGGTACCCCGCCGGCGAGGACTCGATCAATGGCTTCCGCCAGGGCTTCGGCGTATCCGACCCGCGCATCTCGAACCCCATCATCTGGACGGAGTTCACGACCACACCGAGCGACTCGCTCTTCCAGTCGACCGTGGCGCAGATCAGGCAGCTGAACCCGGAAGCCATCTACTGCTTCTTCGCGGGCGCGGCGGCGGTGGAGTTCGTCCGGCAGGTCCGCGACGGCGGGCTGGTCCAGAAGATCTACGCGCCGGGGTTCCTGACCGAGGGCACGGCCCTGACCCAGCTCGGCGCGAAGGCCCAGGGCATCGTCACCGCGCTGAACTACTCGTCCGACCTGAGCAACGCGGCCAACCAGCGGTTCGCCGCGGCGTACCGACGCAACCACGATGGCTCGCCGACGACGTACGCGATGGCGTCGTACGACGCCGCGCAGGTGCTGGACAAGGCGATCCGCCTTGCCGGCAAGACGGTCACCCCGCAGCAGGTCAACCGGATGCTCGCCCAGGTCGGCCAGGTGGACAGCCCGCGCGGGCCGTGGCAGTTCAACCAGCCGCGTACGCCGCAGCAGAAGTGGTACCTACGCGAGGTGGAGCGGGACGGTCAGCTCCTGTCGAACGTGCTCATCGACGAGCTGACGATGTTGGGTTAGCTGCGCTGCTGGCCCGCGCTCCGCTCGGGCGGCCCGCGGCACCGAGGGCTACCTCCTCAGCTCGGCGATGCAGCACTTGACGCTGCCGCCGCCCTTCTTCAGCTCGGAGAGCTCGATCGGGACCGGGTGGTAGCCAGCCGCCCGCGCCTTCGCCGCGATGCCCGTCGCGTCGCCGTTGATGAGGACGTTGCGCCCGTCGCTGACGAGGTTCAGCCCGAACGCGTGGGCGTCCGCCGCGTCGGCGAGCACCGCGTCGGGGAACAACTGGCGCAGCACCCGCCGGGACGACTCCGAGAACGCGTCCGCGTAATACACCACGTTGTGGTCGTCCAGCGGCGCGAGGGCCGTGTCGAGGTGGTAGAAGCGCGAATCGACGAGGCGCAGCGAGATGACCGGGCGGCCCAGCACCTCCTGGGCTTCCGCGTGCGCCGCGGACTCCGTGCGGAATCCGTAGCCGGCCAGCGCGACGCCGCCGTGCGCACCGGGCAGGTAGGTGAAGTCGCCCTCGCCCTCGTTGGTCTGCGTCGCGGCGACGTAGCGCCAGCCGTTCGACTCGTAGAAGGCCCGGTGGGCCGCCGCCTCTGCGGTCCGCTGCGGATGTTTGAACCGGGCGCCGTAGGCCGTCCCCTCGACCATGAACGCCCCGTTGGCGGCGAAGACCATGTCGGGCAGCCCGGGCTCGGGGTCGAGCACGTGCACGGTGTGGCCGAGCGCGACGAGCGTCTCTCGCAGCCGTTCCCACTGCTTGACCGCGAGCTCGACATCAACCGGCGTGGAGACGTCCATCCAGGGGTTGATGGCGTACTCCACCGTGAAGTACTCGGGCGGACACATCAGATATGTCCGCTTACGCGAGGTGCGCTCCTCGAGGGTCACGGTCACCAAGAGTAGGTACGCTGCATGATCGGTGACAGCCGCATTTGTTGCGTGGAAGGAGCTGAACGTTGCAGGTTGACGATGTCGACCAGCGGATCATTGCAGCACTCGTGTCGGACGCGCGCGCCTCGTACGCCGAGATCGGCGCCCGGGTGTCACTCTCCGCACCCGCGGTCAAGCGGCGCGTCGACCGCCTCCGGGGCGCCGGCGTGATCCGAGGATTCACCGCGGTCGTGGACCCGGCCGCCGTCGGCTGGACCACCGAGGCGTTCGTCGAGCTGTTCTGCACCGGCCGCACCACGCCGGCGCAGATCACGGTGGCGACGCGGCGGCATCCCGAGGTCGTCGCCGCGTATACCGTCTCGGGCGAGGCCGACGCGGTGGTGCACCTCCGCGCGGCCGACATCGCGCACCTCGAGCAGGCACTCGAGCGACTGCGCGCCGAGCCCTTTGTCACCTCGACCCGCAGCATGATCGTGCTGTCCCGCCTGGTCGACTCGCCCGGCGCCCAGCTGTTCGGCCGCGGCGGCTCGAGCGCCGGGACGTGACCGGCCGCCGACCCGGGAACTGAACGGCCGTCGATCGCGTCCAAGGCGGCATGCGGACCACACGAACGCGCTCGCTCGCCGCGGGCGTCGCACTCGCCACCGGACTCGGCCTCCTTGCCGGCTGTACGGGCGATCCGCCGGCGGCCCGACTGCGGGACACCCCGGTGCCGCTCGGCGCCCTCCGGCTCGCGGCGTTCGACTCCTGCGCGGACGCCCTGGCCCAGCTGAAGCGCGCGGCGAAACAGAGCATCGGACCGTACGGAATCGGCAACGGCTGGGACCCGCTCGGCTCGGCGGAGTTCGCGGGAGGGCCGGCGCGCGCGGCCGCGCCACAGGCCACGGACGCCTCGGGCGCGGGCCAGGCTCAACCCAATTACTCGGGCACGAACACACACGAGGCCGGGGTGGACGAACCCGACCTGGTCAAGACCGATGGTCGACGGATCGTCACGGTCAGCCGGGGCGTGCTGCGCGTGGTGGACCCCGCCGCACGCGCTGTGACCGGCACGCTGAGCCTGCGCCGGGACGCTCAGGATCCGATCCAGTGGGTCGGCGCGGACCTGTTGCTGAGCGGTGACCGTGCCCTGGTCCTGGTCCGCGAGGCGTACCCCTACCGCATGGGCGGCGGGGCGATCGAGGGACCCGTGGCCGCGCCAGACGCGATCGCACCCAGCCCCACCGGCCCGCAGTCCGTCTCCGGCCCGCGGTTGGTGCTCGTGGACCTGGCCGGGACGCCGCGCATCATCAGCGAGTACCGCGTGGACGGGGAGCTGGTCGACGCCCGCCAGGTCGGCGAGACGGCCCGGGTCGTGATCCGGTCCCGGCCACGCCTCACGTTCCGCTGGCGGGCTGACGAGAGCGACGCGCAGCGGACCGCCCGCTACCACGCCGTCATCGACGGGTCCGGCGTCGACGACTGGCTGCCGCGCTACGCGGTGACGACCGACGGCGACACGCGCACCGGCCGCGTCGCCTGCGACCGGGTCAGCCGGCCGGCCACCTACTCCGGCACGGCCATGCTCACCGTGCTCAGCTTCGGCCTGGGCGCGCCGGCGCTTACCGACGGAGACCCGGTGACCGTGCTCGCCGACGGTGAGACGGTCTACAGCAATGGCCCCAGCCTCTACATCTCGAACGACCAGCGCTGGCGGGTCGTGCCCAGGACCGGCCGGGCCGACGTCGTGACGCCGGTCGACCCGGTCACCGATATCTACAAGTTCGACACGTCCGGGCCCGGGCGGCCACGCTACGCCGCCGCCGGCACGGTGAAGGGCTGGCTGATCAACCAGTACGCGATGTCCGAATGGGACGGTCACCTGCGGGTGGCGACGACGACCGGCGTCCCATGGAACGCGACCGCGAAGGCGTCGTCGTCGGTTGTCGTGCTTCGCCAGTCCGGCGGGCGGCTGGCGAAGGTCGGCGAGGTGGGCGGGCTCGGCAAGGGCGAGCGCATCTACGCGGTGCGGTTCGTCGGCCCGACCGGGTACGTTGTGACGTTCCGGCAGACCGATCCGCTGTACACCGTTGATCTCAGCGACCCCAGGGCGCCGGCCGTCGCCGGCGAGCTGAAGATCACCGGCTTCTCGGCGTACCTCCACCCGGTGGACGGCGATCGGCTGGTCGGCGTGGGCCAGGAGGCGACGACCCAGGGCCGGGTGGAGGGCACCCAGGTCTCGCTCTTCGACGTGTCCAACCTGACCCGGCCGGAGCGACTGGCCCGGTTCCACGTCAAGTACGCGCAGTCCGAGGCCGAGTACGACCCTCACGCGTTCCTGTGGTGGGCGCCGGAGCGGCTGCTGGTGCTCCCGCTCGTGAGCTATGGCTTCGACGAGGCTGGCACAGTCAGCTCGCAGGTGCCCACCGCGGGCGTGGTCCTGCTGCGCGTCGGCGACCACAGCCTCACCGAGGAGGGCGTCATCGAGCACCCCTCGACGGCGGCCAGCCGGGCGTACGGCCCGGGAGTCCGGCGCTCGCTCGTGATCGACGGCGTGTTGTGGACGCTCTCCGACTCGGGCCTCAAGGCCACCAGCCTGTCCACACTGGACACCCTCGCCTGGGTGCCCCTGACCTGACAGTGTCGCTAGAGGTACATGCCGGTGCGGTGCTCGCCGTCCTCCTGCCGCGCCGGCTTGTCCCCCTCCCCGAAGAACCGCTTGCCCCCGAACTCGCCGTGCAGCCGATCGTCCAGCTCGTCGGCGAGGCCGGTCATGACCTGCACCGCGAGCATCAGATGGGTGGGCTGGAAGTCGCGACCGAACACCGGCACGGAGGCCCACACGGTGTCGCTCGTGCAGTAGAGCCGGCCGATCGGCATCCGGTTGGTGAGCTCGGAGAGCTTGACGTACAGCTGCTCGGTCGGCTCCACCTCGGTGAGCACCGGCGAGAACACGTCGACGAGCGGGGGGTTGTCGCGCACCCGTACGAACACCATCGCCGAACCGGCCCGGATACCGATGTCGCCGTCCGAGTCGACCTGCAACTCGTCGGGCGGCGTCTTCAACATCGTGGCGACCACCGTACGCACGCGGTCGCCCAGCTCGCCGGCCGCCTGGGCCGCCTCGGACGGCCCACCATCGTCGGCGTCGGGCTGTGGCGCCGGCCGGGCCGTGCCCAGCGGCGGGATCGAAATCGTGTTGTCCTCCAGATCCCGCGCCGCGTAGACGAGGAACGCCGGGTGCGGCGCTCCGTACACGTCGCGGAGGGTGCGCGACACCGTGCTGGCCAGCCGCGCTGCCTCGGCGACGGTGCCCCGCAGGCCGAAGTGATCGCCGGATCCCTCGATCACCCCGGGCGGTGACCAGCCGAGCGCCACCAGGTGGGCCACCGCGGCCCGATCCATGCGGTACTCGGGCGGCAGGGCGGCGTTGCCGACCGCCAGCGCGGCCAGCGTGCCGTCGCCGCCGCCGCGGACGGCCACGGAGTACACGGCGGTGCCGGTGCCCGACGCCGTTGGATCCAGGGTGATCTCGAGCTGTGACCCGGCCGGCAGGCCCGACAGCGCACCGGCGAGGGCGTGCGCGAACTCCCGCCACGCCTCGGTCACCTTCGCCCGCAGATCCGCGGCCGTCGGCTCGTCGAGCAGGATCCCCTCGGCCTGCTCGCCGGGTTCCCCCGGCGGTTGACCGCCGGCCGCCGTCGGGTGCTCTGTCATGATCCCCTCCGTCTATCAGGCACACCCTACCCAGCGCATTCGGGTGCCGGCGATGTCGGGCGGCGGGCACCGGAGGCGAGGGGGGCCTCGGCCGCGCCGGTGCGTTACGCGGGGGGTTCGGTCGCGTCGGCGGCCGGCCAGGACGCGGCCAGCCCGGCGAGCGTGGCCGCCGCCGCGCGGGCGTCGGCCCCGCGCCCCACGGCCAGCCCGAGCAGGTACGCCGCGATCGGCGCGGCCGGCCGCTCGACCGCGTGCGCGACGTCGCGCGCCAGGTCCAGCACCCGTCGCACGTCGATGTCGGTGGGGTCGAGTCCGAGCTCGCGGCACGCTGCCCCGGCGAAGTCTGAAACGGTCATTGCGCCGCCAGCTTTCCTCGCTGTGCCAGCGGGTTCGCTCATTGTGCCCACTCCTGTGCCCGGCGGAGGTCGGCGTCGGTGTCACAGTCGAACCACGGCGGCGGCGACGGCCGGGTCCACGAGACGCCGGCGACGCGGAGCCCGTCCAGCAACGCCGCCATCGAGGCGCCCGACAGCCCACCCCGCCCGGCCTCCATCCGGCGGACCGCGGTGCGCAGGGCGCCGGGCCGCCACACGCCACACAGCGTCTGGGCGCGGCCGGTGTCGTCAACGTAGAGGGCGCCGTCCACGGTGGACTCGGCGAGCCGACGGCGGAGGACGCCTATCGCACCCGCCGTCAGCAGCGGGAGGTCGGCCGCGAGGACCGCGACCTCGGCGGTCTCGGGGCCGACCAAGGCGAGCCCGGCGCCCGTGGCCGCGGCCGGGCCGCCACCCGGCGGGTCCTCACGGACGGCGGCCACGTCTGGCGGCAGGTCCGCCCAGCCACCCGGCCCGGCCGAGCCGACGACCACTCGGGGGGCGGCAGCAGCGACGGCGGCCAGCACCCGCTCCAGCATCGGCCGGCCGGCGACCGGCAGGGCGGGTTTGCCCGGGCCACCGAGCCGCCGCCCGGCGCCGCCCGCCAGCACGATCGCCGCGAACTCACCCATGCGGCCCACGGTAGTCGCATCCCACGGTCGGCCCGCGCACCGCACGTGCGTGGCGTCGGGCTGTTGCGTGCCTTCGCCGCGGCACGACCACCGCGCCGATCATGGCCCTGTTGTCGTGAGTGGATCGCCGACGCACGACAGCAAGGCCACGATCGGCAGGGAAGTCCTTGATCGGTGGCGCAACGTCGGCGCGCCGGACCGTTCTCCGCGGTCGACCGTCACACGTATCGCCTACGGGACGGGTGCGGGCCCGCCGGCATACGCTCGGCGCATGGGACGAGCCACGGACCGCCGCAAGGTGCTCCGGATCGAGGGTGCCCGGACGGGCGATGGGCGGGTGTCGGCGGTCACCCGACCGGACGCCCTGGCCGTCGAGGAGCCGCTCGAAATTCGGGTCGGACCGGCTGGTGGAGGCTCGCGTCGGCCTCTCGCGGTGACCATGCGTACGCCCGGGGACGACCTGGATCTCGCGCTGGGTTTCCTGTTCACCGAGGGACTGATCGGGGCGGCCCACGACGTGCACACCGCGCAGCTGTGCGCCGGTGCGGAGACGCCGAATACGTACAACGTGGCCGACGTGGCGCTCGCTCCACACGTCCCGCCGCCGGAGATCGACCCAACCCGCAACTTCTACACGACCAGCTCGTGCGGCGTGTGCGGGAAGGCCAGCATCGACGCGGTACGCACTCGCTCCCGGTACCCGGTCGCCGGGGACCCGATGACCGTGCAACCCGAAGTTCTCGGCGGCCTCCCGGCCCGGCTCCGGACCGGTCAGCGCGTCTTCGACCGCACCGGAGGGCTGCACGCCGCCGCGGTATTCAGCCCGGCCGGCGACCTCGTGGCCGTGCGAGAAGATGTCGGGCGGCACAACGCGGTGGACAAGGTCGTCGGGTGGGCGTTGCGGGCCGATCGGGTGCCGCTCGCTGGACACCTGCTACTCGTTTCGGGACGGGCGAGCTTCGAGCTCGTCCAGAAGGCGTCCATGGCCGGCATCCCGTTGGTCGCCGCGGTTTCCGCGCCGAGCACGCTCGCCGTCGATCTGGCCGAGGAGATGGGCATGACGCTGGTCGGCTTCCTCCGCGGGGACACGATGAACGTGTACGCGGGCACCCATCGGGTCACCGTCTGACCGCCCGCCGCCGCCCGTTGCCCGATCCCCGCTTGCGGCGGGCGGCGCGACCCGCCTGCCGAGCGTTCGGCCAGCCGTCCAATGCGGACGGTGGGATGCCCGAGTGGACCGCCTCGTCGAGCAGCACCGCCATCGAGTACGCCGGGTCGGCCGCCAGCGCCCGCTCCAAGGCGACGGCGGCGAGCGCGCCCCGGCCGGCCCGCCACGCCGTGAAGGCCAGCAGGCTCGCGGGCGGGGCGGCTAGGGCCGGCTCCGCCCGCCGCAGCACGTCCGTCCACAGTGTCAACTGCCAGTCGTCGGGCCCGGTCAACTGCCGCCACGCGTAGTCGCGCACCGGGATGTACGACAGGAGCAGGCTGAGCCAGGCGACCTCGTCGTCGCTCAGCCCGGCACCGTCGCGGTGCCGGCTCATCGCCTCCCGGACCGCCTCCTCCCCGGCGATCCGCACCGCCCGGGCGCCCAGCAGATCGGCGTCGGCCGCGCCGTCGACCAGGAGCCGGAGGCGGTCCTCGGCACGCGCCGTCGCCACTGCCATCGACTCCCGCGCCGGTCCGCCGACCGGGGCGACCTGATGTGCCAGCGCGGCCCGGTCGGGCAATGCGACCTCGCCGGCGTACGTGGCGGCCGCGGCGACCTCGCTCGCCTCGGGGTCGAACCGAATCCCTTCCGGCGGGCAGCACTCGGGATCGTCGCACTGTAAGCACCAGTACCGGTCGCCGGCCACCCGGATCTCGTCGAGGATCGCCAGGCCCGTCCCGGCCAGAGCGTCGCCGACCGCCCGCACGGCCGGGGCCACGGCGTCCGCGTCGCCGTACCCGATCACCGCGACGCCGGCGGCCATCTGCTGGCTCACCACGCTCGCGATGTACCCAGCCAACCCGCGGCGCTCGGCGGCGGACGCGGTCGCCGTGGGGAGGTCGCTGCGCGCGGCGAAGACCACCCGCTTCCCTCGCAGCGCCACTACCACGACGCTGTCGGTCGGGTGGAATCCGATCATGTACGGCACGAGGGCCAGCAGGTCGGCCAGTGAGCGCAGGACCAGGCGGTGCATTTCGGGTTTGGTCGATGGCATGCCGGGCAGCCTCGCGGAGCCGCACCGAGATCGGAAGACCCAACCCCTCGGGCTGTGGACGACACGCTTGTTATCCACAGGTACGCAGTGTGACGATGCGGCCTTTTTGGCAGCTCAGAACCTGAACCGCAGTCCCTCGAGGGTCGGCCCGTCCTGCCATTTGCGGCTGGCCCGGCCGAGGTCGAAGCTGAGCTCGACCGCCGAGAGCACGTCGTACCCGGCGGAGTGGAAGCAGCGGATGGCGGCCTCGTTGCGCGAGGACGGCGTGATCGTCAGGTACGTGAGGCCCCGTTTGCGCGCCTCGTCCGCGACGTGTGCCAACAGCGACTTGCCGATCCCTTGTCCCCGCCGCTGCCGTGTGACGACGACCGGCTCGACCTCGCCGGCCCGGCCGTTGAGCACGAGGCCGACCAGGCCCACCACGCCGTCGTCGTCCTCGGCCACCCATACGCCGGAGAGGTCCAGCCTGGTCAGGTACTCCTCGAACGCCGCGCCCGGATCCGGGCCACCGATCGTCGCGTCGTCGTACAGCTCGCGCTGCTCCTCGGTCAGCTCCACCCAGAGCTGGCGACCCGCGCTGTGATCGGTCGGTCGGTACGGCCGGATCCTCACCATGCGCACATGCTTACTCCTGTTTTCGCCAGGGCGACACCCGCTCGGGCGGATCGACGTCCCAACCTCTAGCCTGCCAGGACATGGACCTGGCGTACCTGCGCGCGCATCCACAGCAGTTGCCGACGTTCCTGACTCACCAACGGATCAGGGAGACGCCGGTGGGCGGCGGCGACATCTGCGACGCCGCCCGGCTCACCCTCGACGACGGAGAGTCGCTGTTTGCCAAGACGTGGCCGAAGAGCGCCGCCACCGGCGTACCGGATAGATTCTTCGCGGCCGAGGCCGCGGGCCTGCGGTGGCTTCGGGCGGCCGGCGCGGCGCCGGTGCCGGAGGTAATCGTCGAGCTGCCCGACCTGCTCGCCATGGAGTGGGTCGAGCCCGGACACCCGACTCCGGCGGCGGCCGATCGCTTCGGGCGGGAACTCGCCGAGCTGCATCGAGCCGGCGCGCCCGCGTTCGGCGCCGATTGGCCCGGGTTCATCGGTGCGCTGCCAGAGGACAACACGCCACACGACGGCCCATGGCCGGAGTGGTTCGCCGCGCGCCGGCTGCAGCCCTACCTGCGGATCAGCGCCGACCGCGGCGCGCTCTCCGCGGCCGACGTCACGCTGGTCGAGCGGTTGCTCTCCCGGATCGAGGAGTACGCCGGGGAGGCGACGCCTGCCCGTATCCATGGCGACCTGTGGCCGGGCAACGTGTTGTGGGCAGCGGACGGGCGGGCCTGGCTCGTGGACCCGGCCGCGCACGGCGGAAACCGGGAGACCGACCTGGCCCAGCTCGCGCTCTTCGGTGGCGCGCCCCACCTGGACCGCATCATCGCCGCTTACCACGAGGTGTGGCCGCTCGCGTCCGGCTGGCGCGGCCGGGTGCCCCTCCACCAGCTGCATCTGCTGCTGGTGCACAGCGCGATGTTCGGCGGGGCGTACCGTGACGCGGTGGTAAGCACGACGAAAGCGGCCCTACGCGCTAACGTCGAGCCATGACCACCGCGACCCCACGCCGTGACCAGCTGGTCGACCGGTATGGCCGGGTGGCCACGGACCTACGCGTGTCGCTGACCGACCGGTGCAACCTGCGCTGCACCTACTGCATGCCACCGGAGGGTCTGCCCTGGCTGCCCACCGCGGACGTGCTCACCGACGACGAGGTGGTCCGCCTCGTACGCGTCGCGGTCGAGCGGCTCGGCGTGACCGAGGTGCGATTCACGGGGGGCGAGCCGTTGCTGCGCCCGGGTCTGACCGGGATCGTGGCCGCTTCTGCCGCGATGGACCCGCGTCCGACGCTGTCATTGACGACCAACGGTATCGGGCTGCAGCGGCTGGCACGGCCGCTCGCCGAGGCCGGCCTGGATCGAGTAAACGTGTCACTGGACACCCTGGACGAGTCGCGCTTTACGCGGATTTCGTACCGCCGACGGCTGCCCGACGTGCTCGGCGGGCTGGCCGCGGCCGCCGACGCCGGGCTCACCCCGGTCAAGATCAATACTGTGCTGCTACGCGGTATCAACGACGACGAGGCCGTCCCGCTGCTGCGGTTCGCCCTCACCCACGGCTACGAGCTGCGGTTCATCGAGCAGATGCCGCTCGACGCCCAGCACTCGTGGCACCGGGAGGCGATGGTCACCGCCGAGGAGATACTGGCCGCGCTGCGTGCGGCCTTCACGCTGCTGCCCGACCCCGCCGTGCGGGGCGGCGCGCCGGCGGAGACGTGGCTGGTCGACGGTTCACACGACGCCGACGGGCAGCCGGCCCGGGTGGGTGTCATCGGGAGCGTGACCCGGCCGTTCTGCGGCGACTGCGACCGCACGAGGCTGACCGCCGACGGGCAGGTACGCAACTGTCTGTTCGCCCGCGAGGAGTCCGACCTGCGCGGCCCCATGCGTGCCGGGGCGGACGACGAGGAGCTGGCTCACCGCTGGCGCGTCGCGATGTACGGCAAACGGCCCGGACACGGCATCGACGACCCCACGTTCCTGCAGCCGGCCCGCCCGATGTCGGCGATCGGTGGGTGAGCGTGGCGACGCAGACCGTCACCGTGCGGTACTTTGCCGGGGCGCGCGCCGCCGCGGGGACCGGCGAGGAGCAGGCGCCTGGTGGACTGTCGCTGGATGACCTGCTCGCAGAGCTCGGGACCAGGCACGGCGAGCCGCTCGCCCGCATCTTGAAGGCGTCGAGCTTCCTGGTCGACGGCGTCGCCTGCCGCGATCGGGGTGTCGAGCTGCGTGCCGGAACCACCGTCGACGTCCTGCCGCCGTTCGCCGGCGGGTGACGGGGCACGCGCCCTCCCAACTCCGTCAGAGTTGGGCGAGGTGCTCTCAGGCCTCGCCGCGGACGTCGGCGTGCGCGGCCGGGATCGTGCCGAGCCGGCCGGCCTGGTAGTCCTCGAACGCCTGCACCAGCTCCTCGCGGGTGTTCATCACGAACGGCCCGTACGCCGCAATCGGTTCGCGGATCGGCCGGCCTCCGAGCACGAGCACGTCCATCACCGGGCTGCGGCTCTCCTGCGTCTCCGCGGCGGTCACCGTGACCGCCTCCCCGGGGCCGAAGACCGCGAGCTGGCCCAGCTGGACCGGCCGTCGCTGCTCCTCGCGCGGGCCACCCACGGTGCCCCGACCGGCGAGCGTATAGACGAGGGCGTTGAAGTCCTGCCGCCAGGGCAGAGTCAGCGAAGCGCCCGGGCTCAGCGTGGCGTGGACGAGTGTGATCGGCGTGTAGGTGACGCCCGGCCCGGCGTGCCCGGCGACATCGCCGGCGATGACGCGGACCAGCGCACCGCCGTCCGGCGACGACAGCAGCGCGACGCTGCGGCCGCGGATGTCCTGGTAGCGCGGCGGCGCGAACTTCAGCTCCTTGGGCAGGTTCACCCAGAGCTGGAAACCGTGGAACAGGCCGCCGCTGGCGACGAGGTGCTCCGGCGGCGTCTCGATGTGCAGGATGCCCGCGCCGGCGGTCATCCACTGGGTGTCACCGTTGGTGATCAGCCCGCCGCCCCCGTTTGAGTCGGAGTGCTGGAACTCCCCGTCGATCATGTAGGTGACCGTCTCGAAGCCACGGTGCGGGTGCCACGGCGTGCCCTTGGGCTCGCCCGGGGCGTACTCCACCTCGCCCATCTGGTCCATGTGGACGAACGGGTCGAGGGCGCGCAGGTCGACGCCGGCGAATGCCCGACGCACCGGGAAGCCCTCGCCCTCGAGACCGCGGGGAGCGGTCGTCACGGATACCACCGGCCGCTCGCGCGCCGTGGTCGGGTCGGGCTGCGGGATGCGCGGCAGCGCGAGGTTGTTCTCGGCGGTTACGGCGGGCATGACGCCACTCCTTCGGTTCTCTGGGCGTACTCCTCGAGCGTACCCCGGGAGTACTTGCCATGCAGGTTTTCCTCACGTCAACAATCTCTCATACGAACTATTCCGAACCGCGCGTGGCGGGGCGCGCGCCGCGGCGTCACGTGACAGGATGCGGCGTGCCTCCGTTTAGCACCGCCTCGCCGGGTGGTCCGTCCGACACCACGCGGGGCTGGGTCGCCGACCTGCACATCCACTCCCGCTACTCGATGGCCTGCAGCCGGGATCTGGACCTGCCGAATCTGTCCTGGTGGGCGCGGCGCAAGGGCATCGCCCTGCTCGGCACGGGCGACTTCACCCATCCGGCCTGGCGTGATCACCTACGTGACCACCTGGTTCCCGCCGAGCCGGGCGTCTACCGGCTCCGCCCAGAGGTCCAGGCGGATGTCGACCGCCGGCTCCCGCCAAGACTGCTGGCGGACAGTCCGGCGCCCCGGTTCATGCTCTCGGTCGAGATCTCCACGATCTACAAGCGCGCCGGCCGCACCCGCAAGGTGCACCATCTGATCTACCTTCCCGACCTGGACGCCGTGGACCGCTTCGCCGCCCGGTTGGGCCGGATCGGGAACCTCGGTTCGGACGGGCGACCCATCCTCGGGCTCGACTCCCGAGACCTGCTGGAGATGACCCTCGAGGCCAGCCCGGACGGTTACCTGGTGCCGGCGCACATCTGGACCCCATGGTTCTCGGCCCTCGGCTCTAAGTCCGGCTTCGACGCGATCGCCGACTGCTACGCCGACCTCGCCGACCACATCGGCGCCGTCGAAACCGGCTTGAGCTCGGATCCGGCGATGAACTGGCGGGTGTCCTCCCTCGACCGCTACCGCCTGGTCTCCAACTCGGACGCGCACTCTCCCCGTGCGCTCGCCCGTGAGGCCACCGTCTTCACCACCGGCGTGGACTACTTCGGCGTGCGGGACGCGCTGCGCACGGGCGACGGTCTACATGGGACGATCGAGTTCTTCCCGGAGGAGGGCAAGTATCACGCCGACGGCCACCGCGCCTGCGGCGTCAACTGGACGCCCGACCGGACCCGGGCCCACGGCGGCGCCTGCCCGGAGTGCGGCAAGCCGCTCACCGTGGGCGTGCTGTCCCGGGTCGAGGACCTGGCCGATCGGCCGGAGGGTGTGCGGCCCGCGCGGCCCAAGCAGGTCACCCATCTGGTCGCGCTGCACCAGATCCTCAGTGAGATCAGCGGGGTGGGCGCCGGCTCCAAGTCCGTGACCGGTCGGCTGAACGACGTGATCGCCTCGCTCGGGCCCGAGCTAGCGATCCTCGCCGAGGTACCGCTAGCGGAGATCACCAAGGCGGGCGGCGAGCTGCTGGGCGAGGCCATCGCCCGGCTGCGCCGCGGCGAGGTGCACCGGGTCGCCGGCTACGACGGCGAGTACGGAGTGATCAAGCTGTTCTCCGCCGGTGAGCTGGGCCGCGCCGGTGGCCTCGGCAGGCAAGCCGACGGCCTCTTCGACGCGCCGACGCCGACGACCACACCGGTGGCGCCCCGCGGGCCCGCCCAGGGTCGACCAGCCCGCAGCGGTACGCCGACGGCGCCGGTCCCCACCGCTCCGGCGTCCTCGCCGCACGAGCCGTTCGAGCCGGTGCTCGCCGGCATGGAGGAGGTCGGCACCGGCCTGCTCGACCGGCTCGACGCCATGCAACGGGTGGCCGCCTCCGCGCCCGGCGGGCCGCTGCTCATCGTCGCCGGCCCCGGGACCGGCAAGACGCGTACGCTCACACACCGCCTCGCGTACCTGTGTGCCGAGCTCGGCGTCCCACCCGGACACTGCCTCGCGATCACCTTCACCCGCCGGGCCGCGGAGGAGCTGCGCGCCCGCCTGGACGCCCTGCTCGGTCGGGCCGCCGCGGACGTCACCGTCGCCACGTTCCACGCGCTCGGCCTGGCGATCCTGCGCGAGCACGCCGCCCTCGTAGGGTTGACCGACCGGCTCCGGGTCGCCGACGAGAACGAGCGGGCCGCGGGGCGGGCGGAGGCCGGCGACGATGAGCAGCGGTACCGCAAGCTGCTGCGCGCGCAGGATCTCGTGGACGTTGACGAGCTCGTGAGCCTCCCGCTCGCGCTGTTGACCGAGGACCCGGCGCTCGCCGCGGCGTACCGGGCGCGTTGGCCGTGGGTGTTTGTCGATGAGTACCAGGACGTGGACGCGGACCAGTACGCGCTGCTGCGCCAGCTCGTCCCGCTCGACGGGAACCTGTGCGCGATCGGCGATCCCGATCAGGCCATCTACTCGTTCCGCGGCGGGGACGTGTCGTACTTCCTGCGGTTCTCCCGTGACTTCGTCGACGCCCGGCTGGTCCGGCTGACCCGCAACTACCGATCCTCCGCACCCATCCTCGCCGCCGCGATGCAGGCGATTGCGCCGTCCTCGCTCGTCCGCGGCCGGCGACTCGACCCGGCCCGGGCCGACCCCGAGGCGTCGCTCGTCGGCCGGTACGCCGCGGGCTCCGCCGCCGACGAGGCGGAGTTCGTGGCTCGCAGCATCGACGAACTCGTCGGTGGGGTGTCGCACCGATCCCTCGACTCCGGTCGGGTGGACGGACGGGCCACGCCGCTGGCGGGCCTCTCGTTCGGTGACATCGCCGTGCTCTACCGGACGGACGCCCAGGCCGCGCCGATCGTGGACACGCTGTCCCGCGCGGGCATCCCGGTACAGAAGAGGTCGCACGACCGGTTGCGCGACCGCCCAGGCGTGGCCGCGATCGCGCGCGAGCTACGGCTCACCGGCGGGGTGGGCGAGGGGCTCGCTGCCCGCGTCCGGCTCGTGGCCCAGCTGCTCGTGGAGCGGTACGCCACGCCAACGCTCGATGTCCCCGGGGTCGACGCCGGCGACGTATGGGCGGCGGTCGACCTGCTCACGCCGCTGGCCAGCCGGTGCGGCGACGACCTCGGCCGGTTCCTCGCCGAGATTTCGACCGGCGCCGAGGTCGACGCGTTGGACCCACGGGCGGAGGCGGTCACGCTGCTCACCCTGCACGCCGCCAAGGGCCTGGAGTTTCCCGTCGTGTTCCTCGTCGGCTGCGAGCACGGCCTGCTGCCGCTGCGGTTGCCCGGCCACGATGGGGCTCCGGACCACGATGCCGTGGCCGAGGAGCGCCGGTTGTTCTTCGTCGGCCTGACGCGGGCCCAGAACCGGGTCTACGTCAGCCACGCCCGGCGTCGGTTCCGGCACGGCGCAGAGCGCGAGTATCCACCCAGCCCGTTCCTCGACGCCATCGACGCCGGCCTCTTCGAGGCGCTGGGCGACGCCGGGCCGCGGCGGCCGAAGGCCCGCCAACTTCGCCTGATCTGAGGCCCCGTGTCGGATGGCCGACATCGTTTGCCCCCTCGGCGGGACAGACTCCGCGCATGACGTTGACCGTCGTGGCGATCGCCGACTCCGCGTTGGTGCGCGCCGGGATCGCGGCGGTGGTCGCGCCACCGGCCGACCTGGAGCTCGTCGCCACCGCGGCATCCGCCGCCGAGGGGGACCCGCTCATCGAGCACATTCGCCCCCACGTCGCGCTGATCGACCACGACCTCGGCGACTCCGACGGACTGGCGTACGCGGCGCGCCTGCGCCATGCATGGCCGTCGCTGGGCGTCGTGCTGATCGCGCCCTGTGACGACGCCCTGTTGATCCGCGCGCTGGAGGCCGGCATCTCGGCGTACGTGCCGCGGTCGGCACCGGTGGACGCGGTGCTCGCGGCGGCCCGGCACGCGGCGGCCGCACCGGGGTCGTTCGCGGCCACCGGCCTCGCCGACGCGCTCGCCCGGCGCCAGAAGCGCAGCGGCGTACTGAGCCCACGCGAGGCGGAGGTTCTCCGCCTCATGACCGAGGGCTGGACCGCGGGACGGATCTCGTCCGAGTTGCGCGTCAGCGAGTCCACCGTGCGGACCTACCTCGCGCGGCTCTACGACAAGCTGGGCGTGCGTACCCGGGGCGAGGCGCTCGTCGCCGCCGAGCGGCTGGGGCTCGCGACCGACCGCTAGCCACCTCAGCGGAGCAGCGTGTCCATGAGCCGGAGTATGCCCGGCCCCACGATCACGATGAACAGCGCGGGAAGAAGACAGAAGATCAGCGGGAACAGCACCTTGACCGGGACCTTGCGGGCCTTCTCCTCAGCGTGCTGACGGCGGCGTACGCGCATCGTCTGTGCCTGCTCCCGGAGCACCTGCGCGATCGGGATGCCCAGCTCCGTCGCCTGTACGATCGCGATCGCGACCGTCTTCAGCTCCGGCACGGTCGTCCGGTCGGCGAGCCCCCGCATCGCCTCGGCCCTGCGCTTGCCCATCTGCATCTCCTGCAGCGCCCGCCCCATCTCACCGGCGAGCGCGCCGGGCGTCCCGTACGCCACCTGCGCCATGGCGGCGTCAAACGCGAGGCCGGCCTCCACGGACAGCGTCAGCATGTCCAGCGCGTCAGGCAGTCGGGTACGCATCTCCTCCTGCCGCTTCTGCGCGACGTGCAACAGGACGACGTACGGCAGCCACAACCCGGCCACGCCGCCGAGCAACGCCCCGATGAGCAGGGCGAGGATCGAGAACGAACCGCCCCGGAACCCCAGGCCAAGCCCCAGCAGTCCGCCGAACACGCCGAGGGCGACGAGGCCCAGGCCCTGTGTCTCGCGGATCCGCTCCGGTGGCCAGTTCGGTGGGTTGCCGGCGTGGTCCAGCCAGCGACGGGACCAGGCGTCGGCCTGGCGGGGGGTCAACCCACGGCCGATGGTCATGAGCAGACGCTGGATCGGCCGCATCGCGCGGTCCGTGAGGGTTGCGCCCTCCCTCGGCCCACCGGGCGCGTAGAGCCGGTCGATGTCGGCGAGGGCGCGCGCGGGGCCCGTCCGGCCGGCCATGGCCAACACGACGGTGACCACGACGATGAGCACCGCCAGGAACAGCGCGGCGAGGCCGACCCGTAGCGCGAGCGTGTCCATCTCAGACCTCCACCCGAACCGCCCGGGTCAGCCAGATCCCGCCGACGCAGAGCAGCGAGATGGCCACCAGGAGCATCAGGATTCCCCGCGAGTCGGTGAAGAGCGGACGCACATAGTCCGGCCGCATGGTGAACATGAGTCCGGCGGCAATGATCGGCAGCGCGACCAGGATCCACGCGGACAGCCGACCCTCGGCGGAGAGCGACCGGACGTGCCCGCGCAGCAGCTCCCGCTCCCGGATCGTGTTGACCGTGGTGGTGAGCACCTCGGCCAGGTTGCCGCCCACCTCCCGCTGCACCCGGATGGCCAAGACGGTCCAGGCCAGGTCGGGGTTCTCGGTGCGCCGGGCGAGACGGTCGAGGGCGTCCTCGAGCTCCATACCGAGCCTCGTCTCGGCCAGCATGCGACCGAACTCGGTAGCAACCTGCTCGTCCCCCTCCCGTGTCATGCCCTCGATCGCCTGCATCAGGGAGAAGCCCGAGCGCAGCGAGCCGATCACGAGCTGCAGTGCCTCGGGAAGCGCCGCGGCGAACCGATCCGCGCGCCGCCGCGCGCGCGACCGGTGGTAGGCGGCCGTCGCGAGCCAACCGAAGACGAGCCCGAACGGCAGCGCGATGGGACCGAACGCGAGCGTGAGCACGCCCACGGTGCCCACCACGACGACGACGCGGAGCAGCACCCACTCGTGCGGTCGCAGCTTCATCCCGGCTCGGTCGAGCTGCGCCGCGAAGTGGCCCTCCCATCCGCCCGAGCGCACGACACGCTCGGTAACCGCCAGCGCGGTGCGGGTGATCGCGCCGCCGGGGACCGCGTGCGCCTCCGCGGCCTCGGCCGTCCGGTACCGCTGGAGCTCGGCGAGGCGCCGACGCTTCTCGCCGCCGACAAGCACCGGCAACAGAACCGTCAACAGCACGACCAGCAGGGCGACGAACACCAGGCCCGCGATCGCGTACTGCCAGATCAGCTCGCTGATGGTGTCTAGATCGATCATTTGGCAACCCTCAGCTCGGGCCGGAAGAGTTCCGGGGACAACTCGATCGCCTGGTCGACCAGGTGCTCGAGGAACTTCGGGCGGCGGCCGGTGGGCTTGAGGGTGCCCTGGTAGCGGCCGTAGCCATCCCGCCCGGAACGGAAATCGAACAGGAACAGATCCTGCAGGCGGACCTCGCCGTCTTCGAGCCCGAGGACCTCCGAGATCTGGGTCACCCGGCGGGATCCATCCCGGAGCCGTCCCAAGTGGACGATCAGGTCCACGGCCGACGCGACCTGGTCGCGGATCGCGCGGACCGGCAGGTCCATGCCCGCCATCAGCACCATCGTCTCGAGCCGGGACAGCGAGTCCCGGGGTGAGTTGGCGTGGATGGTGGTCAGGGAGCCGTCGTGACCGGTGTTCATCGCCTGCAGCATGTCCAGCGCGGCGCCGTCCCGAACCTCGCCGACCACGATCCGGTCCGGGCGCATCCGCAGCGCGTTGCGCACGAGATCCCGGATCGTGACCTCGCCCCTGCCCTCGATGTTCGGTGGGCGGGACTCCATGCGCACCACGTGCTCCTGGCCCAGCCGCAGCTCGGCCGCGTCCTCGATCGTGATGATCCGCTCGTTGGCCGGCAGCATCTGGGATATCACGTTGAGCAGCGTGGTCTTGCCGGTGCCGGTGCCGCCGCTGATGACGACGTCGAGCCGACCCTGGATGCAGGCCGAGAGCACCGCCGCGACGGACGGAGTCAGCGTGCCGAACGCGATGAGGTCGTCGACGGTGTACGGGTTCGCGGCGAACTTTCGGATCGTCATCGCGGCGCCGTCCAGGGACACCGGTGGCACCACCGCGTTGACGCGGCTGCCGTCCGGCAGTCGGGCGTCGACCATCGGGCTGCCCTCGTCCACCCGGCGGCCCACCCGCGAGACGATCTTGTCGATGACTCGGCGGAGGTGTGCCTCATCGAGGAAGGCCGTCTCCACCGACTGAATCCGGCCGAACCGTTCGACGTAGATCCGGTCCCACGAGTTCACCATGATTTCGGTGACGTCGGTCGCCCGGAGAAGCGGTTCGATGGGCCCGTGCCCGACGATCTCGTCGAGGATCTGCCGGAACGCGATGCCGCGGTCGCCGGCCGTGAGCTGTTCCTCCTTGGCGAGCACCCCCGGGAGTACCTCCCGAACCCGCTTCTCCAGGTCCTCCTCGTCCGCGCCGGATTCGTACATCTGCGGGCCGAGCTGCTCGAGCAGTGCCTGGTGGGCGCGGCGACGGACGTCGGCGAGCGGGTCGTACGTGCGCCGCGTGGTACGCCGAGCGAACTGCGGCGCCGGGGACACGGACGATCCGGTGACCGGGAATGCCGTCGTGGGTACGGCCGTGACCGGGATCGCGGTGACGGGATAGGGCGAGTCCGCCTGGGTGGCGAGCAGCTCGGCCGCGGTGTACCCACTGCCGGCGCGGGGAACCTCGTCGGCTCGATGGTTGACGCGATCGACCACGGCGCTCACCTCTTCCCTCGCCGGGCCAGCATGGACCTGAGACCGCGCGGGGTGGCCACGTCCGTGCCGATCCGGGTGCCGGCCAGCTCTCGAATCGCCGCGCTCACCGGGTGAGTGGGGTTGTCTAGCACCATCGGTATGCCGCGGTTGAGCGAAACGGACACGTCGCGACTGGCCGGGATGCTCGCGGTCAGCGGCATGCGGAGCACGCGCTCCATGTCGGCCGGGGTGAGCCCGAGGCGCGAGTCCGAACGGTTGAGGACGATGAGCCGACTCTCCTTGCGGTAGTCGAGCACGTCGAACGTGTCGAGCAGCACGCGCATGTTCTTCATCGAGGTGACGGTCGGGCTGGCGACGAGCAGGTACTGGTGGGAGGAGTCGAGGGCGGCCACCACGTGGTCGTTGAACACCGGCGGGCTGTCCACGACCACGTAGTCGTAGATGCTGCGCGCGAGGTAGAGGATCTCGGTGACCAGGTCGCGGCTGATCTGCTCGGCCACCGTGGGCATAACCGGCGCGAGCAGCACGTCCACGCCGGGGCAGTACGGCGTCACCATCGTTCGCAGGCCGGTTTCGTCGATCCGGTCGGCGACCGGCACGGCGTCCGCGATCGTCCGCTCGGGGTTGAGCTGGAGGCTGATCGCGACGTCACCGAGCGTGAGATCCAGGTCGATCAGGCAGATCCGCTTGCTGCCGCCGGCGGCGAGGGCGATCGCGAGGTTCGTGGCGAGCACCGTCTTGCCGCAGCCGCCCTTCGCGGCGTACACGGTCACGACCTTGCCGTCCTTCAGGCTCGCTTGGTCGCCCGAGCCGTGCCGGCCGTGGCCACCCTGCAGCCGCCGGGAAAGGTCCTGGGAACGCGCGCACGCGGCCAGGATGCTCGTCGGATCGTTGACGTCGGCGACCTCCCGCACACCGGACCGGATGGCCTCGCCGAGCACGCCCACGTCGAGCTGATGCCGGAGCAGGACGACGCCGAGCGTCGGCCGCGCCAACCGCTGCCGGGCCGCCATGCTGACCGCCTCGGGCACCGGCGTGTTCGGGCCGAACAGCACGAGCTGTTCGTCGGGATCCTCGTCGAGGAGGGCGTAGACCTCGTTGAGGCTGCCCGCGGTGCGCACGTCGCCGCCGACCAGCATGGCGAAGTGCTGCGCGACCTGCCGCGAGGGCTCGTAGAGGATCGTCATCGCGGGCCTCCCCGTGTTCGGGTGTGCTCAGCCGAACGCCGACTCGGTGTCGGCGCCGGTACCTGCCTGCAGCGGGCCGGAATCCTCGGTGAGCAGCGCGAGCTGGATCGCATCGGCCTGAGCCGCGTGGATCAGCTTCGCCGCGTCCTCCGGCGACACGGCGACGGTCACCAGCACCTCGTCCTTGCCCGGTTGGTTGGTCTTCGCCGGCGCCTGCGTCTCCAACGGCGTCGTCGTGGTGGCACCCTCGCCGTACGGGCCGACGGCGATGACCTCGACCTTCGGGAGGAGAATCGCGGCGCCGTCGAGATCGCCGGTGCCCTCGCCGATGACCATCCTCTTCCCGTCCTTCGAGGCGTGGTACTCGGCGTACACCGCGACCTCGGAGCCCGGCCGCACGTAGCCGGCCACCTGCTCGGCACTGGTGACCTTGAAGGAGACCGCGACCTTGCCTCCGCTGGGGATCACGAGCCCGCCGGTGCTGCGGGTGGACTGGCTGAACATCCCGCGCAGCAGGAGCTGCCGCGGCTGGAGGTCGGAGGTGACCACGAGCTTATCGAGCTCCGGTGGGATCTCGGTGAGCACTTCGTCCTTCGGCACGCTGCCGGCCGGCAGCCGGATGAGGTCGACGAGCTTCCGCTTCCGGATGTTCTCGCCGGTGGTGCCCGCCGGCACGCGCTGCTTCGCGACGAGCACCTCGGCGGCGGCCGCGTCGCTGACGGCGCGGTCGTCGGCCCGTTTCACATAGAACAGGACCGCGAGCGTGCCGAGCGCGGCGAGGACGGTCGCGAGGAGGATGGCGAGGATCCGACGGGTCATGAGCTCTGGTCCTATCCGATGGTCTTGAGGTAGATGGCGCCGTAGTGCGGGTCGCCCAGCGTGCCGATGCCGGTGGGCAGCACCCCGGTGGTGAAGTAGCCGAAGACACAGAACTGGTCGCCGGTGCCGGAGCACGTAGCGGCACCACTGAGCGCGGACGGCTGATCGGACAGCGGGCCGCCGACCCATGCCCCGAGGTGGGCCCACCCCGTGATGACGAACCGGGCGATGCCGGCGACTCGATATCGATTGGGGTGCCCCGGGTCGTTTGCCCCGTCGATGACCGCCACCGACACCGGCCGCTTATCGGTGTACGCGTTCACGAGGTCGGTATCACAATCCGACGGAGTGGCCGCGTCGGACCTGCCCAGGAACCAGTCCGGCGCCTCTACGGTTCGCTCGCAGGAGCCGCCGAGGCTCTGCAGCCAGCCGAATCCGTCCGGCAGGCCACCGCAGTCAGGCGAGGGATCGTCCGGCGCGTGCCAGTGGAGGATGACCTCGCGGCTCGGGTCGGCGCCGCCATACGAGGTGGACGTGGGCCGCGGTTGGTACACGGTGCCGTTGCTGGTCGCGGTCTCCCAGTAGCAGCGGGAGATCGCCATCGCCGGCTCGACGTCTGCTACTCCGGCAGGGCCCCAGCTCACCCGCGAGCACGCCCGAATGCTCGCGCCGGTGTAGCCGGTGATCGTCCCGGCGAACGCGGGCGGCAACGCGGTGGCGCCACCCGCCAGCTCGGTGGTCGTTCGCACCTCGACATACGGGGCGCCGGCGGGGACGGAGGGCGGCAGCGGCAAGCAGTCCGTCAGGTTGCCCACCCCGGGCGCGCAATCGCCCAATGGCAATCCGTGCCCACAGACCTCCGCGTCCGCGAATCCGTCCGGCGAGTTCACGTCGGCATACCCGGCCTCGGCCAGGATGCCCATGTCCGACTGCGTGCAGTCGGCCGGCCTCTGCGCACACACGGCCGCCACTGCCGTAGCGCCGGCGTCGGCACCGCTCTGCAGCTGTTCCCGCTCGGCATAGAGCAGCCCGACGTCGACGACCAGCGCGCCCATGCCGGTCAGGACGCCGCCGGCCAGCAACACCGAGACCAACGCCACGACCGCGCCGCGGTCGCGGCGCGGTTGCCGGTCTCCGGCGCGTCGGCGCGTCAGGCCCGACACGGCATGACTCCCGTGGCGCTGAGCGAGACCGGTCCGCCGAAACCGTTGCCGAACGCCCCGGCGAGCGCACCGACCGGGGTGATGAAGCTGAAGTCGTAGTCGACGACGACCGTCGCGTCATCCCCCGGCGGCGGGTTGCTCGCGCAGCCGTCGGAGCCATCGACCGTGTACCCGGTCATGCCGCCCAGCACGGCGGTGACTCGGTCGCCGGCGCTCTCGTTCAGCGAAAGGGCCCGGGCCCCCTCCCGGGCCGCTTCGCTGATCTTGATTTGTGCGTTGAGCATCCGGCCGAAGTCGATGATCCCGAACATGAGGAGCAGCAACAGCGGGAACACGAGGGCAGCCTCCACCACCGCCGCACCCCGGTCCGGCGCGCGGCCAGTCCGTTCCCGCCGTCGCATCGCCGTCCCTCAAGCCCTGTCGGAATGGGCGCAGCGCCTGCCTGTCAGCAAGCAGCGCTCGTGCCGTTGGACACCTCGGCACACGTGTCGTTGAACTGGCCGGACACGATGACCCCAAGGCCCCACACGAGCGCCGCGACGGCGGCCGCGATGCCGACGACGAGCAGCGCGTACTCGACGGAGCTCGCGCCGCGGTCCCGGGTGGCCCACAGGGCCTTGGCCTTGCAGTACAGACTGATCATGAGCATGGGCGGTTGCACCCCCCTGTCGACGGCCCGCGTGCCACGGCACCGCACTGTTTGAGACGGCCGGATGGCCGTCGGGGGAGAGCCTGCCGAGCCGGACCTTGCTGCAACAGTCAGGCGACCGGCCACACGCCTCCTCCGGATGGAGGAGTACGTGTCACCGTTGTGACTTGCGAACGTCACGGTGCTCAGATGATCGGCCGATGCCATTCACGGACGAAGATGGGCAGGTTGGGCAGGCCACTATGACCGGGCCGTGATCCTCGTGTACTCACCGTGATGTGTCGGATCACTGACTTGGTAAGGTTGTCACCCTGGCAGCAGCCGCGCCACGACGACGGCGAGCAGCGCGCCGGCCAGCAGCGCCGGACCGAGCGGCAGGTCGGTTCGGCGGCCGGCCCGGCCGGCGAGCAGTAGCACGAGCGCGACCGGGCCGTTGATGAGATGCGGCAACAGCAGCCCCGACAGGACGGCGGGCCAACCGAGCCAGCCGAGCATGAGGCCGAGCACGCCGGCCAGCTTGACGTCGCCGAAGCCGAGATTCGACCCGGGCAGCAGGGCCAACACGAGGTAGGCCGCGGCCGAGACCACGGCTGCGACTCCGGCTCGTGCCAAGGTGTCCGTCGTTCCGTCCACGATGGACAACCCGACCAGCCACCCACCCCCCGCGAGGAAGGCGGCGCCGACCATCGGGTCGGGCAGCCGGAGGCATGCCACGTCGATGAACCCAAGCACCACACCGAACGCGGCCACCGCGAGAAAGCCGGGCAACGCCGCCGAGCCGGCCAGCGCCCAGGCCAGGGTGCCGAACGACACCGCCCCGATCGGCACGGTCAGCCAGAGCGGCGGTCCGAGCCGGCGGCCACACCCGCGACAGCGCGCGGTTGGGCGTACCCACCCCGAAAGGCCCGTTCGCAACGGACGCCCGCAATGCTCGCAGGCCGACCTCGACGGCGTTCCGTACTCCACCGAGAGCCGGTAGGCGACCGCCGGGGTGACCGCGCCGACCGCCGCACCGAGCGCGGCACACCCCACGACCAGCACGAGAGCGCATGCTAGCGGCGCGCGCATCGGAGCGCCGACGTCGCGTCGGCGTGAATGCCATTTTCTCCGGACGGTTCCGGCGAAGCGGACGTCTCTCGGGGCCTCGGCGCACTCGGAGAGTCGAGCCCATGGCGGGTCACGCTACGGTGACCACAGCAGCGCGGTCGCCGTCGAGCGGCCAGCGTCGCACCCCGAGCTGGAGGTCATGGATGTCGAACTACGGGCCGCCGGGCGGGCCGTACCCGGACCGACCGCAGGAGCCGTGGCCGGGACGGCAGCCGCCGGAGCAGCCCGGCGGTTATGGCCAGCAGCCGGGGTACGGCCAGCAGCCCGTCCACGGCGACCAGCCGACGTACGGCCAGCAGGGGCACGCGCGGATATACGGCCCGACCGGCTACGACCAGGGGTACGAGCGGACCGAGTACCGCGACTACCAGACTGGGTGGGTCGAGCCCGGGCCGCCCAAGAAGAGCCGGACGACCGCATTGATCATCGCGGTGGTGGCGGTTCTCGTGCTGCTGGTCTGTGGGGGCGGTGGCCTGGCGCTGTGGCTCGTCGGGCGCGACCAGGCCGAGCCGGCGGCGCAGGACTCGCCGGCAGCCGCGACCGGGCCGAGCGCCTCCGGCAGCGCCCAGCCGACGCGCGCCGAGAGCGCCCCGCCGGCACCGGCGAACTCGACCGACGCCCGGTTCGCCACGAAGGGCCAATGCCTGGCCAACGATGGCACCGAGAAGGCCCCCGAGATGCGAATCATCAAGTGCGCGGCGGGCAGCTACGAGGTGCTGGCCCGGTTCGACGGGACGACCGACTGGAAGAACAAGTGCGGCGGCGGGAAGGTCCCCGGCTACCAGTACTACTACTTCTACGACAGCGAGCTGAACACGCTGGACTTCGTGCTCTGCCTGAAGAAGCGATGAGCGACACGCCGATAGCCGCTTCTACCCGGTTCTAGGGTGAGCGCTAGATAGCCCGATACGGTGCGAGACGTGGATCCGGTCCGCAACCCGTACGCCCCGGGCGCCGGCCAGCGCCCGCCGGAGCTCGCCGGCCGCGACCGCGAGCTGGAGGTCTTCGACGTCGTGCTGGAGCGGGTCGCCCGGGCCCGCCCCGAACGCAGCCTCGTGCTCACCGGCCTGCGCGGAGTAGGCAAGACTGTCCTGCTCAACACGCTCCGCTCGCAGGCCATCGGCCGGCTCTGGGGCACGGGCAAGATCGAGGGTCGCCCGGACCAGTCGCTGCGCCGCCCGGTGGCCGCGGCCCTGCACATGGCGGTACGCGAGCTGGCGCCGCGCCATCGCGCACCGCACCGGATCGATGAGTTCCTCGCGGTGCTCAAGGCGTTCGCGCTGCGCGCCAACCCGCCCAACGCCAAGCTCCGGGACCGCTGGCAGCCGGGCATCGACCTGCCGGCGGCTAGCGGGCGCGCCGACTCCGGCGACATCGAGATCGACCTGGTAGAGCTGTTCGCGGATGCCGCCACCGTGGCGACCGACGTCGGCACCGGCGTCGCGTTGTTCATCGACGAGATGCAGGACGTCGGCCCGGACGACGTGTCGGCGCTCTGCGCCGCCTGCCACGAGCTGTCTCAGCTCGGCGCCCCACTGATCGTCGTCGGCGCCGGGCTTCCGCACCTGCCCGCCGTGCTCTCCGCCGCGAAGTCGTACTCCGAACGGCTGTTCCGCTACCAGCGCATCGACCGGCTGGATCGGATCGCCGCGGACCAGGCGCTGTGCGCGCCGGCCGAGCGGGAGGGCGTGGAGTACGAGTCGAAGGCCCTGGACCTCCTCTACGACCAGTCGGGCGGCTACCCGTACTTCGTCCAGGCGTACGGCAAGGCGACCTGGGATCACGCCCCGCGGTCGCCGATCGCGGCCGCCGACGTCCGGGTCGCCGCGCCAGAGGCCGAGGCCGAGCTCGCCGTCGGCTTCTTCGGCTCCCGGTTCGAGCGGGCCACCCCGGCCGAGCGCGAGTACATGCGGACCATGGCGGCACTGTCCGGTGTGGATGATCAGGCGGTCGGCGCGGGACCGAGCGAGACCGACACGGCCGTACCCACCGCGGAGATCGCGCGGGCGCTGGGTCGCCGGCCGGCGAGCCTCTCCCCGGCCCGCGACGCGCTCATCAAGAAGGGTCTGATCTACTCCGGCGAGCGCGGGACCGTCGCCTTCACCGTGCCGCACTTCGGCCGCTATCTGCGGACCCAGCCGGCCTGAGCAACCGCCGAGCAGTTTCGCCGCATCGCTGCGTCGATCTCCGCCCGGCGGGGTATGACTGGTTCATGAGACCCGTACGCACGGCCGCCCACGCGATGCTCGGCGCGATCTTCATCGCCAGCGGTGCCCGGACCCTGGTCAACCCGGACCCCCTGGTGCCCAGGGCGAAGCGGGTCACCGACCGGATCGGACCGCTGCTCGAGAGGGCCGATCCTCGGCTTCCCCGATCGCCCCGCACCCTCACTCAGATCAACGCAGCCATGCAGCTCGGCGGTGGGCTGCTCCTGGCAACCAGCCGCGCCACCCGCCCGGCCGCAACCCTCCTGGCCGGCACCGTCATCCCCACGACGATCGCGGGCCACCCGTTCTGGACGTACCACGACGCGGCCGAACGGCACAACCAGCGCGTGCAGTTCATGAAGAACCTCGGCCTGCTCGGTGGCCTGCTGCTCGCGGCGGCTGACACCCAGGGACAGCCCGGCCTGCGGTGGCGGGCCGGCCGCTTCGTCGCCGACCGACGGCGTGGCGTGCGGCGCACCGCGAGAACCGCGAGGCGCGAGGCGAGGATCGCCGTGCAAGCGGCCAGTGTAGGGCGGCGACTGCCACGCCGATAGAAACGTCGGCCGGCCGCGCTATGGGCAGTTCACCCACTCCTCGGTGCCGTCGTCGAAGACCTGCCGCTTCCACACCGGAAGCCGCGTCTTCACCTCGTCGACGAGCCGCGCGCACGCGTCGAATGCCGCGGCGCGGTGCGTGGTCGAGACCGCCGCCGCCAGGGCGACGTCGCCCACCTCGAGGCGGCCGACACGGTGCGAGACCGCAACGGCGTACACCTGCGGGTCCATCGCGACCTCCTCCGCGACCTCGCGCAGCACGTCCTGGGCCGTGGAGTGGCCCTCATACTCCAGCAGCGTCACCCCGCGGCCGCCGTCGTGGTCCCGCACCACGCCCAGGAACGAGACGACGGCACCGGCGCGGCGGTCGGCCACGGCGGCCTCATGAGCGGCGACGTCGAGCGGCTCGGCGCTGACCGCGACGATCCTGACCTCAGCGCGACGGGACGTGGTCGGTGGGCTCATGGCCGTTCTCCGGTCAGCAGCGGCAGGGGTACGAGGGAAACGCGGTCACCCGGCGACCCCGACGTACGAGGTTCGATGACGGCGAAGCCGTCCGCCACGGTCAGGCCCCGCAGCATCGCGGAGCCGACGTGGCGGACGGGGTGTGCGCCGCCTTCCGGGTCGACCCGCACGAGGGCGAGATGAGTGTCCTCGCCGCGGCCGGGAATCTGGCCGGCGAGGGTGACCGTGGGCAGCGTCGGCAGCGGGCGGCCGTGCAGACCGGCGAGCAACGGGCCGACGAGCGAGACCAGGGCGACCACGGCCGACTGCGGATTCCCCGGCAGGCCGGCGAGGAACCGCGGGCGGCCCGACGGGCCCGGCACTAGGGCGAGCAGCATGGGGTACCCCGGTCTTACGCCGACCGTGTTCACGACGTACTCCGCGCCGAGCTCGGCGAGCGCGGGGTGCAGGTGATCGACCGGCCCGTCCATGGTGCCGCCGGTGGTGCAGACGAGATCGGCGTCCGCCAGCGCATCGCGGATCGCGGCGAGGTGGGCGTCCAGCGTGTCGCGAACGGGCTCACTGCCGGATTCCGGCTCGGTCACCGCGCCGAGGCGTCGCAGCCAGGCGGGAACGGCGGGCCCGAGCGCGTCCCGGACCCGCCCGGCGCCGGGCGGCCCGGCGGTGAGCAGTTCGTCGCCGAACACGCGCAGCGCCGCGAGCGGCGGCCGGCGCACCCACAGCCGGTCGTAGCCGCACGAGGCGGCCAGCCCGATCACGCCCGGCGTGACCGGGGTTCCGGCCGGCAGGAGCTCCTCGCCGCGAGCCGCCTCCTCGCCGGGCACCCGCCACTCCGGCTGGCTGCGCGCCGTACCGGTGACCCGCCCGTCGCCGGATGCGGTCGATTCCTCCACGCGGACGATGGCCGACGTGCCGACCGGCACCATCGCGCCGGTCGCGATCTCCATCGCCGTGCCGTCGCCGGTCAGGTCGGGCGGGGTCCCTCCCGCGAGGACCCGGCCCACGACGCGCCACGGCGCTGGGCCACGCACCGCCCAGCCGTCCACACTGGACGTCGGGAAGGCGGGCAGATCGGTGAGGGTCAGCAGCGGCTCGGCGAGGGTAGTGCCGTCCGTCTCGGCCAGCGGCACGTCCTCCGGCTCCCGGGCCGCCGAGACGCCAGCGGCGTGCGCAAGGTCCCGGGCCCGCGCCCAGGCCACGGCGGTCGTCGGGGCGGCCGTCTCGGTGCTCATAACCGGAGCCTAGGCGGTGGAGCCGGCGGCGGCGCCGGTGCCTTCGGCGGCTCTGTGATCGCCTCCGCGCAGCTGATCCACGGCGTGCCGGAGGATCGGACCGAGCACGGCCAGGCCGTCCCGGGCACCACCCCGAGAACCCGGCAGGTTGACCACCAGGGTTCGCCCGGCCACCCCGGCCAGCCCGCGGGACAGCGCCGCGGTGGGCACCGCGTCCCGCCCGTACGCCCGAATCGCCTCCGCGATGCCGGGGATCTCGTAGGCGAGCACCGCGCGGGTGTGGTCGGGGGTGCGATCGGTCGGCGTGATTCCGGTGCCGCCGCTGGTGAGCACCACGTCGACGCCGGCCGAGATCGCGTCCCGCAGGGCCGCCGCGACCGGCTCCCCGTCCGGCACGACGATCGGGTCCGGGACCTCGCAGCCCAGGTCGCGGAGGCCCTCGACGAGGAGCGGGCCGCTGGTGTCGGCGTACACCCCTGCGGCCGCCCGGTTGGACGCCACGATGACCCGTGCGCGGATCATGCCGGCCGCACCCAGTCGCCGGTCTTGCCGCCCTCCTTGCGCAGCACGCGTACGCCCTCGATGAACGCCGCCGGATCCACCGCCTTGACCATGTCGATGAGGGCGAGCCCGGCGGCGGCGACGGCCGTCATGGCCTCCATCTCGACGCCGGTCCGGTCCGCGGTAGTCGTCACGGCGGTGATCTCCACAGTCGTTTCGGTGAGGTCGAAATCGACGCTGACCGCGTGCAGGGCGATCGGGTGGCAGAGCGGCACGAGGTCCGGGGTCCGCTTCGCGCCCATGATCCCAGCGATCCGTGCCACCGCCAGCGCGTCACCCTTGGGCAGGCCGTCGCGGCGCAGCAGCTCGATCACGTCGGACCTCGTGCGGACCACGCCCGCCGCCACGGCCCGGCGCACCGAGACCGCCTTGCCGGAGACGTCCACCATGCGGGCGGCACCCGCCGCGTCGACGTGGGTCAGCTGCTGCGGGTCGTTCACACGGTGAGCCTATATTCGACCCCGATGTCCGTGCTCCTCGCCGCCTTCGTCATCGTCCTGCTCGCCGCCGCCACCCAGGCGACCACCGGATTCGGGTTCGCGCTTGTCGCCGTGCCGCTGCTCGCGACGGCGACCGACGCCCGTACCGCGATCGTGACCGTGTCTCTGATCGGCCTGGTGCTGACCGTGATGATCGCGCTGCGCGAGCGGGCGCACGTCCGCTGGCGCCCCGTCGCCGGTCTGCTCGCCGCGACAGCGCTCGGCATGCCGGCGGGCCTGCTCGTCCTGGCGGTGGCGCCGGAAAGGCTGCTCGCCGTCCTGATCGCGATCGTCGTGCTGGGCTGCACCGCGATGGTGTGGCGGGGCGTGCGCCTCCGCACCGGACCGGGGACGGTCGCGGGGGTCGGCATGGTTGCCGGCGTGCTCGCGACCGCGACGGGCGTCAACGGCCCGCCTGTCGCGGCCGCGTTCCGCGGAATGGGCTTCGACCCGCGCACCTTTCGGGCGAGCCTCGCCGCGTTCTTCGTCGGCAGCGGCGTCGCTGGCCTGGTCGGCCTGGGATTGACCGGACAGATTCACGCCAGCGCAATTGCACTCGCCGCGGCGGGCGTGCCCGGCGTGGCGCTCGGTTGGTGGGCGGGTAATTGGGCCTTCGCACGGATGGACCCAGACCGGTTCCGTCGGAGCGTGCTGTACGCGCTGATCGGCACGTCCATCGTGACGTTGGTGCGGACCGCGGTCGGGTGAGCTGAACGTGGCACTTCAGGTGTGCGTTTAACTATTGTGGTCGCGCAGAACACGGACAGGCGGTGCGTGGCCGAGTTCGGGATAACGCGCGAAGCTGACTGCGTTTGGCCCCACCGTTTAGTGGTAACGGAAAAACCGCACCCATCGGGCGCGTTGAGCGCGCTACGTTGCCGAATGCGGACTCCGAGTGACAAAATATTTCTGAGTTGTCGAATCGTGAAGATATGGACAGCTATCGGTACGAAGCCCGCGGCTGGGCACGTACGCTCCTTCTCGTCGCACAACACGAGGTCTCGATGAGACCTCTGAGTCAAAACCCGACGAGGAGACCGAAATGCGTAGCCACGAGTGGGGCTGATCGACCCTGACAGGCGGTTGAATACCGCTTAGGCTTGCGAGCACGTCCTTTCGCAACCGGACGTTCGGTGAGGACTGACGTTGGCTCGCGGTACGTACGGCGACGCGACCGACCGGCGCTTGCGGCTGCTGGTCGGTCTTGTCGTGTCGCTCGCGACGCCCGCCGTTGTGCTCGCGGCCGCGGCGACGATGACCCTTGACGTGCCCCAGCGGGCCTCGCTCGCCACCATCGGAGCGTTGGTGTTCCTGATCGTGGTGGCGCGGCTCGCCGTCGTCAACGTGCGCATCCGCTCGAATCAGCACGGCACGGCATGGACCGACGCCGCGATTCTCATCGCGCTCGCGGTGGCGCCGGCGTCCTGGGTGGTGCTGTGCACCGCGGTCGGCAGCGCCGTGGCGTCGTTGATCCTTCGCCTGTCTCCCGAGAAGGCCGTCTTCGGCATCGCCAAGAGCGTCCTCTTGGCGACCACCGGCGCTCTCGTCGTCATACCGCTCGGTGCGACCGCCCGCATCGATCACCCGCTGGATCACGTCGGCGCGCTCATCGTCGCGTACCTGGCGATGAACGTCGTGGATGAGGTCTTATCCGTCCCGATCATCGCGATCGCCACGCGTACGAAGATCCGCGACCGGTTCGTGGCGCATCCGGAGATCCGCATCGTCTCCCTCATCGCCCGCTTCGTGGTCAGCGCCGTCGCGCTCGCGCTGCTCGAGGCCGACGGACGCCTGGTCGTGGCGGTACCGCCCATCGTGCTCTGCCTCCACCTGTGGTACTCGAACCGGCTCCGCTCCGGAGCCGAGCGCGAGGCGTGGGAGCAGCTGGCCACGGCCACGGACGCGCTCAACGACGTCAACCTCGACCACGTGCTGCACGCGGCCACCAAGAGCGCCGCGGCCCTCTTCTCCGCGGACGAAGTCGAGGTCGAAATCTGGCTGGAGGGACGTCGGCGGCTGGTCCGTGGAGACGGTCAGGACATCCTGTACGACGGCCGGCCCGACCACGCCCCGACCGACGTGACCAAGGCGATGGCGGTCGCCCTCGAGGGCTACGAGGGCGCGGACGACATCGGCGTACTGCGACTGCGGTTCCGCGCCTCGATCATGCTCTCCGAGCGTGAGCTCTACACCTTGAGGACCTTTGCCTCCGCGCTGTGCACCGCGATCCGCAACGCCTCCGCGTACGCCGAGCTGGAGCGCGTCGCCGGCGAGCACGCGCACGCGGCCGCCCACGACTCGCTGACCGGCCTGCCCAACCGCAGACGGCTCCTTGATCACGGCGCCGATCTGCTCAGCTGTCGGCACGCGGACGGCGTAGTGGCCCTGCTGCTGATCGATCTCAACCACTTCAAGGAGGTCAACGACACGCTCGGGCACGCGGCCGGAGATCAGGTTCTGATCGCGATCGCCGACCGGCTGCGTGCCGTGGCCGGGCCGGGCGACCTGGTGGCCAGGCTCGGCGGTGACGAGTTCGCGGTGCTGTACGCGGGGCTGCCCGCGCCCGCGATAGCGGCACACCGGGCGGAGCAGGCGCTCACCGGGCTGTTCGACCCCATCGAGATCGACGGCATGCGCATCAGTATCGAGGCGAGCGGTGGCATCGCGGTCGCACCGGGCGCCGGCGGGGTAGTCGAGCTGCTCCGGCGCGCCGACGTGGCCATGTACCAGGCGAAGCGTTCCGGTCAGCGGATCGCGCTGTACGCACGCGCCCGGGATACCGCCGACGTAGGCCGGCTGGCGCTCGGCGGCGACCTGCCTCGGGCGGTCGCGGAGCACGAGTTCACGGTCAACTTCCAGCCGATTGTCGACCTGGCCAGCGGCGAGGTGATCGCGGCCGAGGCGCTGGCCCGGTGGCACCACCCGGACCGCGGCGACCTGGATCCGCGGCGTTTCCTGGACGCGGTCGAGCGGTCCGGTCTGCTGCCGGCGTTCGCGGACGCGGTGCTCGAGCAGGCACTGGTCGCGGCCGTCACCTGGCGAGACGCCGGGTTCGACCTGCCGGTGGCGGTCAACGTGTCCCCGCGTAGCCTGCTCGATCCGCGCTTCCCGAGCAGCGTTGCGGCGCGCCTGCGGGCCCACAACCTCCCCGCCGACCGGCTCTTCCTGGAGCTCACCGAGACGCTCACGATCAGCCAGCTCGAGGTCGTCGACCGGGTCCTCGGCCAGCTCCGCGACGAGGGCGTCCGGCTCGCGCTGGACGACTTCGGCACGGGCTACTCGTCGCTGTCCGTGCTCTCCCGAGTCCCGGTGCACGAGCTGAAGATCGACCGTGCGTTCATCGGAACGATGGAGTCGTCCGCCGAGGCGGCGGCGGTCGTACGCTCCACCGTCGAGCTCGCCCGCAGCCTCGACCTCGTGGTCGTCGCCGAGGGCGTCGAGAGCGAACCGCAGCGCCGCACACTGTGGGAGCTCGGCTGCGGCGCCGGCCAGGGTCACCTGTTCGCCCGGCCGATGCCCGAGGCCCGGCTGCTCGCCGCGCTCCACCGCGGCACCGGCGGACGGCCGGGGACGTTCGCGCCGGCACTGCACGAGGACGGTGCCGTCGTCCGGATCCCCAAGCGGCGCGCGGTCGGGCGTAGCCGCGAGGAGCGTCTGCCGGATCTGCCCGCGTGATCTCTCGTGCACCGGGGCCGGCCTCGCGGCGCTGGGCCGCGATCGACGGCGCGGCGGGTGGCCTCGCCGCCGACCTCGCCCTCTACGGGCTGTCGGCCGCGTTTGCCGCGATCACCGCGGGCACGTCGACGCTCGCACCCCACCGGGCGTGGGGCGCGATCGCCTGGATCGGGTACGCGGCGGCGGCCGTCATCGTCGTGGGCCAGCTCATCGCGCGGCGCCGGGCCATCGCCTCCGTTCCTGCGGGTACGCCGGCGCGAGCCACCCTGACCGTCCTGGCCTGGGCGGCGACCGCGCTGCTGCCGATGCTGATCCAAGCGATCCAGCGCGCCGGTGGCCGCACCGACCGGGCGCAGGAAGAGGTTATGGTCATCGAGGACGGTGGAGCGCGGCTGCTCCACCACGGGACGCCGTACCTCGGACACGACGCGATCGCCGCGCTGCCCGGATCCGAGCGGCTGCTGGGCTACCTGCCGTACCAGCCGGGCATGGCACTGTTCGGCCTGCCCAGGGCGCTGTTCGGCACCGCCTGGTGGACGGACGCCCGGTCCTGGTTCACGGTGGTGACCGCGGTCGCACTCGCCCTCTCGGTCGGGGTGCTGCGACCATTCGTGTCGCGGGCCGTCCTGGTGCGCGCGGTACAGGCCGCCACCGTCCTGCCGCTGTGCGCGCTGACGCTCGCCACCGGTGGCGACGATCTTCCGGTGCTCGCGCTGTGCCTGCTCGCGCTCGCGCTGTGCGCCCGCTCCCGGTTCGGTGCGGCCGGGCTAGCCGTGGGAGTCGCGGGCGCGCTCAAGCTCTTCGCCTGGCCGGTGGCGCTGGTGCTGCTCGCCCACGCGGCTCGGCGGCGGGGGTGGCCCGGGGCCGCGACGTTCGCGGCCGGCGCGCTCGGCCTCCCCATCGCTGCAATCGTGCCGGCCGGGCTGGTGGACCCCGACGCCGCCGTGGAGAACGTGGTGCGCTTCCCGCTCGGTCGCGGCCTGGTCGCAAGTCCCGCCCAATCCCCATTTCCGGGCCACGCGATCGCGACCGGGCTGCCCGACGGGCGGGTGCTCGCCGGGGCGCTACTGGTCGCCGCGGGGCTGGTCATCGGGGTGGCGCTCGTGCGCTGGCCGCCGCGCACCGCCGCGTCGGCCGCCGTGTTCTGCGCGTACGGCCTGCTCGCCGCCATCCTGCTGACACCGTCTTCCCGGTTCGGGTACCTGCTCTACCCGGTGGCCTTTCTGGCCTGGGCGCCGGCACTGCGCGTACCTAATCCGGGGACCGGGCCGGCGGCCGGCGTTCGAATCGCGTACACCTAAGGGGTGACCCGGGGCTACCGCGACCGCGCCGACGCCGGTCGTGTGCTCGCCGAGCGCCTCACCGATTACGCCGGCCGCGCCGACGTGGTCGTGCTCGGCCTGGTCCGGGGTGGCGTACCGGTGGCGGCGGCGGTGGCGCAGCGGCTGCGCGTACCGCTGGATGTGCTCGTCGTCCGCAAGCTCGGCGTGCCGTGGGCCCCGGAGGTCGCCTTCGGAGCGCTGGGTCCCGACGGCGTCCGCGTGCTGAACCCCGATATCGCGTACCGGCTCGAGCCCGCGCAGATCAACGAGGTCACCGACGTCGAGGCGGTCGAGCTGCGGCGTCGCGAGGAACGCTACCGGGCGGGACGAGGGCCGCTCGAGCTCGCCGGCCGCACCGCGATCGTCGCGGACGACGGGCTGGCCACCGGCGCCACGGCCCGAGCCGCGGTCGCGGTCGCGCGCCGGATGGGCGCGGAGCGTGTCGTGGTCGCGGTCCCAGTGGGCGCGCCCGACGCGTACCTCGCTGTCTCGCGCACGGCGGACGAAGTCGTGTGCCCGCTCACGCCGCCCGACTTCGGCGCAGTCAGCCGATACTACGGCGACTTCCATCAGGTGACCGACGCCGAGGTGACCGAGCTGCTCGCCAGCGCGCGCGACCCCGCGGGCTGACGGTCCCGACCGGGGCTGCACGAGGCTGCCGTCGATGTGACCATCGAGAGGTGCGGCCGACCTACGAGACCGCCTCTGCGGGAGTGCGTGGCGCGTACGGCGGCGTCACCGAGTTCGCGACCGGGCTGACCGACGACGACCTGATGCGGCCGTCCCGGTGCCGCGGCTGGGCCGTCGCGGACGTCCTCTTCCACCTGCTCTGCGACGCGCAGCGCGCGTTGGTAGCGCTGGCCACCCCGGCGGCCGGCCCGCCGGATGTGGACCACGTCAGCTACTGGGCATCGTTCCAGCCCGGCCGGCCCGGAGCCGCGGGGCACGCCTGGTGGGTGCGGCGTTCGGCGGCCGCGTTCGAGCGGCCGTCCGGCATCGTCGGAGTGTGGCGGGAGACGGCGCCCGCCGCGGCACGCGCTGCGGCGCTCGCAAACCCGGACGGCTACGTGGCCACCCAGGGGCACGTCCTGGCAGTGCCGGACTTCCTCGCGACGCTCGTCACCGAGGCCGTCGTACACCACCTCGACATGGCGGTCGACATGCCCGGGGCGAAGCCACCGAGCCGGGAGGCGCTCGGCGTGGCTCTGTGCACGATGGACGGTCTGCTCGACGGCGGCCGGCCGGGGCTCTGGACGCCCGAGGACTACCTGCTCAAGGCGACCGGACGGGTGGAGCTCGACGAACGGGACCGCGCGGCGCTCGGCGACGTCGCCGACCGCTTCCCGCTGCTCGGCTGACCCGGCGAGCCGGCCCGCCACTTTGGTGGGCACACCGAGGCGCGCACCACCCGGCAGCACCTGCTGCATGGGCGTGGCCGACCGGCTGGCAGTCAAATGCAGGTCGACTGTGAAGTAGCGGCTTCGGGACGGAATCAGTGGCGCGGAGCTAGCAGCTGGTGGCGCGTGCCGGCCTCCCGGCGCACGGGGTGACGAAATGGTCGAGGTTGCGCGTGTACTCGATGCCGTCCACCACGTACCTGACCAGCGCGGTCAGGGTGACGGTTCCCTGGCGACCCTGCAGGCCTACCGCAGCTGGTAGCGCGTGCTGGTGGCCGTCACTGGCTCCAGAGTCATCCCTGCAACCGGGTTCATGCTGGTGCCCGGCGGCGGATAGCTTCCGCCGATGCCCAGCACCTCGGAGGTGGGTTGGAGCACGAGCACGCCGACCCCCAGCACCACGACCGGTGCGGGTGGGGAGTCGAACACCGGCTCGACACCGACCAGCCGGATAGAGTGCCCCCCTGGTTGACCACAACGGTTGCGCCGTCGGCGATGCGTTCGGCGGCCTTGACGGGTACCTGGTAGCGCCGGGTGCCTTGGTCGAAGGGCTGGAGCGCCTCCTGGCCGCGCAGGAAGGACCGCGGTGATGCCGTCGGCGACGGTGACGGTGACGGTGCTGGCTGGCGTGTCGCCGTGGCCGGGAACGGTGCTACCGTGCTCGGCTGGCGGTCGGAGGACCGGGTCACAGTGCAGCCGGCGACGGTGAGCAGCGCCGCCGCGCCCACCACCGCCAGGGTGGGATCTTCGGTGGGATGACCTCATGGCCCCTCGTCGTGCCGATGGAACGGCCCGTGGAGGGCGTGGTACAGCCGTCTCGCGGATCGTTCGATCATCATCGATCGAAAACTCGATTGAAACAACTATCCATACCGGCACGTCAGCTGCCACAGGTTGGGCGGAGCCGACAGTGTCCATTGTGGCCGGCTCCGCTGGCCCCTAGACGATCGCCATGTCGACGAAGCGCGACAGGTGCAGCTGGGCCGCGACGGTCACCGTATCGGTGGGGCCGTTGCGGTGCTTGGCGACGATGAAGTCTGCCTCGCCGGCCCGAGGAGACTCCTTGTCGTAGTAGTCGTCGCGGTGCAGAAGTATGACAACGTCCGCATCCTGCTCAATGCTGTTGTGAACCGCGATCCCGTTCGCGATGAAGTTGTGGACGCCGAGCACGGTGGCGTCGAATACATAGCGCTCACCGACTGAGGAAATCGATGCAATCTGATCCCAGAATACATCGTTGGTCGCGTGGAGCTCGAGGTCAGCGGAATCCAGAACCGCCGCGATCCTCGCCAGCCGCTGGCTGCTCGGCGCGCGCTTCCAGAGCGCGCTTCCGCAGAACTGGGAACCAATCGCCGCTGCGAACTCACGATGGCTCATGCCTCGTTCGACCAGGATTTCACGAATACACGTCCAGACGTCGCGAGGGACAGTATCGACGTTGGTGTTGCCAATGGTTCCCTCAAGCCGGATCCGAAGCCGCTCACAGGCCGCGGCGCGCTCACCATGGACGCCTATCTCACGGAGAAACCGAAGCTGGTCATCGCGCCCGGAGATGTCCAGCGTGTACTGCGGGCGGTGACTCTGGACGGGAACCGTCCTGAGGCGAGCGACGATGCCGAATCGCAGCAGAAGCCGAGAGACGTCCTCGAGCAGTCGCAGGCTGGTCGACCCCAGATAGACACGGCCACCGGACCCAGACGCCGGAATGGTCACCGACCCGTCGGTGGCCCACAGGTGGTGCAAGAACAGAGCCGCCTGGGTCTTCGGTACGGACGCCAGCTCGGATGGCACGAACTTCTCATATGAGCGCCGATCAAAGAGTCCCAGCCTGTCGAGCCATTGGGCAATTGGGTTGCGGCGGCCCCGGGCGAGTCGGTAGGGCGCGGGCAGCCGAAGAGTGGTGACGCGCGCGGCTTCGTAATCATCGCGGACGGCTGATATACCAAAGTGCTTTGCGGCCTTTGTCACCGCCGCCAGGTTGGCCTCGTCCCGACTCGCGTAGCGGATGGGCTGATGCTTGACAAATGAGCCATCGCCGAGCAGATGCGCGAGCAGGATCACCTCCGCGTCGTCCCATGGCTGGGGAGCCATCGGCGCTGGCAGGTGACGCGGCGTTCCGATCCGGTCTCCGGGCCGCAGCTGGTCTAAGGCGACCCACCCGCGGAACGTCAAAAATGGATGGTTACCGGTCGCCTCGATTTCCTTGCCAGACGAAAGTCTTAGCTGGAAGACCTCGCGACGCCCGCTGGGAAATACATGCGTCATCGTCCGCGGCGTGTACCGGAGGCCCTCGTCGAGCGCCCAGACCGGAACGTCACGCGCCTCGGCCGCCCAGAGGGCGCCCAGGGTCACCTCGGTGTTCGTGTCCGCGCGGATGACACGTGTGGCCGCCGTCAGACAACCAGACTCGCGTAAGTCCGACAGCTGAGGTCGCTTGTCGGTGCGCTGCTCGGGACCACGGTTGAGCTGGCTGACCGCGACGACGGGACAGTCGACCTCCTTGGCCAGAAGCTTGAGACCCCTGGACAGCTCCGCCACCTCCTGCTGACGGCTCTCCACTCGCTTCGGCGACGTCATGAGCTGCAGGTAGTCCACAATGACCAGTTTGAGGTCGTGGCGCTGACGGAGCCGGCGGGCCTTGGCCCGGATCTCCATGAGCGTCATGTTCGGCGTGTCGTCCACGAACAGCGGGGCCTCGCTGATCTCGCCCATCCGGCGGGCCAGCTTGGTCCAGTCGTCGTCAGACAGCTGGCCCGAACGCAGCACGTGCAGCGGGACTCTCGACTCGGCGGCGAGGAGCCGCATCACGATCTCCACCTTGGACATTTCAAGCGAGAAGACCGCACTAGCCAGGTTATTCCGTACTGACGCAGAACGGGCAAAGTCCATTGCCGCAGTTGATTTCCCGAGGCCGGGTCTGCCGGCCACCACGATCAACTGCCCTGGGTGCAGGCCGTTGAGGAGGCGGTCGAGGTCGGTGAATCCGGTCGGCACGCCGGTCATCACGCCGCCCTGCGTGCCCACCGCCTCGATCTCGTCGAGCGTCGGCTGCAGCATGTCGGCGAGGATCGCGAAGTCCTCGCTGACCCGTCGCTCGGTCACGTCGTAGACCGCCTGCTGCGCCAGGTCGACCACGTCGTCGACGTCGCGTCCGCCGCCGGCCGCCGCACCGTAGCCCAGCTGCACGATCCGGGTGCCGGCCTCCACGAGCCGGCGCAGCACGGCTCGCTCGGACACGATCCGCGCGTAGTAGGCGGCGTTCGCGGCGGTGGGCACGCTCGCCATCAGCGTGTGCAGGTACGGGGCACCACCGACCCGCGCCAGGTCGCCGGAGTCGGCCAGCGAGGCCGCGACGGTGATCGCATCCGCAGGCTCGCCGCGGCCGTACAGGTCGAGGACGGCCTCGAAGATGGTCACGTGGATCGGCCGGTAGAAGTCGGCGGATCGGAGGATCTCCACGACGTCGGCGATGGCGTCCTTGGATAGCAGCATGCCGCCGAGCACGGACTGCTCGGCGGCGATGTCCTGCGGCGGGCTCCGGTCGAACTGGCCATCCCGCGGGCCAGAGCCGCCCTGCGACGGCGGACCGGGGGTGACGCCTTCGGCGCGCACGTCGTCGGCGATCGACACCGGACACCCCCTCGTCCCGCCCCGGACATCGGCCCTCGCGCCCCCCGCGCTTGACCGCCGCCCGAACCCGTCCCCATGACACCCGTCGGGTACGACAGTTCTCCACCGTGGCCCGAAGGCCACGCGACCGAGAGGAAGTCACGGCGACCGGAGACCGTCGAGTGGCAACCGTACGAAGGGTGATGGGCGGCTTTCAAACGGCCCGGTGGACGGGCCTCGGGACAACACTGTGGACGGCCGGACCCGTCGTGTGCGGAGCTTTGTGCACAGGCTGTGGACGGCGGCGCCGGGATGACCGTGACGAACCCGCTGGCCTGGGCGCGCACGATTCACATGCTGTGGAGGAAAGAAAATTCGGTCCGAACCGCGACCGGACGAGTCGGCGATCGGCCGATTTGACCTGTACGGGGGATTGCGATCAGATATCGAAACGGACACGATACGGACCCGTGGACTACCAGGACTGGGGGAGTGAGTCCGGCTCTCGCGGGCCGTACGCCGATTCCTGGTCGCGGGACGACGAGATCGACCCGGTCCGACAGTGGAACGATCCCGGGTCGCCGTGGGTGCCGCGCCCACGATCCGGCTGGCACGACGAGGACGCCCGGCCTGCGGATGCCCGGTGGTATGACCCGCCAGCGCGACCGGACGAACCACCGCGGCACCACGAACCATCCCCGCAGGACCCACCACCTCCGTATCGCGAACCACCGCTGCCCGGGCCGCCATCGCCACGCACCCGGCAGCGGCCGGCACCGTGGTCGCCACCCGACGACTCGCCGCCGCCGTGGCCGGCCGCCTCCGGCGGGGAGCGTCACTTGGCCCGGGAGCGCCACGCGGGTCATGTCGCCGCCCGCCGGAGTGCACCCCGCCGCCGGGATCGCCCTACCGACGACGACGGCCGGCCGATCGAGGGCGGGTACGGGAGCGCTATGGCCGCGGCGGCCGGCTGGTTCGCCGTACCGCTCGTTCTGTATCTTCTCTGGGCGCTGACGCTGAAGTCGAAACCGGAGGCGGGCTGTGTCGACGCCGCCGGCCAGGCCTGTCCCGCGGACCGCGCCGCTGCGATCGCCGACCTGATCGGCGCGCTGCCCCGACTCGCGGCCGCGTTGACGATCAGCTTCGCCGCCGCCGCCGTACTGCGCTGGGCCAGCGCGACCTGGCGGCCGATCACCGTCGGCTTCATCGGCGCCGTGGTGGGCGCCGGCGCCGCCACCGTGCTCTTCTCGGTGCTCGGCGGCGCGCCTCTCGGTTGACGCCGACGACCCCGTCCACAAAGGTCACGGCCGCCACACGGCGAGGTCACGGCCATCGCACGGGACTATCACGGGTTCTGCACGGCGGGGTCACGAACCTCACGCTTGGGTTGCGGGTCCGCCACGCGGAGCCGAACCGGCTATCGATCTCTCCCAATGGCCATCGAGGCGTCTACCGAGAGGGACGACGATGGCCAGGACTGCCCGCGCCGCACCGCGTACCGATTGATCGGGTACGCGGACCGCGCGGTCGCCGGCGGCCCGGGTGCACGCTCGCTGGCTGGACCCAAGGACCCGGGAGCCGACCGAGGCGTACGAGTCGGTGGAGGTGGCCGACCTCGACGGACCCGTCGGAGGGACGACGATGGGGTGCCGGCGCGGGCCGGGCACCCCGTCGTCGCATCGGTTGTCCTATTTGGAGGGAACGACGCTCAGTGCGATCTTCGCGCTGACCTCCGGGTGCAGCTTCACCTGCACCTGGTACGCGCCGGTCGACTTGATGTGGCCGGGCAGCTCCAGCCGGCGCCGGTCCAGACTCGGACCGCCGGCCGCCTTGACCGCGTCGACGACCTCGGCCGCGGTGACCGAGCCGAACAGCCGGCCGCCCTCGCCGGCCCGGGCCGACAGGAGGACGTTGAGCTCCTCGAGCTGGGCCTTGACCTCGTTGGCGCGGTCGAGATCCTTGATCTCACGTGTCGCGCGGGCGCGCTTGATGACCGAGACCTGCTTTTCGCCGCCCTTGGTCCAGCCGATCGCGAAGCCCTGCGGCAGCAGGTAGTTGCGGCCGTAGCCGTCCTTCACCTCGACGACGTCGCCCGGCGAGCCGAGGCCGGACACCTCCTGGGTGAGGATGACCTTCATGTCCGAGCCTCCCCTCAGCGGGCCGTCGTCGTGTACGGCAGGAGCGCCATCTCGCGAGCGTTCTTGACCGCGCGGGCGATCTGCCGCTGCTGCTGGGACGTCACTCCGGTCACCCGCCGAGCGCGAATCTTGCCGCGGTCGGAGATGAACTTGCGCAGCAGCGCGGTGTCCTTGTAATCGATGTAGGTGATCCCCTCCTTGTCGAGCGGGTTCACCTTCTTCTTCGGCTTGCGCAGAGCCGCAGCCTTTGCCATGTCTCGTAACTCCGTATTGCTCGTGAAGGGGTGCCCTTAGAAGGGCGGCTCGTCGTCGAGATTGCCGCCCGCACCAGCACCGCCGCCGGAGCCGCCGGCCGGCGTCGCGGTCGCCCAGGGGTCGTCGAAGTTGCCTCCGCCGCCCTGGCCACCGCCGGAGGCACCAAACCCGCCGCCACCGCTCGTCCGCGACATCTTCTGCACCTTCGCCGTGGCGTACCGCAGCGACGGGCCGATCTCGTCGACCTCGAGCTCGATGACGGTGCGCTTCTCGCCCTCGCGCGTCTCGTACGACCGCTGACGCAGCCGCCCCGACGCGATCACGCGGGCGCCCCGCTGCAGCGACTCGGCGACGTTCTCCGCCGCCTGCCGCCACACCGTGCAGGACAGGAACAGCGGTTCGCCGTCCTTCCACTCGCCGGACGCACGGTCGAGGAACCGCGGCGTCGAGGCGACCCGGAACTTGGCGACCGCCGCACCCGACGGGGTGAAGCGCAACTCTGGATCATCGGTCAGGTTACCGATGATCGTGATGGTGGTATCTCCTGCCATGACCTACTCCTCGGGCGCTCATTGTGGTCTGCCGGTCAGGCTGCCATAGCCGTCCGACAGAGAGAATGAGGTTGGTCCGGACGAGCCGAGAAACGCGCGGTCAGCGTGCTTCCGGCCGAATAACCTTGGTACGCAACACCGACTCGTTGAGTCGCAGCTGCCGGTCCAGCTCCGCCACCGCCTCAGGCGTCGCCTGCAGGTCGATAACGGCGTAAATGCCCTCGGCCTTCTTATCGATCTCGTACGCGAGGCGCCGCCGGCCCCACACGTCGAGCTTCTCCACCGAGCCACCCGCGGTCCGAATCACGTTCAGGTACGTGTCGAGCGACGGGCCAACGGTGCGCTCCTCGAGGCTTGGGTCGAGGATCACCATGATCTCGTAATGACGCAAGACGTACTCCACCTCCTCTGGGCTAGCGGCCACGGTCCGTCCGTGGCAGGAGGTCTGGCGTCGTTCGGCAGTCGTGCGCCGCGGGCAAGCGCCCACGGCGTCGTGGCGAACCGAACAAGAATACGCACCCCCCGCAGCGTGGTCACAGGTGGGGGTGTCGGCGGCCCACGCGACCCGCGCGGCGAAGGGCCTCCACGACGCCGAACCGGCGAGGAGGAGACCCTTCGGTCGAGCCGCGGGGCGCTCTATCCGCTTCTTTGGGTGGGACCTGGGGAGGAACGACCACACCGACGAGGTTGGATATGAGGCGCCCCGCGGAGCCTGTTTGTTGTCTTGAATCTTACGCGGCTCGCGTCCGCGTTGCACGTTGAGCGATAATAGCCCCGATTATTGCTGATAGTCCGATTAATGCCGTTCGGTCCGCCCGGCGCCGCACCGAGTTGATCGCGCACCGGATCATCAGAGGTAACGACCGGTCGGCGCACGCGGTGACGCGCGCGGGTCCCCCGCCCGGGTGGACACCCGCGGACATCCGAGACACCCGGACGTTCAACCCTGGCCGTCACACCGGAGTCGTAGGCTCGCCAGCATGCGTATCGGAGCCCACGTTGACTTCGCCGACCCGCTCGCCGAGGCGGCCGCCCGGGACGCCGAGGTCGTGCAGTTCTTCCTCACCGACCCGCAGGGTTGGGTGACGCCCTCCCCGCGGGCCGACGCCCCGGCATTGCGCGCGAGTGGGCTCGATCTCTACGTCCACGCGCCCTACCGCATCAACGTGGCGACACTCAACAACCGCATCCGCATCCCGAGCCGCAAGCTGCTCCTCGAGCACGCCTCCGCGGCGGCGGAGATCGGAGCGCGCGGCATCATCGTGCACGGCGGCCACGTCGACCGGGGCGGGGACCTGGCGACCGGCTTCGACAACTGGCGCAAGACCTTTGAGTACGCGGCCAAGGCCGGCGGGTTCCCGCTGCCGCTGTTGATCGAGAACACCGCGGGTGGCGACAACGCATGTGCCCGTCGGTTCGATGCCCTCGCCCGGCTGTGGGATGTCATCGGGGAGTACGGCGCCGGCTTCTGCCTCGACACCTGCCACGCCCACGCCGGCGGCGAGGAACTGCTCGATGTCGTCGATCGCGTCAAGGCGATCACCGGTCGCATCGACCTGGTCCACGCCAACGACTCCAAGGACCCGTTCGACTCGGGACGGGATCGGCACGACAACCTCGGGCACGGATCGATCGACCCCGACACCCTGGTCGCCGTCGTCCGGACGGCCGGAGCCCCAGTCGTCGTGGAGACGCCGGGCGGCGCCGAGGGTCAGGCGGCCGACATCGCCTTCCTGCGCGACCGCCTCTAGGGCAGCCGGATGAGTACGGAGCAGGCGCCGCCCGCCGCCCTCAGCGAGGAAGCCGCCGCCGCACCGGCGGACGCCGCCGAGGCGGACCCGGCGAATACGGAAGCCGCGAGCACGGCCGGCGCAAACCCCGATGTCGAGGACGAACGCTGGACGGCGTTCGCCCCCGCGCAGGTACGCCCGCCCGGCCGGCCGCGCCGAGTCGCGGCAGCGCTCGGCCGGGTGCTGGTGCACGAGTGGACCATCGCGAGCCTCTGCGGCCTGGTACTCGCCATGATCATGACCTGGCCAACGCTGCGCTACCCGCTCTACACCATCCCGCAGGACGTCTGGGATCCGGCGCTGCAGGCCTGGCAGATGGCCTGGGCCGGGCACGCCCTGACCACGGACCCCGCCCAGCTCTGGCACGCCAACGCGTTCTTCCCCGAGCGGTACAGCTACGCGTTCTCGGACAGCCTGCTGGGGTACGCCCCGGCCGGCATGATCGGCAGCGGGCCGCCCGCGGCGGTCCTCCGCTACAACATCATGTACGTCCTGCTCCACGCGCTCGCGTTTGTCGGGGCGTACGCGCTGGTCCGCCAGCTGGGTTCGAACCGGACCGGCGCCGCGCTGGCCGGCCTGGCCTTCGCGTACGCGCCGTGGCGGCTGTCACAGGCCGGCCACCTGCATGTCCTGTCGACGGGCGGCATTGCCCTCTCCCTCGCGATGTTGGCGCGAGGACACGGCTGGTCGCTGCGCAACGGCTACCGGCCCGAGCGGCGGCGCGTGGGGTGGGCCGTCGCCGGCTGGCTCGTGGCGGCGTGGCAGATCAGCCTCGGCTTCGGCATCGGGCTGCCCTTCGCGTACGCCCTCGGGTTGATCGTGCTGGTCGCGACCGCGGGGTGGCTGGTCACCCTCGTCCGTGGCCGCCCGCGGCCGATCGGCCGGGGTCTCCTCGTCGCGGACCTGCTCGGCGGCCTCGTCTTCGCGGGGGCCGGCGCGCTTCTCGCGCTGCCGTACTTCAAGGTGGCCGACCTGCACCCGTACGCCAAACGCAGCGTCGCCGATGTCGGATTCTTCTCCCCACCGCTCAAGGCGTTCTTCATCGCGCCCGCCGAGTCCCGGCTCTGGGGTGGCGCACACGCGGCCGCGCGCGGCGGGCTGCGCTGGCAGGCCGAGATGACGCTCCTGCCGGGGTTCGTGCTGCTCGGCCTCGCGGCGGCCGGCCTGGTGTTCTCGATCTGGACGCTCCGGCAGCGGCTGTTGCTGCTCGCCGGCGTGGTGCTGACCGTGGCTCTCGGCATGGGCACCGAGTTCTTCGGTGGCGACCCCGGCTACCTGACCCTGTTCAAACACCTGCCGGGATGGGACGGCATCCGGACACCGGGCCGGCTGGTGCTGTGGACGACGCTACTGCTCGCCGTGCTCGCCGCCGGAGCGGTATGCGCGTTCGTCGAGCGGGTGAGCGAGGTCGCGGCCGAACGGGGTCGTCGCCGCCCCGGGCCATGGCTCCGCCTGGCGACGCTGATCCCGCTCGCCCTCGTGCTGGTAGAGGGGCTCAACGCCACGCCGCACCCGATCGTGCCGCAGCAGCCGGCCGCGATGCGCGTGGCCGACGGCCCGATCCTCGTGCTGCCGAGCCGCGACCCGACGGACGCGGACGTCATGCTCTGGTCGACGGACCGGTTCGCGTCGCTCGTCAACGGCACGAGCGGGTTCACGCCGGCGCGCCTGGCCGAGATCAGGCAGACGACGGTGGCGTTTCCCGACGCCACGAGCGTGGATTACCTGCAGCAGCTGGGCGTACGCAGCGTCATCGTGCTGCGCGATCAGGTGGCCGGCACGCCGTGGGCGGGTGCGCTGGACCGGCCGACCGAAGGCCTCGGCGTGGAGCGCCAGGAGGTCGGCGACGCGGTCGTGTTCCGGATTCCGTAGGCCCGAGTCAGTCGGCCGGCGGCGTGACGGCTGCGAACAGGGGCGTCGACTCCGACCGACGAGCCGGCGCAAGGCGCCGGGCCAGCCAATCGGCGTCCGGCGCGCCGTCGAGCACGCCGCCGTCCGGATCGTCGTCGTAGGTGTGCCGGACCGCATCGTGTTCCGGGCGGAGGATGTCGCGTACGACGAGCCCGCAGAGCACCGCCACGGTCACCAGGCGCAGGCCCGCGGCGAGTACGAAGACGCCCTCGGGAAAGACCTGCCGACCCGAGGCGCCCATCAGCTCGCCGTAGAACGCTACGAAGTAGCAGACCTCGGCGGCCTGCCAGGCGAGGAACGCTCCCCACCGCGGCCGGGCGAGCACGACCAACGGGAGCAGCCAGAGCACGAACTGCTGCGACCACACCTTGTTGAAGATCAGGAAGGTGGCGACCACCAGAAACGCGAGCTGGCCGAACCGCGGTCGCCGGGGTGCCATCAACGTGAGCACGCCGATGGCCAGCCAGGCGAGCAGGATCAGGGCGTACGTGAGGTAGTTCAGCTGCGGGTCAACGTGCGCGCCGAGCCAGTGGAAGGCCTCGAAGCCGTACCGGCCGCCGCCCCGCGGGAAGTGGTCGCCGACGTACCAGAGCGTGCCCCAGTCGATGCCCCGGGCGGTGTTCAGCTGGAGGAACCGGTGCCAGCTGTCCCAGTTCGCCAGCATCACCGGCACGTTCACGGCCGCCCACGTCAGCACGGCGGCGCCGATTGACCGCCAGACCGGGCGGGACCTCCCCGCTCGCAGGCCGAGCAGGATCAGCGGCACGAACAGGAACCCCGGCCAGAGCTTGGCGGCGGTGCCGAGTCCGAGCAGTACCCCGGCGAGCACCGGTCTCTCCCGGGCCCAGGCGTAGATGCCGAACACCGCCAGCGCGATCGCTAGCAGGTCCCAGTTCACCGTCGCGCTTAGCAGCAGGGCGGGCGACAACGCGAACATCGCGGCGTCCCAGAGTCTGCGCCGGCGCAGCGCAAGGATGGTCGCCACGCTGGCCACGGCGAGGCCGCCGAGGACGATCGCGTTGATGTCGTAGAACCACATGCCCTGGTTGAAGCCCTCGCGGCCGGCGCCGATCGCGTGTACGGGCAGACCGATCGCGCCCATGAAGAAGCCGGTGAGGACCGGGTACTCGACCGCGTGGTCCAGATACGGGATCTTGCCGTCGCTCAGGCCCTCGGCGTAGTAGAGCGCCAACACGTCGGTATAGCAGAACTTCTTGTACTGCATCAGGTCCCGCCAGTCCCCGTCCTGGCACGGCGACTTCTCCACCCAGTGCAGCGCCAGCGTGAGGCAGGTCAGCGCGAGAATGATGCGGGCCGCGGTCCAGAACCGCCCACGCGTCGCGCCTTCCGGCCCGCCTCGCTCGGCGGCGTGCTCGCCGAGCGGCCCGCCGATGGCCTCCGACAGCCCGCGCACGAACGCGTCGGACCGGCTCGGCGCGTCGACGCGCCCCGGCTCCTCGACGCTGGACGCCGACTCCACCCTCACGAACAGGCATCCTGCCGCATCGACCCGCTCGGCCTGCCGGGTGATGTCACCTGCACCGCGAACGGTCGCCTATTGGCGGCGGGTGGGACTGGGTGATACCTGGATCCCGCCCCCGATACCGCCGGCCGGCGGCGGCGTGGGATCGGGCGACCGGTGACCGCCACCGTTGCCGTTGCCGTTACCGCCGCCCGGGCAGAACAGCGGGATGAGGCAGCCATCGTTCTTCTGGCCGTCGGGGCTTGGCGAGACGCCGTTGCCGGTGTCCGCGTCACCGGTGCCCTTGCGGTCCGGGAAGGCCTTCTCGGGCAGCCCACGGTTCGCCTCGTCCATGAACTGCTCCCAGATGTCGCCGGGCAGCCCCGAACCACCGATCTTGTTGTTGTTCTTGTCGCGGATCGGCAGCCGGTCCTTGACGTTGCCGACCCACACGGCCGCGGCGATCTGCCGGGTCGCACCGATCATCCACGCGTCGCCGTTCTCTTTGCTCTTCGAGTTGAGCTCCCACGTACCGGTCTTGCCGAGCGCCGGCCGGCTGCCGTCGAGCCGGTGGCCCCAGTGCGCGGGGATCTTCTCCAGCACCGAGGTTTCGTCGTCGACCTGCTCCGGGACGAACCGCTGCTCACCCTTGACCTTCTCGCTGTCGATGGCCTTCCACTTGCCGGTGTCGTGGTCCTTCTGCTCCACCTTCACGACGAAGTGGGCCTTGTGGTAGACGCCACGGTTCGCGAACGTCGCGATCCCGTTCGCGTGGTCCAGCACGGTGATCCAGTACTGGCCGTAGCCCACCTGCGTGCCGAACCTCGACGGCGCCACCTCGTCGCCATTCTTAATCTTGGTGAGGTCCACCGGGTCGAACGGCTTCTCCTGGTTCCAGAGGTGGGTCACGCCGGCGGCCTTCGCGGCATCCACGACCTTATTGGGCCCGATCTCCTTGGTGATCCAGTAGAACGGCACGTTGTACGACTCAACCGCCGCCTGCTCGAGCGTGCACCACTTTCCGCCGTTGTCGCACTTGAGGTTCGTCCGACCGGCGTTGGAGATGACGAAGTCGTCGCTCTTCTTGTTCGGCGTACCGTTGTCGTCCACGGTCTTCGTGGCGTCCCAGTGCGAGTCGACCGACTTGCCGGCCTGGAGCGCGGCGGCAAGCGTATAGATCTTGAAGGTCGACCCGGGGGCGTGGCCCCCGCTGCCGTCGTAGTTCAGCCCCGCGTAGTCGACGCCAACGCCGGTCTCACCGCCGTAGTACGCGAGCACCCGGCCGTTGCTCGGGTCGATCGCCACCAGGGCGTCCATCAGGTTCTTCGGTTGGCCGTACATCGGCGAGCCCTTGACGCGCCGGGTCGCGCTCTCGGCCGCCTTCTGGATCCTCGGGTCGACCGTCGTGGTGATCTTGTAGCCGCCGGTCTTCAACGCCTGGCTGCACGCCTCGGGCGAGGCGCAGATCCCCATCTGCTGCATCTCGTCCTTGACGTAGTTGATGACGTTGCCGACCGGCGTCTTCTGGCCACACCCCTGGATGCAGCTGAGGTCCTCCTTGAGCACCTTCGGGTAGACCATCTTCGCTCGGACCGCCGGGTCCAGTTCTTGCTTCTGGACCATCCCGTCGAGCACGTAGTTCCAGCGGTCCTTGGCGAGCGCGGCCGCCTCCGGACTGCGGGACGGGTCGTATCCGGGGTGTCCGCCGGCGACGGGCTCGGGCTGCTTGATCACGGCGGCCAGCACCGCCGCCTCGGCGGGCGTCACCGCCTGGGGCGTGCCGGGCTTGCCGATCACCGACTTGTTCGGACCGAAGTACGCCTTCGCGGCGGCCTCGATCCCGTACGCGCCTCGGCCGAACGGGATGGTGTTCAGGTAGAAGCCGAGGATCTCTTCCTTGGAGTACTGGGAGTTCAGCTTCGAGGCGATGACGGCCTCGCGGACCTTCCGGGCGTACGTCACGCCGGTCAGGTTCGCGGCGTGCCGGGCGTACTGCTGGGTGATCGTGGATGCGCCCTGCGTCTCGCCGCCGGTGAAGTTGTTCCACGCGGCTCGCGCGATGCCGGCGTAGTCGACGCCGCCGTGCTTGTAGAAGTTGCGGTCCTCGGCCGAGATCACCGCCTGCTTGACGTACGGCAGGACCTGTCCGATGGGTACCTGGATCCGGTTCTCCTCGGCCAGCTTCGCGAGCTGCGTCTGCCCGTCGGCGTAGTAGAGCGTCGTCGTCTCCGGCAACGACAGTTGGGCGGGCGTCGGGACGTTCTCGAAGTAGTAGGTCCCACCGACGACGGCGCCGCCGGCGAGCATGCTGAAGATTGCGAACCCGGCGGCCAGCCAGTTGATGAGCCGACGCCGCTTGGCCCGCTTCAGCGCGGCCGGGTCGCTCCTGCCTCGACCGCCGGGACCACCCGGACCGCCGGGGCGTCCCGGACCGGCCGGCCCGCCCGGCCGGACGCCGCCGGGCCCGACACCGCCCGGGGCCACCGGCCGTACGACGGCGCGGCCCACCGTTGCGCGGCCGGTCGCTACCCCGACGCCCGGCACCGAGGCCCGGCCGACGCCCGGCTGGTTGTGCCCGTTGTGCTCGGTGCCGACGCCGCCGCCGACGATAGGGCGAGCCACCGACGCCCGGCCCACCGAGGCCCGCCCTGCGGGCACCGAGGCGCGGGCCGCGTACGCACCGGCGTTGGCCGGCCAGTCGCTCGCGGCCGCCGATCCGTTGCCTACGGCGTCCGGTTCGTGGCCGTCGGTCGGGTCCGGGACATGGGCACGACCGCGCGCGGAACTGCCGTCGCCGTACGAGTTCATTCCTCACACCCTGCCGGTCGCCGTGGTACGCCCCCGCGTCACCACCGGGTTGCCGTGAGCTGAGCCACGCTTCGGTCCGCCTCGCGGCGAGGCGGACCTGGATGAAATAACGGGACTTTTCCGATTAGGGACTTGCCGCCCAGCCAACCGATTCGGGGACTCATCGGGTCGAGCCGGGCCATCGCTCACCGTCGGGCCTCTCGCCTTCTCGGGTTGCTAACCGTGGTGGCCGCACCGGCACTCGCCGCGAGCTGACCCGGGCGCAGGGTCGCGCCGTCGGGTCGCCCCTCCGAGAGGCCATCGCGGCCGAGCAGAAACTGCTCCACGAGGAGATTCCATCCGCAGCCGCGGCAGACCTCCACCACGTACACCTGGAACTCACGCAGCGTCATCGCCAGGACGGGCAGCTCGGCCCGGGTGCGGGCCTGCCCGGCGGACTGCTTGAGTTCATCGCCGTAAATGTAATGGACGAGGGTGAGGTTCTCCCGCCGGCACACCGGGCAGCGCACGTCGGTGGGATCGCCGTGAAATCGGGCGGCGCTCTTGAGGTAGGGCGAAGCGTCGCAGACCTCATAAGTCCCGATGCGACCGGCGTATAGGTCGCGCAGCAGGGCTCGCCTCCTGAGCGAGTAGTCCACCACCTGCCGCTGCGTACGCATGCGGAAGAGGGTACGCGGTTCGACGGCACGAGGCGAGGCTGAGCTACCGGCACTCGCTCCGCTCGCTCGGCCGAGCTACCGGCGCTCGCTCCGCTCGCGCGACTCCGGTGACTGTGTGTGACCACACCCACCCGTCCGGCGGTGTTGCTTATCGGCCAACGGCCGTCTAACGTTGCGATGTATCGGCACGATACATCGGGCGCTCGGCAGAGCAAGATCTTGGGAGGGGACGGCGAACCATGCTCGACCTCGCGATCCTCGGCCTCCTCCACGAGTCCCCGATGCACGGCTATGAGCTGCGTAAACAGCTCGCGACCAAACTGGGTGCCATCCGGGCGGCGATCAGCTACGGCTCTCTGTACCCCACCCTCCGCCGCCTCCAGGTGGCGGGATGGATCACGGAGGCCGGCGAGACCGCCGCCGGTGCCGAGCAGATCCCGCCGCTGACGAGCCGTCGAGGTCGGGTGGTTTACAAGATCACCGCCGAGGGCAAGGAACGGTTCCAGGAGCTGCTCGCGCAGGCCGGCCCGGAGACATACGACGACACCGGGTTCGGCGTCCACTTCGCGTTCTTCGCCCGCACCGACCAGGCGACCCGCCTGCGGATCCTCGAGGGCCGCCGACGCAAGGTCGAGGAGCGCCGGGAGGGTCTGCGCAACGTGCTCGGCCGCGCCGCGGAGCGCCTCGACGCGTACACCCTCGAACTTCAGCGCCACGGCCTCGACGCCTGCGAGCGCGAGGTCCGCTGGCTGGAGGAGCTCATCGCCAACGAGCGCTCCGGCCGCGCCCCACAAGCGCCTACCCCGCCTCCGGACACGCCGGAGCGGCCGTGATGAAAGAAGGAGGCACGATGGGCTCCGTCCGCGTCGCCATCGTCGGTGTCGGTAACTGCGCCTCGTCCCTGGTTCAGGGCGTGCAGTACTACCGCGACGCCGACCCGAACGACCGCGTCCCGGGTCTCATGCACGTCACCTTCGGCGACTACCACGTATCCGACGTGGAGTTCGTCGCGGCGTTCGACGTGGACGCCAAGAAGGTCGGACGTGATCTCGCTGAGGCGATCGTCGCCAGCGAGAACAACACCATAAAGATCTGCGATGTGCCGCCGACCGGAGTGACCGTTCAGCGCGGTCCGACCCTGGACGGCCTCGGCAAGTACTACCTACAGACCATCACCGAGTCCGACGAAACCCCGGTCGACGTCGTCAAGGCGCTGCGGGACGTACGGGCGGACGTGCTCGTGTCCTACCTACCGGTGGGCTCCGAGGACGCCGACAAGTTCTACGCCCAATGCGCGATCGACGCCGGCGTGGCGTTCGTCAACGCCCTGCCGGTGTTCATCGCGTCCGACCCGGAGTGGGCCGCGAAGTTCGAGGCGGCCGGCGTGCCGATCGTCGGCGACGACATCAAGTCGCAGGTCGGCGCCACCATCACGCACCGCGTCATGGCGAAGCTGTTCGAGGACCGCGGCGTCCGGCTGGACCGCACGTACCAGCTCAACGTCGGGGGCAACATGGACTTCAAGAACATGCTTGAGCGCGACCGGCTGGAGTCCAAGAAGATCTCCAAGACGCAGGCGGTGACGAGCAACCTCGAGCACGAGCTCGGTGCCCGCAACGTCCACATCGGTCCGAGCGACTACGTGCAGTGGCTCGATGACCGCAAGTGGGCGTACGTACGCCTCGAGGGGCGCGCCTTCGGTGACGTCCCGCTCAACCTGGAGTACAAGCTCGAGGTCTGGGATTCGCCGAACTCGGCCGGCATCATCATCGACGCGATCCGGGCGGCCAAGATCGCCAAGGACCGCGGCATCGGCGGGCCGATCCTGTCCGCATCGTCGTACCTGATGAAGTCGCCGCCCGAGCAACGCGAGGACACCAAGGCCCGGGCGTGGCTCGAGGCGTTCATCCGCGGCGAGGTCGACCGCTGACGGCCTGGGCGTGGCGGGCGCCGGGTCCCGAGCGGGACCCGGCCCCCCGCGGTCGGGTCAGCGCCATGTGTGTTCAAGCGTGACCCGCGCCTCGAGCTCCAGCAGGTGCCGCTTGCGAGCCAGCCCGCCACCGAAGCCGACCAGCTTGCCGCCGGCGCCGACGACCCGATGGCACGGCACGACGATCGGCAGCGGGTTGCGGTTGCACGCGGCCCCGACCGCGCGGGCACCCGTCGGATCGGTCGGTCGATCCGACGGCCCACCGACCGCGGCCGCGACCTCGCCGTAGGTACGCATGGCCCCGTATGGAATCGCGGCCAACTCCGACCAGACCGCACGCTCGAAGTCGCCCCCGCGGCGGACCGACAGGGGCAGGTCGAACTCGGTGAGCTCACCGGCGAAGTAGGACCGCAGTTGCTCAGCCGCGGCGGCCAGCAGCTCGTCGTCGCCGCGCTCACCACCGGCCGGGGCGCCGTCGAAGCTGATCGCGCAGACGCCGGCCTCGTCGACGGCCACCCCAAGGTCACCGATTGGGCTGAGCACGACACGCCACCGCACCCGGCCAGTGTGACCCGTACCTCCGACACAACGCCGCCCCCGGGCGTCGCGGCCCGCCAGAGGCCCGCCGGCCCGAGGGCCGTCGCTAGTCCGGGGGGAGGATGCCCTGCTCGCGTGCCCAACGCCGCAGCTCGGCCTCGGCCTCCTCGCGGCCCAGCGGTCCACGGTCCAGCCGCAGCTCCTTCAGGTACCGCCACGCCTTGCCCACAACCGGACCGGGCGGGATCCCGAGCACATTCATGATCGCATTGCCGTCGAGGTCCGGCCGCACCCGGGCAAGATCCTCCTCGGCCTGGATCCGAGCGATCCGCGCTTCGAGCGCGTCGTAGTCGGCGGCGAGCTGGGCCGCCTTGCTGCGGTTGCGGGTGGTGCAGTCGGACCGCGTCAGCTTGTGCAGCCGGTCCAGCAGTGGGCCGGCGTCGGTGACGTACCGGCGCACCGCCGAGTCGGTCCACTCGCCCCGCCCGTAGCCGTAGAAGCGCAGGTGCAGCGCGACCAGCTGTTCCACGTCGGCGGTCACGTCCTTGGGGTACCGCAGCGCCCGCATGCGGGTGCGGGTCATCCGCGCGCCCACCAGCTCGTGATGGTGGAAGCTGACCCGACCGTCCGGCCCGATCGCCTTCGTGGCCGGCTTGCCGACGTCGTGCATGAGGGCGGCCATCCGCAGCACGAAGTCCGGCTCGCCGGTCTCGAACCCGGTCACGTTCTGGACGACGGTGAGCGTGTGTTCGTAGACGTCCTTGTGCTGCGCGTGCTCGTCGATCTCCAGCTTCAGCCCGGACAGCTCGGGGAGGAACCGGTCGGCCAGCCCGGTGTCGACGATCAGTCGCAGCGCCGGCACGGGGGCGGCACCACACAGCAGCTTGGTGAACTCGTCCCGGATCCGCTCCGCGGCGATCCTGGACAGGTCGCCGGCCATGGCGCGCAGGGCGGACTCGGCGGCCGGGTCCAGGGCGAATCGCAGCTGGGCGACGAACCGCGCGGCGCGCAGCATGCGCAGGGGATCGTCCGAGAACGACTCCTCCGGAGCGCCCGGCGTTCGGATCGCCTTGGCCGCCAGGTCGGCCAGGCCGCCGTACGGGTCGGTGAACTCGTGTGCCGGCAGGCTCACCGCCATCGCGTTGATCGTGAAGTCACGCCGCCTGAGGTCGTCGAGCAGGTTCGTGCCGTACCCGACGACCGGGCGCCTGCTTACCCCGTCGTACGCTTCCGCCCGGAATGTGGTGATCTCCAGGCGAAGCCCGTCGCGCTCGGCGCCGATGGTGCCGAACTCACGACCGGTCTCCCAGGTCGCCTCCGCCCAGCCCTCGAGCACGCGCAGCGTCTCGTGCGGGCGCGCGTCGGTGGCGAAGTCGAGGTCATCGCCCAACCGGTCGAGCAGCGCGTCGCGCACCGAGCCGCCGACGAGGTGCAGCTCGTGGCCGGCCTTGGCGAACCGGCGGCCCAGCTCGTCCGCGACGGGAGATACGCGAAGCAGTTCGGCAACCGCCTTTCGCTGCGCGGCGGTCAGGTCACGCCGGGTCGAGGCGGGCCGCGGAGTGGATGTTTCGGGCATGGGAGGGCCAGACTATCGGGCGGCTCGGGCGGTACGCGCGTGAGTATCGACTCGGGCCGTCGACGGCGCGAGGGCCGGTTCGTGACCGGCGGCTAAGGTCTGGGCCATGGCGGAGGGCGAGCACCGGAACCCGGAGGTGGTTCACGACGGCCGGCGTCGGGCCGGCCGCGGCACCGTGTACCGCAGCGCCGCCGCCCGCCGGTTCGGCTCATCGCCGGGCGTACCCGTGGATGAGCTCGGTGCCGCCACGGTGACCGCGCCCGAGCAGTTCGACGCGGCGGCCGCCGACAGCCCGGGGGAACCCGGCGCGGTGGTCGGTCCGGGCGAAGACGGCGGCAGCGCCGCCGGACACAGCGCGGTCATGGCGATGGGCAGCCTCGTGAGCAGGGGTACGGGGTTCCTGCGAACTGTGGCGATCGGGGCGGCCGTGGGCGCCCTCGGGGTCGGAAACGCATACACCACCGCGCAGCTCTTTCCCGGAATGATCTACGAGCTGCTGCTCGGCGGAATCCTCACAAGCGTGGTCGTGCCGGTGCTCGTGCGAAGGCGCAAGGCCGACGCCGACCGCGGCCAGGCGTACACCCAGCGGTTGCTCAGCCTCGCGGTGCTCGCGCTCGCGGTCGCCGCGTTGCTGGCCGTGGCGGCCGCGCCGCTGCTCACGCTCGTGTACGCCGGCGCCGACGACGCGGCGTTCCGGTCGCTGGTCACCGTGTTCTCGTACCTGATCCTGCCGACCATCTTCTTCTACGGCTTGTCTGCACTGCTCGGCGCCGTCCTGAACACGCGCGGCCACTTCGCGGCTCCAACGTGGACGCCCATCCTCAACAACCTCGTGGTCATCGCCACGGCGGGGCTCTACATCGCGTTGTTCGGCGCGAAGGAGATCCGGCCGGAGGACATGACGCCGGCCCGCGTGCTCGTGCTCGGCGGCGGCACGCTGCTGGGCATCGCCATCCAGTCGGCCGGGCTGTGGCCCGCGTTGCGCCGCGTCGGCTTCCGCTGGAGGTGGCGGTTCGACTTCCGCGCCCTCGGGCTGCGCGAGCTGGGTCGGCTCGGTGCCTGGATGTTCTGCTACGTGGCCGTCAGCCAGGTCGGCGTCGTCGTGCTGCTGAACCTGCTGAACCGGGCGAGCGAGTCGGGGCCTGGGGGCAAGGCCGGCGTGCTGATCTACAACAACGTGTACCTGCTGCTGATGATGGCGCACGGCATCATCGCCGTGTCGATCATTGTGGCGCTGATGCCGCGGATGAGCGCCGCCGCGGCCGACGGCCGGTACGCCGACCTGACCGCGGACCTGTCCCGCGGCACCCGGATGGCCACCGCTGTGCTGGCCCCGGTCGCGGTCGTCTACGCGGTGCTGGCGGCGCCGATCGCGGTGACGCTGTTCCGGTGGGGCGCGTTCTCGAGCAGCAGCGCCGCCGCGACCACGCTCGTCCTGTTGATGGCGGCGCTCGCCCTGGTCCCATTCGCGATCAGCCAGCTCCTCACGTTCGCGTTCTATGCGCTGCCCGACACGAAGACGCCAGCACTGATCAACATTCCGGTCGTGGCCCTGCGGGTAGCCGTCCAGATTGGCCTGTTCTTCGCGCTTGCCGCGCAGTTCGCGGCCGCCGGGCTCATGATCGGTAACGGCGTTTCCTACCTCGCGGCGGTCGTGGTCTCCGCGTGGCTGCTCCGTCGTCGGGTCGGGCAGATCGGACTGCGGGAGATCTCGGTGACATCCGCCAAGGTGCTCGCCGCGGCGCTCGGCTCCGCGTTGCTGGGCGTCCTCGTCGTCAGCCTGCTGCCCGGCGACGACACGCCGACGAAGGTAGAGGCGATCGTGCGGCTGGTCATCGGCGGAGGCGTGATCGTGGCGAGCTACGTGGGTCTCGCGTTGGCGCTACGGATCCGTGAGATCAATGAGGTGATCGGCTTGGTGCGGCGCAAGCTCGGCCGCTGAGTCGTCGATGCACCTCCGCAGCGTCCCGCGCGTCGCGTGCCAACGTCGACAGAGTTGGGTCTACAGCAAAGCGGACCTATGAGGCTTTGATAACAACACACATGGACGCGGACAATGCGGGAAAGTAGAGCGTGGAGCGTCGGGCGGTCCGGCATGTACACGGTTGAGTGCCCAGCCACGATGGCGTGTCGTATCGCCCACTCCGCCCGGGTAAGGTCGCTCCTGACGGGTGGCCGATGCGCCTACGCTTAGACAGGTCCACGGCGTGCATGGTTCCGTTGATCAGTGTGATCACCGAGGGAGGACGGGGTGACCCAGGTCGGCGAGGGTCAGGACGCGCCCGAACAGGACGCGTCCTTGATGACCTTCGGTGCACCCACCGTCGGTGAAATCTTGGCCGAGCGGTACGAGCTACTAGAGCACATCAACGACGACAGCGTCGGGCGACAGGTGTGGCGGGGGCTGGACGTGATACTCCGGCGGCCGGTCGCGATTGTCCTGCGCTACCCCGGCGGCGAATCCGCCGAGGAGATGCTGCAGGCGGCCGTCGCCGCGAGCCGGGTCATCCATCCGAACCTCGTCGGCGTCTACGACGCCATTGATGAGGGCGAGCGGGCGTACGTCGTGCGCGAGTGGATCGAGGGTGCGGCGCTGCGCGAGCACGTCACATCCGGGCCGCTGGATGCCGAGCGGGCCACCACGGTCGCCCACGCGGTCACCGCCGCGGCGGCCGCGGTGCACGCGACCGGCATGGCGCACGGCAACATCCATCCCGGGACCGCGCTGATCGCCACGGACGGCCGGGTGGTGCTGGCCGACGCTCGGGCCGACGGCGGCGCGACCATGGAGCAGGACGTCCGGGCGATCGGTGGGTTGCTGTACTTCTCGCTGACCGGTCACTGGCCGCACGCCGAGGCCGGCCCGTCGACGCTGCCGGACGCGGTTCGCGACTCGTCGGGCACGCCCGCCGCGCCGCGGCAGATCCGCGCCGGGGTTCCCACGTACCTCGACGAGCTGACCATGGATCTGCTCGACACCCGCCTTGCGCTGCCGTCCGCCTACGCGCTCGAGGCCGAGCTGGCCCGCCTGGACCACGAGGCCTCGCCCTTCTTCGATGACCCGGTCCCGCTGCGCTTCACGGAGGAGGCGCGGGCCGAGCGGGGCAGTCCGGTCGGTCGCAAGATCGCCTTAGGCGTGGCCGGGCTGTTGGCCATCTCGGTCGCCGGATTCCTGGTCGGCACGCAGGCGTTCTCGGGCGGCGGCAACGCGAGTCCTGGGCGTACGCCCGGGGCGAACGCCGCGAGCGCATCGTCGGATGCGACCAGGCCCGCCGCACAGCCGGTCGCATTGAAGCCAGTCGGCGCGCGCGTGGTCGACCCCGGCGGTGACCGCACGGAACTGGACGGCGTCGAGAAGGCCCTCGACGGCGACGCCAACACCGGCTGGGATTCGATGGATCGGTACAACCAGCCCGCGTTCGGCAACATCGCCGGGAAGGACGGGATGGGCATCCTGATCGACCTGGGTGAACCACACGCGGTCACCTCGGTCAAGGTCGAGCTCTCCGCGGCCGGTGCCAGCGCCCAACTGCGGTACGGCACCGTCGACCCCGGCGACACTTCGGCCGGCGACCGGACGATCGAGGAGACGTACCCCAAGATCGCCGAATTCGCCGACTACGACGGGACAACGATGGCGTTCGGCGGGTTCGACCCGGATGCCACGTACCGCTACCTGCTGGTCTGGATCACCAAGCTGCCGTCGGACGGCCGCGGACGCTACACCATCGCGGTCCAGGAGATTACGGTGCAGGGACACTGAACCCGATCGCGCCGGCTCGATAGTCTGCTCCCGTGGGCGACGGCCGGGAGCGCACCGACTCCGAGCTGCTGTCCGCCCACGTCCACGGTGACCCGGACGCCTTCGCGGAGCTCGTGGCGCGCCACCGCGACCGGCTCTGGGCGGTGGCTCTACGCACGCTCGGCGACCGCGAGGAGGCCGCCGACGCGGTCCAGGACGCCCTGCTATCGGCGTACCGGGCGGCCGGCCGGTTCCGCGGGGACGCCGCAGTGACGACGTGGCTGCACCGGATCGTCGTGAACGCCTGCCTGGACCGGGTACGCCGGCGCCAGGCCCACCCGACCGTGCCGCTGCCGGATGGCAGCCGCGACCGGGACGCGGGCGGCCGCGGCGGCGGGATCGAGCCGGCCAGCCCCAGCATCGACCACGACACGGTGTTGGTGGTGCGGGAGGCGCTCGGGCGGCTTGCGGTCGAGCAGCGCGCGGCGCTGGTGCTCGTCGACATCCAGGGCTACTCGGTCGCCGAGGTGGCACAGATCCTCGGCGTCGCCGAGGGCACCGTCAAGAGCCGCTGCGCGCGCGGCCGCCTCCGGCTCGCGACCCTGCTGGGGCACCTCCGCCCGACGCCGACCGGGGAAGCCACCTCGGTGAACCAGGACACGTCCGGGAACCCGGCCGCGGCGGGCGACGTCCCAACGGGATCGGGCGGAAGCCCGAGCGGCGGCCAGACAAGGATCTTGCGGTGACGGGCAACGAGTTCAGCGGGGTCGACCTCGACCGACTCGCCGACTACGTCGGTGGGGCGCTGGACGGCACCCCGGACGCCGCGGAGGTCGAACGGCTGGTCGCCGACGACCCGGCATGGCAGGCGGCGTACGCGGCGCTCGGTCCGGCGGCCGGCCAGGTCCGCGCCGACCTCGCCGCGCTCGGCGCCGTGCCCGAGCCCATGCCCCCCGACGTCGCGGACCGTCTGGACGCGGCGCTGCGGCCTGCCACCGGCGAGCCGTCCAGCCACCGCCGGCGGGCGGGAACGCCGGCACGCGGCGTACCCCTGTCCCGGTCCGCGCGGGGACGGCCCGTGGGCGGCGGGCCCACATCCGATCGGCCCCCACGGCGCCGGGGTGTGTCGCGCCGGTGGGTGCGGTGGGCCGGCGTGGCCGCGGTCGCGACCGCGGTGTTGGCCCTCGGGGGCATCGGAACCAAGGTCCTGTCTGGCGGTGGAGCGGGCGGCGACAACGCGGGCTCGACCGCCGATCGCGGGGCCGAGGGCGCCGGCCAGAACGCGGCGGCGCCGGCGGCCGGCGAGGCGCTGCCCGGTGGGGGGCAGGCGCTGGTGAGCGGGATTGACTACCGGCCGGAGACTCTCGCCGGCATCGTCGCCCTGGCCGGCCCCGGTGCGACCGCACGGGGCACGGTCCCGCTCGACGCCGGGCAGGCCAGCGACGCCGGGTCGAAAAGGGCCACGTCGACCTATTCGTCCGAGCGGGTGGCGAGCGCGGCCCCCGCCGAGCTGCGTCGGCTGACCGATCCCGCCAACTGGGCCGTGTGCCTGGACGCGCTGACCGCCGGAAATACGCTGTACGCCGGGTACGTCGGGCCGGCGACCGTTCGGGTCGTGGACTACGCGCGGTTCGAGGGTCGGCCGGCGCTCGTGGTGTTCTTTGTCGATGGCCGCGGAGCGCAGCGGGTCGCCGTGGTTGGCCCTCACTGCGGCGAGCCATCGGCCGGCGCGGATGTCCGGTACGCCACGCGGGTAGGCTGAGAGGTGCGATCAGCCGCGAGCACGTGACGTGACGCACCGCCTGCACCACTCGGGAATCTCTGGTTCGTACTATGACGTTCTCTGGTGCGCGGCCAACCGGAGAACATCGGTTGGAGAGCGCGCAACGTACGCAGAGGGAGACGGCGTGGACGAGGTCCGCAATCTGATCATCATCGGCTCGGGCCCGGCGGGCTACACCGCCGCGCTCTATGCCGCGCGCGCCAACCTCAGCCCTCTCGTCATCGAGGGCGTGGAGTCGGGCGGCGCGCTGATGACGACGACCGACGTCGAAAACTTTCCAGGCTTCCCGGACGGCATCATGGGTCCGGAGCTGATGGACGCCATGCGCAAGCAGGCCGAGCGCTTCGGTGCCGAGTTCCTGACCGACAACGTCACCCGGGTCGAGCTCGCCGGCACGACCGGAACGCCCGGCCGGCACGAGGTGAAGACGGTGTACGTGGGGGAGACCGCGTACCGGGCGAAGACCGTGATCCTGGCCACCGGTTCGGCCTGGCGGCCGCTCGGTGTTCCCGGCGAGCGGGAGCTGCTCGGCCACGGCGTGTCGTCGTGCGCGACGTGTGACGGCTTCTTCTTCCGCGATCAGCACATCGCGGTCGTCGGCGGCGGCGACTCCGCGATGGAGGAGGCGACGTTCCTCACGCGGTTCGCCGACAGCGTCACGATCATCCACCGGCGGGACGAGTTCCGCGCCAGCAAGATCATGGCGGAGCGCGCGCTGACCAACCCGCAGATCAAGGTCGAGTGGAACACGGTCGTCGACGAGATCCTCGGCGCCGACGGCAAGGTCGCCGGCGTGCGCGTACGCAACGTCCACACCGGCGAGGCTCGGCTGCTGGACGTTACCGGTGTGTTCGTCGCCATCGGTCACGACCCGCGCAGCGAGATGTTCAAGGGCCAGATCGACCTCGACGAATCCGGCTACGTCATCGTCGACGGCCAGAGCACGAGGACCAGCGTTCCCGGGGTATTCGCGGCCGGCGACCTGGTGGACCACACCTACCGACAGGCGGTCACCGCCGCGGGCACCGGCTGCGCGGCAGCGCTGGACGCCGAACGGTTCATCGCGTCGCTGCCCGAGTGAACGACCGACCAACCAACGCCGGACCGAACCGGCACGTCGACCGGCTCAGCCGACTGGCATGACAGAGGAGGGTTCTTTAGTGGGAGCAACCAAGGCGGTCACGGACGCGAACTTCGTCAGTGACGTGTTGCAGTCCGACAGGCCGGTGCTGGTGGACTTCTGGGCCGAATGGTGCGCGCCATGCCGCAAGGTCGAGCCAGTGCTCGAAGAGATCGCCAACGAGCTGGGTGACAAGGTCAGCATCGTTAAGCTCAACATCGACGAGAACCCCGAGACCGCCCGCGCGTACCGCGTGATGTCCGTGCCGACCCTCACGGTCTTCAAGGACGGCCAGCCGGTGCAGTCGGTGGCCGGCGCCCGCCCGAAGGGCGACCTGGTCCGCCTCATCGAGTCCGCGTTCTAGGTCGCGGGCTCCCGGAACCCCAGGGCCGCGCCCCGCATCCGAACCAGGTGCGGGGCGCATGGCTTTCCTGGGCACCGTCGTCCGCACCACGGTAGGCTCCGCGCGGGTGTGTGCGCACTCGCCGCGGGCGCAGAGGGAGGTCGTACGTTGCGTCCACTCAGACGCGGTGATCACGGGCCCGCGGTGCGGGAGATCCGGGCCATTCTCGTGGGACTCGGCCTGCTCGTCCCCTCCGACCACGACGAACGGGGGACATTCGACGCCGCGGCCGAGCGGGCCGTCCGCGCCTTTCAGCAGAGCCGCGGTCTCACCGTCGATGGCGCGGTGGGCGAGGAGACGTGGCGCGCCCTGGATGCCGCCCGCTGGCGCCTCGGGGCGCGGACGCTGTACCAGGCGGTCACCGAGCCGCTCGTCGGCGAGGACGTCCGGGCGCTGCAGGAGCGCCTGCTGGAGATGGGGTACGACGTGGGCCACGCCGACGCGGTCTACGGCGCCCGGACCGCCCGCGCGGTGGCCCAGTTCCAGCGGGAGGTCGGTCTGCCCCCGGATGGCGCGTGCGGCCCGCAGACGATGAACGCGCTGCGCCGACTGGCTCGCAAGGTGGTCGGCGGGCGGCCGCAATGGTTGCGCGAGGCGGAACGCTTCCGACAGTCCGGCCCCAACCTGGTCGGCAAGACCATCGTGATCGACCCGGGCCACGGGGCGTCGGATCCCGGCGTCATGGTGCCGGATGGACGGCTGCGCTGGACCGAAGCCGATCTTGCTTTCGATCTGTCCGCCCGGCTGGAGGGTCGGCTGGGCGCCCTCGGCATGCGGGTGCACCTGACCCGGGGTCCGGCGCCGGCGGCACCCGTGTCCGACCGGGCGCGAGCCCAGCTAGCAAACGACCTCGGCGCCGACCTGCTCATCTCGATCCACATCGACGGACACGCGAACCCGGCGGCCGACGGCGTCGCGACGTACCACTACGGCACCGACAGCGGCGTCGCCTCGACAGTGGGCGAGCGCCTCGCCGGCCTCGTGCAGCGGGAGATCGTCGCGCGCACCGGACTGCGCAACTGCCAGACCCACGCGAAGAGCTGGGACCTGCTCCGCCTGACCCGTATGCCCGCGGTCCGGGTGGACGTCGGCTACCTCACCTCGCCGGTGGACCGGGCCCGGTTGATCGATCCGCTCACGCGCGAACGCGTGGTCGAGGCCATCGTCGCTGCCGTGCAGCGCATGTACTTTCCGGTCGACCAGGACGTGACGACCGGCTCCATCGACGTACGGCGGCTGCGGGCGGTCATCGCAGCGGGCGCCGCCGAGGTGGCGTAGGCCCGACTCAGAGCATCGACCGGGTCGCCGGGCGGACCGGGCGGAGCAGGCTCTCCGGGCTCATCGAGCCGAGCAGCTTCTCCAGCGCGTACTCCACATCGGACTTCCAGGACAGCGCCGTGCGCAGTTCGAGGCGGAGTCGCGGATAGCGTGGATGCGGGCGGATAGTCTTGAACCCGACGGATAGGAAGAAATCGGCAGGAGCCAGGCACCCGTCGGCCTCGCCCGCCTCGCCGAACTTGGCGTCCCCGAACGCCTCGATCGCCTTGATGCCCCGCTTGGTCAAGTCCCGGGCGACGCCCTGGACGAGCATGCGGCCGAGCCCACCCCCGGCGAACGCGGTGACCACGTGGGCATTCATCAGCAACACCGCGTCGGCCGACACCGGAGAGGTGGGGAACGCGCTCGACCGCGGAACGTACGCGGGCGGGGCGTACAGCACGAAGCCGGCGGGCATGCCGTCCGCGTACGCGAGCTTGCCGCACGACCCCCACTCGAGCAGCGTCTGCGAGACCCAGGCCTCCTTCTCGAGGCCGGGATCGCCGACCGCGCACGCGCGCTCGGCGGCGACCGGATCAAGCTCCCAGAACACGCACTGCCGGCAGGGCCGGGGTAGATCTTCAAGTGTGTCGAGTGTCAGGTTGACCAGGCGTCGCGACATTGACCGATCCAAGGTAGGCAGGACCTGGCTGGGCAAGGCAGCCCATCCGGGAGATGCACGGACGCCCTTCCGTACAACCCGGCCAGACGATGGTACGCCGAGACCTCGCGTCCGGGGAGGGGGTTGGGACAGTTCGACCCCCGGTGTGATGCCTTGTGGACCGGATGGTGGACACCGTCGGATTGCCGTCCGTGCCGATCGACGGTACCGACTACGCTCGACGGACCGCAGTCGCCGCGAGGGAGGGCTGAATGAGCACCCCGCTTCGCTCACCGTTCCGCAGGGTCCCCGCATGAGTGGCACCACGCTCGACGACTACACCGACCGGTACGCCGCGCGGGTGGGTGGGATGACCGCCTCCGAGATCCGTGCCCTCTTCGCCGTCGCCAGCCGGCCCGAGGTCGTCTCCCTCGCCGGCGGCGCCCCGTACGTGGCCGCGCTGCCGCTTGACGCGGTCGGCGAGATGCTCGCCCGACTCGGCAGCGAGCACGGCGCGAGCACCCTGCAGTACGGCATCGGCCAGGGCACCCTCGAACTGCGCGAACGGATCTGCGAGGTGATGGCGCTTGCCGGCATCGACGTGTCGAGCGGCGCGTCCGTCGACGACGTGGTGGTGACGGTCGGCGGCCAGCAGGCCCTGGACCTCGTCGCCCGGCTGTTCCTCGACCCCGGTGACGTCGTGCTGGCCGAGGGCCCGACGTACGTCGGCGCGCTCGGGGTCTTCCAGGCCGCCGAGGCCAGGGTGGTCCACGTCGCGATGGACGACGACGGGTTGATTCCCGAGGCGCTCGAGCAGGCCATCGGCGAGGTGGCGCGAGCCGGCAAGCGGGCGAAGTTCCTCTACACGATCCCCACCTACCAGAACCCGGCCGGCGTAACGCTCGCAGACGATCGGCGCGAGCGTGTGTTGGACATCTGCGAGCGCGCCGGTCTCCTCGTCGTCGAAGACGACCCCTACGGCCAGCTGGGCTTCGACGGCGACGCCCCGGCCCCGCTGCGGGCGCGCCGTAGGGACGGCGTGTTCTACCTGAGTACGTTCTCCAAGACCTTCGCGCCAGGCTTCCGGGTTGGCTGGATCCTCGCCCCGCACGCGGTACGCGAGAAGCTGGTCATCGCGACCGAGGCGCAGATCCTCTGCCCGAGCGCGTTCGCCCAGGCGGCCGTCACGGCGTACCTGAGCACGATGCCGTGGCGGGAGCAGCTCAAGACGTACCGCGAGATCTATCGCCAACGGCGCGACGCGCTCCTCGGCGCGCTCGCGGACCTCATGCCCGGCGGCACGACGTGGACGCGGCCGAGCGGTGGGCTGTTCGTCTGGGCGACGCTGCCCGGCGGGGTGGACGCGAAGGCGATGATGCCGCGGGCGATCGCGGCGCGGGTGGCGTACGTGCCGGGCACCGGCTTCTACGCCGACGGGTCCGGCGCCGAGCACCTCCGGCTGAACTTCTCGTTTCCGCCGCCGGAGCGCATCCGCGAGGGCGTGCGGCGGCTCGCCGGCGTGGTCGAGCAGGAGATGGCGCTGCGGTCGGTGTTTGGGGACGTCGGGGCTGCGGCGCCCGGCGCACGCCGCGCGCGGCCCGGTGCCGACGTTCCCGGTCCAGACTTGGCATGATCTCTCACATGGGTACGCGGACGGCGTCGACGGGTTCGGGCGGAGCCACCGCCGAGCCGCGGGTGCTGGTGCTCGCCGGTGGACTCTCGTACGAGCGGGACGTCTCGCTCCGCTCCGGCCGACGCGTGCTCGACGCGCTCCACGCCATCGGAATCGAGGCGGAGACCCGGGATGCGGACGTGGCACTGCTGCCGGCGTTGCTGGCGGACCCGCCGGACGCGGTGGTGATCGCATTGCACGGCGCCACCGGCGAGGACGGCTCGCTGCGCGGCGTCCTGGACCTGTGCGACGTGCCGTACGTCGGCTGTGACGCGCGATCGGCCCGGTTGGCGTGGGACAAGCCCTCGGCGAAGACGGTTCTCCGCGAAGCTGGTCTGCCGACGCCGGACTGGGTCGCGCTGCCACACGACCGGTTCTCCGAGCTCGGCGCGGTGGCGGTGCTGGACCGAATCGTGGACCGGCTCGGCCTGCCGGTGATGGTGAAGCCGGCCCAGGGCGGATCGGGCCTCGGCGCCGCCGTCGTCCGCGACGCGTCGGCCCTGCCGGCAGCGATGGTCGGCTGCTTCGCGTACGACTCGACCGCGCTGGTCGAGCGCTACGTGGCGGGGGTTGACATCGCGGTGTCGATCGTGGACCTGGGGGACGGACCAGTGGCGCTGCCCGCCGTTGAGATAGTCCCTCGCAACGGGGTGTACGACTACGCGGCCCGATACACCGCCGGCCTGACCACGTGGCACACCCCGGCCCGATTGGCTCCGGACGTCGCGGCCCGGGTCGCGGAGACGGCGCTCGCCGCACACACGGTGCTCGGGCTGCGGGACCTGTCCCGCGCCGACCTCATCGTGGATGCCGACGGCGCTCCACACGTGCTCGAGGTGAACGTCGCCCCCGGCATGACCGAGACCTCGCTATTGCCGCTGGCGGTGCAGGCGGCCGGAATGGACCTCGGCAAGGTGCTCGCGACGCTCGTCGCCCGGGCCGCCGCCCGGCGCCCGGTCCCCGGCTAGGCGGCGACTCTACGGGTTCTCCGCCGCGACCACGGACGCCTCGGCGTCGTCGGCTGCGTCCCCACCCCTCGCGTCCGGGCCGGCCGAGTTGAACCGGGCCGGCGCCTTCCACTCGATGCGAGGTGGCTCAGCGAGCGGGCGGCCGCCGAACTCGGCCAGCCACGCGGCGATCAGCGCGAGGTTCTCCCGCCACTGCGCCTCGGGGACCGGCGGGAGGATGTCGTCCCATAGCGACAGGAACGTTCCGCGCAGCTGCAGTCGGCCGGCCGGGCGGGCGAGGAACCAGAGGTGCAGGTGGGCCGAGCCATCGCCCCATCGGTTGACGTGCACCCGCGCCACGCCGTCGAGAGACCGGATCGCGCGCTCAAGTCTCACCGTCATCACGCCGAGCTCGGCAGCGAGCAGGTTCGGTAGGTCGCCAAGGTCGAGGTGCGACCGCGACTCGAGGATCAGTACCATCGGCAGGCCGGTCGGGCGGTCCATGGCGCGGACGCGCCACCGCTCGCTCACCCAAATGTAGGCGTTGTCCGACGCGTTGCAAGCGGTGCAGTCGGCGGCGTCCTGGCCGGCGCGCGGTGGCTCCTCGGCCACCGGCTCATCGAGTTTCTTGACTCGAATGTCGCCCTCAAAGGGGAACGAGGGCCATTTCGTGAAGTCCGGAAGCGGCGTGGGGGTGTTGGGCACGGACCGACCCTAAACCTCGTCCGGCGCCTATGTCGTCCCCGGTTCGGACGCATCCGCAAAGGACGCATCGAGCCATTTCCGGCTGTCCACAGCGGTTGTCCACAGTCGGCCCTCGCCGGGCCGAATCCCCCTGCGCGGCAAGCGGTTCGGGCTGTGGATAACGGGCGCCGGCGACGGCGCCGAGCCGCCGCGCGAGCGTCCTCGGGACGATGTTTCACGTGAAACGATGGCGCCCGAGATCCGTCCCGGGACGCCCTCGATCGGCGGATGCGCCTACGCGGTGGCGTCCTGCGGGGCGTCCAGACCTATGATTCCGACGATGCGTTCGAGGTCATCGACCGTCGCGAACTCGATCGTGATCCTCCCCTTGCTCCGTCCAATGTCGACCTTGACCCTCGTGTCGAAGCGATCGGAGAGTCGGTCGGCCAGGTCGGACAGGGCAGGGGCGTGCGGCTTGGGCCGGCGTCGCACACCGCCCGACTTTCTCATCGGGCCATCGGTGGCGGCCAGGGCGACAAGTTCCTCCGTCGCTCGGACCGAGAGCCCCTCGGCGACGATGCGGTGGGCAAGCTCCTCCTGCGACTCGGGGTCCTCGAGCCCGAGCAGCGCGCGAGCGTGGCCTGCCGAGATCACGCCGGCCGCGACCCGGCGCTGCACCTGCGCCGGGAGGTTCAGCAGCCGGATCGTGTTGGAGATCTGGGGACGACTGCGGCCGATGCGGCGGGCCAGCTCGTCATGCGTGGCGCCGAACTCCTCCAGCAGCTGCTGGTACGCGGCCGCCTCCTCCAACGGGTTGAGGTTCGCGCGGTGGATGTTCTCCATCAGCGCGTCGCGTAGCATCGCGTCGTCGCGAGTGTCACGGATGATGGCTGGGATCGTGGCCCGGTCGACGGCCTGGGCGGCGCGCCAACGCCGCTCGCCCATGACGACCTCGTACTTGTCCCTCCCGAGCTCGCGCACGACGATCGGCTGGAGAAGGCCCACCTCGCGAATCGACGAGGTCAGCTCCTCCATTGACTCCTCGTCGAAGGCCTGACGCGGCTGCCTCGGGTTCGGCACGATGGCCGAGACCGGGATCTCCGCGAACCGGGCACCCGGTACCGGAGCAAGTTCCATGCCCGCGTGGACCGCGGCGGCCTCGGCAGCGGCGGCCACCATCGCGACCGGCGTATGCCTCTCGATGGCGGCCGCACCGTCCGCCGGGGCGGTCGGGATCAGCGCCCCGAGCCCTCGGCCCAGGCCGCCCCGTGGACGGCTCTTCATGCCTCGCCTCCCGCCTTCGCGCCACGCACCGCGATCTCCTGGGCGGCCTCGAAGTAGCTCGTGGCCCCCCGCGAACCGGGGTCGTAGGTCATCACCGACTGCCCGTAGCTCGGTGCCTCCGAGACTCGGACATTGCGCGGAATGACCGCCTGCAGCACCTTGTCCCCGAAGTGGTTCCGGACATCCTGCTCGACCGCGTCCGCCAGGCGGGTCCTCCGGTCGTACATCGTCAACACGATCGTCGAGACGTCCAGCGTCGGGTTGAGGTGAGCCTTCACCAGGTTGATGTTGTTGAGCAGTTGGTTGAGGCCCTCCAACGCGTAGTACTCGCACTGGATCGGAATCAGCACCTCCTGCGCCGCCACGAGTGCGTTCACGGTCAGCAGCCCAAGCGACGGCGGGCAGTCGATGAACACGTAGTCGTACGGCTCGGGGTTGCCGGTGAGCGCGCGGCTGAGGCGCGACTCCCGGGCCACCACGGAGACTAGTTCGATCTCGGCGCCGGCCAGGTCGATCGTCGCGGGCACACAGGAGAGGTTCGGGATGCCCTCGACCGGCTGGATCACGTCGGCGAGAGGCACGCCGTCGATCAGGCAGTCGTAAACGTCGGGGATACCAGCGTGGTGAGGAACATTTAAGCCAGTCGATGCGTTGCCCTGCGGATCAAGGTCCATCACGAGCACGCGGTTGCCGTGCAGGGCGAGCGCCACCGCCAGGTTCACCGCCGTGGTTGTCTTGCCCACGCCGCCCTTCTGGTTCGCCACGCAGATGATCCGCGGCCGGGCGGGGCGAGGCATCGTTATCTCGCCACTCGGATTCAAGATCTGCACTGCCCGCTTCGCCTCCATGGCCAACGGGGGATCGTCCTCGTCCCGCGCCGGTGTTTCACGTGAAACGCGGGCATCCGTGGGCCTGCCGTCGGGGGAGCCGGCGCGGGTCGCAGGCGGAGCGTCCGTGGTCTGGACGCGCGCCGTCCCGACGGCCGCGGTGGGGGAGGGCGGCCTCGCGGCGCTCACGTCCGCCGTGGGATCCGTACGCGGCTTGGGCACCGTGGAGTCTGCGGGCGGCGGCCCCGCCTGAGCCAAGGGGTTGTCGACCGGGTGGCGACCGAGCTCCGTCTCATGGGTAACCGGGGAACCCGCCGCCCACACCCCCGCCTCAAAGGTCAACCGTTGATCGGCGTATCTACCGTGGTCCTGCACCGTGTCATCCCTGCCCGCTTCGGATGGGTACGCCGCCTGCGCGTCCGGCTCACACTACCGACGCGCGGCCAGCCTACGGCCGCTGCATGGGCGAGGCTACCGATGGACGGCGGCAGCGTCGCATTCGACACGACGCGCGCTCCGGACAAACCGGGGAAGTTCGGCCAGTCTCCCCGTCATCCACGCCGTCGGGAACCTCCGCGTGCGGCACGACCGTCCGAAGTGGACCCACCCGGTAGCCGTGGCGCGCGGCGCGCGGTGCTGGGCCTGGCGGCTGCCACATCGCGCGCTCTGATGATCTCCACGACGGTTGCCGGCGGATCGACCAGGCCAACGCCGCATCGCCGGATGACTGGCGTTGCGCCCCCGAGGCGGCGGATAGCGTCGCGGTGGCCGACCACCTCCTCCGCGGCACTCGCGCCCTTCAGCGCGAGCAGCCGTCCGCCCCGTGCGACGAGCGGCAGGCACCAAGCGGCGAGCCGGTCCAGGGGCGCGACGGCTCGGGCGGTAACGACATCGGCGGGCACGACGGCACCGGCGAGCTCCTCGGCGCGGGCCCGGAGGACGCTCACCCGGGACGCCAGGTCGAGCGTCGTCACCGCCTCAGCGAGGAACGCGGCCCGCCGGGCCATCGGCTCGACCAGAACGACCGCGAGGTCGGGACGAGCGATCGCTAGGACGATGCCGGGCAAACCAGCGCCTGATCCCACGTCCACGACAGAAGCGTCCTTTGGGATGAGTTCGCCGACGACCGCGCAGTTCAACAGGTGCCGTTCCCAGATCCGCGGTGCCTCACGAGGCCCGATCAGCCCGCGGACCACGCCCTCGGTGGCGAGCAGATCGGCGTACGCGACGGCGGCCGGCAGCGCCGGGCCGAAGACGCGCCGCGCCGCCGCGGCCAACTCGGGTGCCAGCCGCGAACCGCCGCCCACCGGATCGAGGGAGCCGGTCACGTGTCCGGGGTCAGTCCGACGGACGGACCACGATCCGTCGGTTCGGTTCGACGCCCTCCGACTCGCTCTCGACCCCGGTGATCGCGTTGACGACGTCGTGAACGCACTTGCGCTCGAACGCGGACATGGGCTCGAGCCGGACCGGCTCACCGTACTGTTTGACCTTCTCGACCGCGTTCTTGGCGACAGCCGCCAGTTCCCTGCGCCGCGTCGCCCGGTAGCCGCCGACGTCCAGCAGCAGCCGGCTCGGGGCGCCGGTCTGCCGGAATATGGCGAGTCGGGTCAGCTCCTGGAGCGCCTCGAGCGTGGCACCGCGCTGACCGACGAGCGACTGCAGTCGACCGCCGACGACCTCGACCACCGGACGACCACTGGAGACCAGCTCATCGATGTCGCCGTCGTAGTCGAGGATGTCGAGCAGGCCCTCGACGTAGTCCGCGGCGATCTCGCTCTCCCGGAACAGATCCGAGTCGCTTCCGTCGGTCGCCTTCTCCTCGTCTACTTTCCCGTCCAGCTCGGCCGCCTCGCCGGTATCGGTCGTCGCGTCGCCGGGCCCGTCAGTGGGGTGGTCCGCCTCGGGAGTGCTCGTATCGGTCACGATGTCATCTCCGTACTCGCTCGGCCGGACACGGGGGTCCGATGTTTCCCGCTGGCATCGAAGCCCGCGGGGACGTCACAGGGCGGTTGCCCGGCCCGCGGCGGGGAGCGCCACGGCCGGGGCCCGCACTGTCCGTTCGGGCCCCGACCGGTCGCGTCAACTCGCCCGGCGCTTGGCGGCGCCACCCCTCTTCGGGTTCACCGGCTTGGCGCCCGGCTTCGGGGCCAGCGCCTTGCCGTCGATCACCGGCGCACCGCTGCCGTTCTTCGTTGCCGACTTCGCCGCACCTGGCTTCGCCGCGGAGCGCGCCGCACCGGGCTTCGTGGCCGCGGCCCTACCCGGGGCGGGCTTGGCGACGATGGCCGGCGGAGGGTACTTGTGCAGCACCCATTGCTGCTGTGCGAGCGTGAACAGGTTGTTCGTGACCCAGTAGACGATCACACCGATGGGGAAGATGCCGCCGGAGATCAGCAGCGACGCGGGTATGCCGTACAGCATCAGCCGCTGGATCATCTTCTGTTGTGGATCCTCGGCCCAGCCGGTTTTCAGGATCATCTGCCGACTCGTGAGGTACGTGGTCACCATCATGATCACGACGAGGATGCCGGCAACGACCTTCGTCGTGGTGCCGCCCACGTTGAAGCTCTGGTAGATCGGCGCGCCGAGCAACTTCGCGCCGACCGCGCTGTTGAACTGGTCCGCCGTCCAGCCGTACAGGGTTCGCATGCTCTCGGGCATCGTCGGCTTGATGTGCCGCAGGGTGTGGAACAGGCCGAGAAACACCGGGATCTGCAGGAACATCGGCAGGCAGCCCATCAGCGGGTTGGCCTTTTCGCGCCGGTAGAGCTCCATCATCTCCTTCTGGAGCGTCTCCCGGTCACCCTTGTGCTTCTCCTGCAGTTCCTTGACCTTGGGCTGCAGGGCCTGCATCGCCCGCTGCGACTTGATCTGCTTGACGAAGATCGGGAACAGAATGATCCGTACGGTCACCACGAGGAAGAAGATCGCGAGGATCCAGTCCCAGTTCGTCGCGAGGAAGGCCCGGCCGGGCAGGATCGCGTCCCAGATCCCGTGCCAGGTGAGCAGGATCCACGAGATCCCCCAGTAGATCCAGTCAAGACTCAATTCGGGGCTCCAGTCAGGTCAGTGCCACGACGGCTAGGTCCGGGTGGGGGCACCGGGTCGTACCCGCCAGGGTGGAAGGGGTTACAGCGCAGCACCCGCCAGACCGCCATCAGAAACCCCCGCAGGGCGCCGTGCGTCGAGATCGCCTCGACGGCGTACGCGCTGCACGACGGGTAGAACCGACAGCGGGCCGGCAGTGCCGGGCTTATCCAACGACGGTACGCGATGATGGGAAGCACGAGCAGGCGCCCGGCGACCGAGGTGGGCTGCGGCACGCCGCCGCCGCGGAGGGCGGTCACGACGTCACCGTCCGGCTCGGGCGGGGCGCGCGGGCCGCGGCCACCGCCGCGTCCAGGTCGGCGCCGAGCCGCGGGTACGACGCGCCAGCCGCGGCGGGCAGTGCCCGCACGACGAGTGTCGAGCCGGGGGGTAGGGTGGCGAGCCCCTCGCGGGCGAGGTGGCGCAGCCGCCGACGGACCGTGTTGCGGGTCACCGCGCCGCCGACCGACTTCGGTACCACGAAGCCGGCGCGGGCGGGGACGCTCGGGCTCGCCTCGCGCGCCGGGTCGGACAGTCGGTCGGACGGCACGCGCAGGTGGACGACGACGGTCCCCCGGGCCGCCCGCCGGCCGGCACGCACCGCCGCGGCGAAGTCAGAACTACGCCGCAGACGCTGCTCCGGCGCCAGCACGCGTGGCCACATTCCGGCTTGGGCGCCAGCGGCCTCAGGCCGACAGGCGGGTACGGCGCTTGGCGCGGCGCGCCGAGATGATCGCGCGGCCGGCCCGGGTGCGCATGCGCAGCCGGAAGCCGTGGGTCTTCGCGCGCCGGCGGTTGTTCGGCTGGTACGTGCGCTTGCTCACGTCAGGCTCTCCGTCTTCGTACGCCGCGAGGCGACTACCGCGCCCTCGGTCGTGGTCTGGCGTCTGCCGCCGTGCACCGGACCGGGACCGCCGACGCGACAGGCGACGCTTTGATGCTATTGCGCCGACGACAATCATCAGGCGATCGGCCGACCGACGAACAGCAAGCACCCGCCACCCTATCAGCGTCACGTCTGCCGATGCGTTCGGGACGGTACGCGACGGGGCGACGGAGTAACCAGTCCACGGTACGCACGACGGCAATGATCGTCAAACGGGTATACCAGGACAATCAGGACGCACCAGCCGAGGATGGCCCGGGACGAACTGGGGGGATTCGCACCCACCGGCAACGTCTACATGTGGACAGCGGTTGAAGGGGTGTGGACAACGCTGTTAGCGTGCCCGATTGCCGGTCGACAACCAAGCACGCAGTGGCGCCACGATTTCGGGCGAAACCGGGCGACGTGGTCAGTTGCTCGGCAGCGTGAATCCACGCTTCACGCCGCCGCGATCACCGCGGGGTCCGGCGAACGTGCAGCAGGAGGCCACGATCGGCCGATACACAGGCTGTGGATAACTTGTGGACGGCGATCGGCACAAGCGGGGTGACGGCGCGGATCCGTTGCGCGGGTGGGGCGTCGGGTCCGCCCGGGGGGTGGTTCGGCCCACGCGGGTCTGCCGACCCGGGGCTACTGGCACGAGGGGGGTGACGCGGCGGTGGCGGAGACGATCGACCTGCCTGCCGTGTGGACGGCGGCAACGGACGACCTCGCTGACGAGATCGTCTCCGCTCAGCAGCGGGCGTACCTCCGGCTGACCCGGCTACGCGCGATCGTCGAGGACACCGCGCTGCTCGCCGTGCCGGACGCCTTCACCCGGGATGTCATCGAGTCGCGGCTGCGCCCCGCGATCACCGAGGCGCTGTCCCGCCGGCTGGGCCGCCCGATACAGGTAGCGGTGACCGTACGCCCGCCCGACGACGGCGGGTCGGCGATCGCGCCGCAGTCTCCGGCCGTGCCTCCCACTGTGGAGGGGCCCGACCCATCCGACGCCGACCACCTGCCCACCGGCTCCGCGCAGCACGGCTACCCCGCACCGGCGGTGCCGTCCGCCCGCACCGCCCAGGACGGGTTGTTCGCCGCCTCCACTGCTGGCCCGGTCCGCGAGGACCGGCGTCCGGCCGGGGATTCCAGCGGCGGCAACCGCCTCAACCCCAAGTACATGTTCGAAACCTTCGTCATCGGCTCGTCGAACCGGTTCGCGCACGCCGCCGCGGTCGCGGTCGCCGAGTCGCCGGCCAAGGCATATAACCCGCTGTTCATCTACGGCAGCTCCGGGTTGGGCAAGACCCACCTGCTGCACGCGATCGGCCACTACGCGACGACGCTCGGCAACGCACGCTCGGTGCGGTACGTCTCCACGGAGGAGTTCACCAACGACTTCATCAACTCGCTCCGGGATGACAAGACGAGCGCCTTCCAGCGGCGCTACCGCGACGTGGACATCCTCCTGATCGACGACATCCAGTTCCTGGAGAATCGGGAGCGCACTCAGGAGGAGTTCTTCCACACCTTCAACACGCTCCACAACGCGAACAAGCAGATCGTGATCACGTCCGACCGGTCGCCGAAGCAGTTGGCGACGCTCGAGGACCGGCTGCGTACCCGGTTCGAGTGGGGGCTGCTCGCGGACATCCAGCCGCCCGATCTCGAGACCCGCATCGCGATCCTTCAGAAGAAGGCGGCCCAGGAGCGCATGTTCGCACCGCCGGACGTGTTGGAGTTCATCGCCTCCCGGATCGCCAACTCGATCCGTGAGCTCGAGGGCGCACTGATCCGGGTGACCGCGTTCGCGTCGCTGACCCGCTCACCCGTCGAGCTTGCGCTCGCCGAAGAGGTGCTCCGCGACTTCATCCCGGACGGCTCCGGTCCGGAGATCACCGCGGACCAGATCATGGCGTCGACCGCCGACTACTTCGGCGTGAGCCTCGAGGACCTGCGCGGCCACTCCCGCTCGCGCGTGCTGGTCAACGCCCGCCAGGTGGCCATGTACCTGTGCCGGGAACTCACCGACCTGTCGCTACCCCGGATCGGGCAAGCCTTCGGCGGTCGCGATCACACGACGGTCATGCATGCCGACCGGAAGATACGGCAGCAGATGGCCGAGCGGCGTTCGCTATACAACCAGATTGCCGAGCTCACGAACCGCATCAAGCAGACGTGACTTGTCGGCGGCGTATCCACAATCTGTGGACGGTGGCTGGGGAAATGTGTGTGGACGCCGGCCTGTCATCCACCGTTCACCCGGGCGGCATGTGGCGGATGACCTCACAGCCCTGCGGATGAAGGCCGGGTATGGACCGTGGACGACCAGTGGACGGCCGAGGACAACCGCGCCCGCCGGGCCGGGCTATGGAGCCGCTGGCCGCTGATCGGTCGGGTTGTCCACAGCTCGCGCCCCCGACGATCGCCGTGTGGCCTGCCCGGACGCCGACTCTCCACAGTTCACACAGGACCGACGAAGACGATGAATATCTTCCTAAGACAACAAGACCACAATCTCCGGGGGTGGGTAGTTGGGTGGATGGCCGACCGCCCGACCGACGCGGTGGCGGCAGGGCAGCCGATCGTGCCAATGCCCGGGGTCGCGCGCATGTCGCGGCCCGGCCCGCAATAAGGTTCGATAGGGCATTGCTCCCCGACGAGTCGACTCGGAGGTCGTTTCGATGAAGTTCCGTGTCGAGCGCGATGCGCTCGCCGACGCCGTCGCGTGGACCGCGAAGAGCCTGCCCAGCCGTCCGTCCGTGCCGGTGCTCGCCGGCGTGCTGCTCCGCCTCGAGGATGGCCGGCTTGAGGTCTCCGGGTTCGACTACGAGGTCTCCAGCCAGGCAACGATCGACGTCCAGGCCGATGCCGACGGCGCGGCCCTGGTCTCCGGTCGCCTGCTCGCAGAGATTACGAAGGCCCTGCCGGCGAAGCCGGTCGACATCGCCGCGGTCGGTGCGCACCTGGAGTTGGTCTGCGGCAGTGCCCGGTTCACGCTGCCGACCATGCCCGTCGAGGACTACCCAACGCTGCCGGAGATGCCGACCGCCGCGGGGACGGTCGACGCGGCCGCGTTCGCTGCGGCGGTATCCCAGGTGGCGGTCGCCGCTGGGCGGGATGAGACGCTGCCGATGATGACCGGCGTGCGCGTCGAGCTTAACGGCTCGACGCTGGCCATGCTGGCCACCGACCGCTACCGGCTGGCGATGCGGGAGATGCAGTGGCGTCCCGACGACCCAGACGTCAGCCTGAACGCTCTCGTCCCGGCGCGCACCCTGGCCGACACTGCCAAGACGCTCGGCCCGCTGGGTGGCGAGGTGACGCTCGCGCTCGCGCACGGCGCGGCCGGCGAGGGAATGATCGGCTTCGCCGCCGGCACCCGCCGCACGACCAGCCGGCTGCTGGACGGCGCGAACTATCCCCCGGTCCGATCACTGTTCCCGGACCACCACAACGCGCAGGCGCGGGTCGGCGTGGCCGCGCTGACCGAGGTCGTCCGCCGGGTGGCGCTCGTCGCCGAGCGGGCCACGCCAGTGCGGCTCAGCTTCAGCGAGGAGGGCCTGGTTGTCGAGGCCGGCGGCACCGAGGAGGCTCGGGCCAGCGAAGCAATGGAGGCAACCTTCACCGGCGAGCCTCTGATGATCGCCTTCAACCCGCAGTACCTGCTGGACGGGTTGACCGCGCTGTCTGCTCCGACCGCGCTGCTGTCGTTCGTCGACGCTTTCAAGCCGGCAGTGATCTCACCCGCCGCCGACGATGGAGAGATCATTCCCGGGTACCGCTACCTGATCATGCCAATCCGCATCGCGCGCTGAGCGGCGGCCGAGCCGGCGCGGGATCGACGACGCAAAGGGGGACGCCATGCAGCTGGGCCTCGTGGGTCTGGGCCGGATGGGTGGCAACATGCGCGAGCGGCTGCGGGCGGCCGGGCATGAGGTGGTTGGCTACGACCACCACCCGGAACGGTCCGACGCGGCCAACGTCGCCGAGATGGTTGAGAAGTTGTCGGCGCCGCGCGTGGTCTGGGTGATGGTCCCGGTCGGCGTCACCGAGGCGACCATCGACGAGCTGGCCCGCCTGCTCGGATCGGGGGACATCGTGATCGACGGTGGGAACTCCCGGTTCAGCGACGACCCGTCGCGGGCGGCCCGGCTCGCCGAGCGTGGCCTGGGCTACCTGGACGTCGGCGTTTCGGGCGGGATATGGGGACGGCAGAACGGCTACGCCTTGATGGTCGGCGGCGAGGAGGAGCACGTCCGGCAGTGCATGCCGATCTTCGAAGCGCTGAAGCCCGAGGGTGAGTTTGGGTTCGTCCACGCCGGCCCGGCGGGTGCCGGTCACTACGCGAAGATGGTGCACAACGGCATCGAGTACGGCCTGATGCACGCGTACGCCGAGGGGTACGAGCTGCTCGCGGCGTCCGACCACGTCACCAACGTCCCCGGTGTGATCAAGTCCTGGCGCGCGGGGACAGTGGTGCGCTCCTGGCTGCTCGACCTGCTCGACCGGGCGCTCGACGAGGACCCCGAACTCGCCGGCCTGCGCGGCTACGCCGAGGACACCGGCGAGGGACGCTGGACGGTCGAGGAGGCGATCCGCCTCGCGGTCCCGATGAACGTGATCGCGGCGTCGCTGTTCGCCCGGTTCACCTCGCGGCAGGATGACTCGCCCGCCATGAAGGCGGTCGCCGCGCTGCGGAACCAGTTCGGCGGCCACGCCACGCACAAGCGCTAGCCGTGTACGTCCGGCGGCTCGAGCTGGTCGACTTCCGTTCGTACGAGCGGGTCGGCGTGGACTTCGAGCCCGGTGTCAATGTGCTGGTGGGCCCGAACGGCCTAGGCAAGACCAACCTCGCCGAGGCGCTGGGCTACGTCGCGACGCTCGCCAGCCACCGGGTTGCCACCGACGCCCCGCTGGTGCGCCACGGCGCGGCCGCGGCGGTCATCCGCTGTCTCATCGTCCACGATGGACGCGAGCTGCTGGTGGAGCTCGAGATCACGCCCGGCAAGGCGAACCGGGCGAGGATCGGTCGGGCGCCGGCACGCCGGGCGCGCGACGTACTGGGCGTGCTGCGGCTGGTGATGTTCGGACCGGAGGACCTCGAGCTGGTGCGAGGAGACCCGGCCGAGCGCCGCCGGTACCTCGACGACCTGCTCGTCGCGCGGCAGCCGCGGTACGCCGGCGTCCGCGCCGACTACGAGCGGGTCGTCAGGCAACGAAACGCGCTGCTACGCACCGCGTACCTTGCGAGAAAGGTCGGCGGCGGGCAAGGCGATCTGTCCACACTGGACGTATGGGACACCCACCTCGCCCGGCGCGGCGCCGAGCTGCTCGCAGGCCGACTGGGGCTCGTCGCCTCGCTGGCGCCGCACGTCGGCAAGGCGTACGACGCCGTCGCCGGCGGCCGGGGCGCCGCGGCCATCGCGTACCGCTCGGCGCTCGGTGACGCACTGGCGCCCGATCGGTCGGCGCTGCAGGACGCGCTCGCGGACGCCCTCGCTGCGTCGCGGCCGTCCGAAGTGGAGCGTGGCGTCACGCTCGTAGGCCCGCACCGTGACGACCTGGCACTCAGCCTCGGCGAGCTACCCGCCAGGGGGTACGCCAGCCACGGCGAGTCCTGGTCGTTCGCGCTGGCGCTGCGGCTCGCAGCGTACGATCTGCTGCGTGCGGAAGGCCTCGAGCCCGTGCTCGTGCTCGACGACGTGTTCGCCGAGCTTGACGCCGGGCGCCGCGACCGGCTGGCCGACCTCGTCCGGAGGGCCAGCCAGCTGCTCGTCACCTGCGCGGTGCCGGAGGATGTGCCGGCAACCCTGCGCGGGGCTTGCTATGAGGTGACCGAGGTTGGAGTGCGTCGTGTCCAATGAGGACGTTCAGCCGGGCGGCCCGGAGCTGGCCCGAGCCGTGCTCGACGCGGCGAAGGCTCGACGCGAGGGGACGCGCTCTCGGCGGCGTACCCCTGCCGGCTCGACGACCGGTGAAGAGACGGCCGCTGGCGAGGGCCTGCCCCGCCGAGGGCTGCGCGGCTACACCGGCCCAGGGCCGGACCCGCGCGACCCGCAGCCGGTCGGCGCCGTGCTCGCCCGGCTGGTCAAGGCGCGAGGCTGGCAGCGTCCGGCGGCGGAGGCAACCGTGTTCGGCGCGTGGGAGCGGGTGGTTGGGGCGGATGTCGCCCAGCACAGCCGGCCGATCAAGCTCGAGGGTGGTGAGCTGACCATCGAGGCGGAGTCGACGGCGTGGGCCACTCAGCTCCGGCTGCTGGCCGGCTCGCTGCTGCAGCGCATCGCCACCGAGGTGGGCCACAACGTCGTGACCAGACTCCACATCCACGGCCCGGCCGCGCCCACTTGGTCCCGCGGCCCACGCCGCGTCCGCGGCCGGGGGCCGCGCGACACGTACGGCTGAGCGCCGTCCCGGCCGCTCGGGCTCAGAAGTCTGCGTAGACGGCGAAGCCGCGGTCGGCGCAGCGACGATAGAAGCTCGCCAGCACGGCGAGCTCGCCTCGGCTGAAGGTCCACTGCGGGGGACCACCCGACTCGTCGCGCAGCGCGTCGAGGCGGCTCTCCAGCCAGCGCAGCTGCTGGTCGGCGAGCCGGCTGTCGGCGAGCGCCGCCCGGAGCACGGCGCCGACGGTCTCGAAGGTCACCTGCTCGCCGTGCTCAGCGTGGCCCTCGACGAACCGCTCCAGGCCGCCGGCGATCCACGCACACCCGTCGGGGTCGATCACGGGGTCCTCGTCCTCGGCCGCGGCGTCCGTGGCGTAGAGCACGCCGTCCAGGCCGAGCAGCAGGTCCACCAGCTCGGTGTACGCCGTTGCCCGAACGGTGCCCGTCTTGGCTATATGTCCGGCCAGGGCCGCGGTCGGTGCGCTCACGTCGGGCGCGTCGGCCAGCTCGGAAAAGTCCACGAACTCCGCCGGGGCGACCGGATCGTAGAAGCGGCCGGTACGCGGCCACTGCACGGCGACGTTGTCCAGCCCCATCGCGGGTCACCCTCTCTCGGACCGGGCGGCTCGCGGCCGTACCCCGGCGCCAGTCGGTTCGCGCCGGGAGGTTACGGCACCGGAAGCCGTTTCCGCGACCCTCCGAACCGCCAATCCGTCGCGATCCGGCCCTCGTCGCCTGGGCCGGCTCGTTCCCGGACGATCTAGGCTTGTACCGGACGATCTAGGCTTCACGCGGCGGCACCACCCCGATGCGGAAGCGAGTTCGCCGGTCATCGACGCGCTCCTGTGTGTGGGGAGTTGTAACCGGGCCGTTTCGTGGCGCTGTGACCAACTCAGGTGCCTCATCGGGGGTGCCGTGTACGCGTTTCCTGGTCCGCGCACAGTAAGATTGGCCGAGACGAAGGAACACCGCGGAGCGGCGTGATTGGGGGCAGACCCCGTCCCCGCCGCCGTCCCCGCGATGTTCAGCCGATCACGACCCGCGGGTGTCCGCGGTGGTCGGCACGCTCCGGCCGCCTCGGTCCGGTGCCAGGGTCCGCGCTCCGGTGCGACGCCCGGTGTCGGTTCCCCCGGGCGTGGTTGCGTGCCGGCCGCCGGAGACGCCCACTTACCCCGTTCCCCCTCGTGCGTGCGCGACCGGGGTGCGAGAAAGCGACCGAGGGTGGCAGCACAGAAGAAGCAGGATTACACCGCTGGCTCGATCACCGTTCTCGAGGGCCTCGAGGCGGTCCGCAAGCGTCCCGGCATGTACATCGGCACCACCGGCGAGCGCGGCCTGCACCACCTGGTCTCGGAGGTCGTGGACAACGCCGTCGACGAGGCCCTCGCCGGCTACGCCGACACGATCGACGTCGTCCTGTTGGCGGACGGCGGCGTCCGGGTCGTGGACAACGGGCGAGGATTCCCGGTCGACCTGCACCCCAAGCTGCGCAAGCCGGGCGTGGAGGTCGCGCTCACCGTGCTGCACGCGGGCGGCAAGTTCGACAGCAAGGTGTACGCCGTCTCCGGCGGCCTGCACGGCGTCGGCGTGTCGGTGGTCAACGCGCTGTCCAGCCGGATGGAGATCGAGATCCACAAGGACGGTTACGTCTGGCGGCAGCAGTACCACCACTCCAAGCCGACCCCGCTGGAGAAGGGCGAGACGACGCGCCGCACGGGCTCGTCGGTCGCGTTCTGGCCGGATCCGACCGTCTTCGAGACCACCGAGTTCTCCTTCGAGACGATCTCCCGCCGGCTTCAGGAGATGGCCTTCCTCAATCGCGGCCTCACCATCCACCTGCGCGACGAGCGAGAGACCGACGAGGCCGGCAAGCCGCGCGAGGTGACCTACCTGTACAAGGGCGGCATCGCCGACTTCGTGCGCCACCTCAACCAGACCAAGAGCCCGATCCACAAGTCGGTGATCGAGTTCGGGGCGGACGGGGACGGCATGGCGGTCGAGATCGCGATGCAGTGGAACGAGTCGTACGGCGAGTCGGTCTACACGTTCGCCAACACCATCAACACGCACGAGGGTGGCACCCACGAGGAGGGGTTCCGCTCCGCGCTCACCGGTGTCATCAATAAGTACGGCAGCGACAAGAAGATTCTCAAGGGCGACGAGAAGCTGTCCGGCGAAGACATCCGGGAGGGGCTCGCTGCGATCATCTCGGTCAAGCTGGCCAACCCCCAGTTCGAGGGCCAGACGAAGACCAAGCTCGGGAACACGGAGGTGCGCAGCTTCGTGCAGAAGGTGTGCAACGAGTGGCTCACCGACTGGCTCGAGCGGAACCCGGCCGAGGCCAGGGTGATCATCTCGAAGGCGTCGGCCGCCGCCCGCGCCAGGATCGCGGCCGCGCAGGCGCGCCGGCTGGCCCGCCGCAAGTCCCTGCTGGAGTCCGGGTCGATGCCGGGCAAGCTGGCCGACTGCCAGTCCACGGATCCGCGGGTCAGCGAACTGTTCATCGTCGAGGGTGACTCGGCGGGTGGTTCGGCCAAGCAGGGCCGCGACCCGCGTACGCAGGCGATCCTGCCCATCCGCGGCAAGATCCTTAATGTGGAGAAGGCCCGCATCGACCGCATTCTCAAGAACAACGAGGTGCAGGCGCTGATAACCGCGCTCGGCACGGGCATCCACGACGAGTTCGACATCGAGAAGCTGCGCTACCACAAGATCATCTTGATGGCGGACGCGGACATCGATGGAAAGCACATCCAGACCCTGCTGCTCACCCTGCTGTTCCGGTTTATGCGTCCGCTCGTGGAGCTCGGCCACGTCTACCTGGCGTCGCCTCCGCTCTACAAGATCAAGTGGAACAAGAAGGGCGACGACGCGCAGTACGCCTACTCCGATCGGGAGCGCGACGGGCTGATCGCCCTGCGCCAGGAGCGCAAGCCGAACGCGAAGCCGGACGACGTCCAGCGGTTCAAGGGTCTGGGTGAGATGAACTACCCCGAGCTGTGGGAGACCACGATGAACCCGGCGACGCGCACCCTGCTGCAGGTGACGCTCGACGACGCGGCAACCGCGGACGAGCTGTTCAGCGTGCTGATGGGTGAGGACGTCGAGGCGCGTCGGTCGTTCATCCAGCGCAATGCGAAGGACGTGCGGTTCCTGGACATCTAGGTTGCTGGTCCGCCCGGCCGATTTGTGGGTCGGGCGGGTCTGTTTGGGTTGTCCGGTAAGGGTTCCGGTCGAGCATGTGACCGGACCGAACGTTGATGAGGGTTGACTGTGACGGATACGAACGAACCTGAGGGCGACGAGCCGATCGAGTCCGAGGACTCCTTCGAGACCTCGGTCGAGGCTGGCTTGCGCAGCCGGGTCGAACCGGTGGGCCTCGAGGTCGAGATGCAGCGTTCATACCTCGACTACGCGATGAGCGTGATCG
>DASXRC010000229.1:0-16985 GCA_036506795.1 Micromonosporaceae bacterium
GAGATGGGCTCCCGGGCGTACTGCTGGATCTCCAGCACCTTCTCCGGCGTGATGTCCATCTCCTTGGCCAGCTCCTCCGGCGTGGGCTCCCGGCCCAGGTCCTGGAGCAGCTCGCGCTGGATGCGGCCGAGCTTGTTGATGACCTCGACCATGTGCACGGGTATGCGGATGGTGCGGGCCTGGTCGGCCATCGCGCGGGTGATCGCTTGGCGGATCCACCAGGTGGCGTACGTGGAGAACTTGTAGCCCTTGGTGTAGTCGAACTTCTCGACCGCGCGGATCAGGCCGAGGTTGCCCTCCTGGATCAGGTCGAGGAAGGCCATGCCGCGCCCGGTGTACCGCTTGGCCAGCGAAACCACCAGCCGCAGGTTGGCCTCGAGCAGGTGGTTCTTGGCGCGCTCGCCGTCCCGAGAGATCCACATCAGGTCACGGTGCATCGGCGTGGTGAGCCGCTCCTCGCCCTCCTCGGCGAGCCGCAGCCGCTCCGACGCGTACAGGCCCGCTTCGATGCGCTTGGCGAGCTCGACCTCCTGCTCCGCATTGAGGAGGGGGACCTTGCCGATCTGCTTCAGGTACGCCCGCACCGAGTCCGCCGATGCCGTCAGCTCGGCGTCGCGGCGAGCCTGCTTGAGCGCCTCGGACTCCTCGTCGTCCCAGTCGAAGTCGTCGTCCGCCTGGGCGTCCGCCTCGGCCGCCTCGGCCAGCTCGGCCGGCTCCTCGACCACCACGTCCGCGATGGCCGCGGCCAGTTCCTCCGGGGTGATCTCGGCGTCGACCGGCGCCTCGCCGTCGTCGCCCGGCGCCACGACCGCCGGGTCGAGCTCCGACGCCGTGGTCGCCGTGGCGGGGGTCGCCTTCGCGGCGGTGGCCTTTCCGGCGGTGGCCTTCGCGGCGGTGGCCTTCGTCGCCTTCGCCGGAGCGTCCTTGGCCGGAGCGTCCTTCGTCGGAGCGTCCTTCGCCGCGCCGTTCCTGGCCGCGTCCTCGGCGGCCTTCCCCCGGGTGGTCCTCGTGGCCCTGGCGGGCTTCTCCACCGGCTTGTCCGCGGCCTTCCCGCCCGCGGGCTTGTCCGTGGCCTTCGTGCCCGCCGGCTCGTCGGCGGCCTTACGCGTGGCTGCCCGGCCGGCACCGTTGCCGGCCGCACGCGTCCGTGCCGACACGGCCTTCGTGGCCGGCTTCGCCGCGACCTCCTTACCAGCGGCCGCCTTCGTCGCCCCGGCCCCCTGGTCGGGCGCCACGGCCTGCTTGGGCGCCGGTTTGGGCGCTGCCTTGCGGGCGGGCGCGGCCTTGGTCGCCTTGACCGTGGTCGCCTTCGACGCCGGAGTGGCCGACCGGGCAGCGGCCGCGCGGCGGCTGTTCGCCGACCTGTCCACGACGGTGATGCCGGCGTCGGCGAGCGCCCGGCGGATCTTCTTGGCCTGGGCCGGGGTCACGTCGGCCGACTCAACCGTGCGGGCCACCTCCGCCGACGTGATGTGCCCGCCGGAACGCTCGGCACGGGCGATCAGAGAGTCGGTGAGCGAGCTTGCGTCGGCGCCGGTCTGGCGGGCTTCTGTCACGAATGACCTTCCGGAGGCGATAGTGGAGCAGTTTGGCCTGGGCGGGCGCAGCACGGAGCGACGTTCCGGACCGGGTGTGGTTGGTTTGTTTGGGAACCCACGTGTCACGGACCGACCGTTCGGTCGCCGTCCGCATCTCGCGGGCAGGCGTGAATTGTAGCGCCGTCTGGGCCGATCATCCCGCCTCGTGCGCGCAGACGCCGAGGGAGAACGGGCTGACCCTACCGACGATCATGACGTTTCCGCCCGACACGCCCGGCGTGTCGGGCGGGAAGGTCATGATCGTCCCTGTTGGACGGGCTGCGGCGATCGGCCACCCGGGCGGCCGTCTGGGACGATGGGAGGGGCGATCAAGGAGGCACGGATGTCCGACCCGGCGCCGGAACCGCAGAAGCTGCTGGCAATAGCGGTGGACGTGGCACGCGGGGGCGCGCAGACCGCCCGGCGCATGCGCGCCGGCGCGGTACCCGACTTCGACACGAAGTCCACCGACACCGACGTCGTTACCGCCGCGGATCGCGCGGTGGAGCGCCAGGTCGTCGCCGCGCTGCGGGCAGTGCGACCCGGCGACGGCGTGCTGGGCGAGGAGTACGGCGCGGCCGGGCCCGCCGAGCCGGGATCGGTCAGATGGATCTTGGATCCGATCGACGGCACCGTCAACTACCTCTACGGGCTGCCGGTCTATGCGCTGTCGCTCGCTGCCGAGGTCGACGGGGTGGTGGTGGCCGGCGTGGTCCGCAACCCCGAGACCGGCCAGGAATGGACCGCAACGCGTGGCGGCGGCGCGTACCGCGGTGGGCGCCGGCTGCGCGGCTCCGCCCAGACGGAGCTCGCCCACGCGCTGGTGGGGACGGGCTTCGGGTACGCGGCGCCGCGCCGGGCCCACCAGGGCAGGGTGATCGCCGGGCTGCTGCCGCAGGTACGCGACGTGCGGCGCTTTGGCTCAGCCGCGCTGGACCTCTGCCTGGTCGCGGAGGGGGCGTTGGACGCGTTTTATGAGAAGGGCCTCAACCCGTGGGACCACGCGGCGGGCGGGCTCATCGCGACCGAGGCGGGCGTGCGGATCGGCGGGTTGAACGGGTCGCCACCGGGCCCCGATCTCCTGGTCGCCGCGCCGCCGGCGCTGTTTCCGGCGCTACATGATCGGCTGGTGGAGCTGGACGCGTCGGGCGGTCCGTAGCCGGCGGCCGCAGACAGCCTCCGGGGCCCGGACCGCCGGTCAGGTGCCAGCGCAGGTGCCCTCGGGCAGCGAGGGGTTGCCCAGCGCGGCGAGCGACTGACGCATCTCGGTCGGCGTGGCGAGCTGCTTGTAGCTCGTGCCGATCACGACGTCCACCACCTCGTCCCGGCGCTTGATGTCGAACTCCGTCTGCGCCTCGTCGAGGAAGTACGCCCGCAGAAGGTGGGCCGCGCCGACCGCCTTAGGCCCGTACCGCAGGACGGCGACGGCCGACACGGCCTTCTTCTTCGGGTCGTTTCCGGTCTTGCCGATCACGAAGGCCTGGTTCCTGAAGTCGCTGGCTACGCCGCTGGCGAGGCCGGGGGAGTCCGTCGCATTGTAGACATTGATCTTGACCTCCTTCGGCTCGGGAAGCCGAATGTTGGCCACGGGCCAGCCGGGCGGGCAATTCTGCGCCACCGGCCCGCCGCTCTGGGTGTCCTTGGCCAGGGCCATGCCCACCAGCACGACGGCCGCCAGCAACAGCACGCCGACGACGACGAGCGCTCGCACGCGCGCAAAGCTCATGGTCGTGGGCTCCCCGTACCGTCTCGGCGACTTCGCTGGCTGCCGGAGCCGCCTCCACCGGGGATGACGTTCTCGGCGTACCGAGTATGCCGCTGAGGTTAACCTCTGTGCGCGGGGTCCGACGGAATCACCGGGCGGGGGCGGCGCGTTGACCGTGATCGGCGGGTGCGTGCCCTACCTTGGTGTCGCCTGGGTCACATTGGGAACAACTTGGGGCGCGCGGGCGTACATCAGTCGGACGGGGGCGGTAAGGTACCGCGCTCGCTGGGGGAGTTCCCAGGACACCGCCGGGCCCGTAGGTGGGGGGTGGGCCGGGATCGGGACGGTTGGATTCGACGACGACCAAGTGGGAACCGAAACATCGTCGTCCGGCGTTAACACCGGAAGCGACACGTCAATACGGGAGAGTGACAACCGATGGCCACCGACTACGACGCCCCGCGTCGGGACGAGGTTGACCTCGGCGAGGACAGCCTGGAGGAGCTCAAGGCGCGACGCACCGATGCCCAGTCGGGCAGCGTCGACGTGGACGAGGCCGAGGTCGCCGAGACCTTCGAGCTCCCCGGGGCCGACCTGGCCGACGAGGAGCTTACGGTCAAGGTGCTGCCGATGCAGTCCGACGAGTTCCGTTGCGCACGCTGTTTCCTGGTCCATCACCGGAGTCAGCTGGCGTATGAGCGAAACGGCGAGCTGATCTGCCGAGAGTGCGCCTGAGACCTGGCACGACATAGCGAGGCGGGAAGTGCAGAGATGACCCAGCAATCCGGCGACGCGGTCGAGCCGGAGCGCACGGTCCTATCCGACGCCGACCGGCTCGGCGCCGCCGTCGCCGAGCTCGCGTCGGGCGACGTCGAGCCCGCCCAGCGCGGCCGTCTCATCGGCCGCCTCGCCGACGCGTTCCGCGCGCGTGGCGTGAAAGACCTGTTCAAACCGCGACGTGCGATCCGCTGGATGGTGGACGCGGTCGCCGATCTGGCCCCGCACATTCCGATCCGGGACCTGGACACCCTGCGCCGCCACCACGAGGGGCTGGACGGCGAGCAGCTCGCGGAGCGGCTGGTCCGCAACGCGGCCCGCGCCACCGCGAGCGTCGGCGCGGCGGGTGGCGGAATGGCCTCCCTCGAGTGGGCCGCCCCCCCGACCCTGCTGACGGCGCCCGTGCTGCTCGCGGCCGAGACCGTGGCGGTGGTTGGCATCGAGCTGAAGCTGCTCGGCGAACTGCACGAGGTCTACCGGATGCCGATCCCGGGCTCGGGAGCCCAGCGGGCCGCTCCGTTGATCCAATCCTGGGCGAGTCAGCGTGGCGTCAATCCCATGCTGCCGGGCGTCGGCGTGGCGGCGGTGTTGGGCACCGCGGCCCGGAAGGATCTGCGGGACCGCCTGATCCGTCGGTTCGGACGGAACCTCACGACGCTCGGCCCGCTGCTGACCGGAGCGGCGGTGGCCAGCTACCTCAACCGGCGGACGACCCAGGCGATGGGCGACCGCGTGCGTGCCGACCTGCGCAAGCGAGCGTCGGTGCTACCCGAGCTGCCGAGCGGCCAGTAGAGCCTCCGCCAGCCGTTCCGGATGTCTGGTGCTGACCAGCCAGTACGGCGTGGGATCGGCCGGATCGTTAAGGATCACCTGAACCGCCGTACCCATCCATGGTCGTTGCACGACGAACGCGAGCGGATCGGCCGACACGCCCATGAGCTCCCGCTTACCGGCGGCGTCCAGCGGGATCGCATCGTCGATGAACCGCACCGGTAGGTGGGCATCGTCTACCCACAGCTCGCCCCCGGTTACGGCGACCTTGATCCGGCCGAACCACCACAACGCGAACGCGACCAGCGGCAGCACCACGGCGTACGGCACCCAGGAGCGCGGGCCGCTGGCGCCCAGCCACAGCTCGGTCGCGAGAAGGCCAGCGAGCCCCAACAGGGGCAGCCACAGCCACCACGGCATCGTCAGCCGCTCCGCGTACGCGTCGGGTGCGACCGGAGCGCGGTCAGCTGTCACGCTGGTTGAGGGTACGGGGAGCCGCGCAGGCGCGGACACGGCAGGATAGAGAGGGTGTCCCCCCAGTTCCCGACGAGACGAGTCGCGCCGTGACCGAGCCGCTTGAGCCGACGGTGCCGATCGCCGTCCGCCGCCTCCATCCGGACGTGCCGCTGCCCGCGTACGCGCACCCGGGTGACGCCGGCGCGGACCTGGTCTCCGCCGAGGAGGTCGAGATCGGGCCGGGCGAGCGGGCTCTCGTCCACACCGGTCTCGCCATCGCCCTGCCCGAGGGCCATGTCGGGCTCGTGCATCCTCGGTCCGGACTGGCGGCGCGGCTCGGCGTCACGGTGCTCAACGCCCCGGGTACGGTCGACGCCGGGTATCGCGGGGAGGTCATGGTCATCCTCGTGAACCACGATCGCACCAATGCGGTGACTATCCGCCCTGGCGACCGAATCGCGCAGCTGGTGGTTCAGCGGGTAGAGCGGGCGCGCTTCCACCTCGTCGATCAGCTGCCCGATTCGGTCCGTGGCGGGGGCGGGCACGGCTCGACGGGTGGCCATGCCGAGCTGGAAAGGGTAACGACGTGATCTTCTCTCGCGGTCGCCGTGAAGGCAGGCACGCGAAGGCCGGCGACGCACGCCGGTCCGGGCCGCGACATGCCCGGGACGACTACGACGAGTACGCGGACGACGAGTACGCGGACCACGAGTACGTGGACGACGAGTACGCGGAGGGCGGCGCGACCATGGTGGGATACGGCCCCTACGACGTCGCGGAGGTGCCGGCGGACGAGTCCAAACTCGACCTGGGAAGCCTCAGGATCCCGGTGGTCGAGGGCGTCGAGGTGCGCGTCCAGGCCAGCCCGGAGGGCGTCGTACAGCAGGTCGTCCTCGTGCACGGCGACAGCGCCCTGCAGCTTGCGGCGTTCGCCGCCCCGCGCAGCGAGGGCATCTGGGACGAGGTGCGGGCCGAGATCCGCCAGTCCCTCCGCGCCGACGGCGTCAACGCCGAGGAGGTCGCGGGCGAGTACGGCCCGGAGCTGCGGGCCCGCGTGCGTACCCCCGATGGCCCGACCGACCTGCGGTTCCTCGGGGTGGATGGGCCCCGCTGGATGGTGCGGGGCGTCTACCAGGGCGCGGCGGCCGTCGATCCCGACGTGGCCGGGTTGCTTGCCGACTGCCTCCACGGCCTGGTGGTCGACCGTGGCCAGGAGGCCAAACCGGTCCGCGAGGCGCTGCCGTTGCGGCTGCCGCATGAGCTCGCGGAGCAGGCCGGCGCCGCGGCCTCCCCGCCGGGCGGGGCCGCCTCCGTACCCGGAGCTGCGCCCGCGCCGGGCCCCGACCGGGCAGCGGCGGACAGGGTCAACGGCGCGGCTCCCCCGCGCACCGGCGGCGGTGGTCGGACGCGGCGCAAGCCGTCCCGCGGCCAGCGGCGCACGTCCTGAACATCGGCGTACGCTTGTCGGACGGCGCGCGCGCATCGGGCGTGCCGTGGGGTTCGGCCGGTGGCGCACCGGCCGCACGGGTGCCCGGAGGAGGGCGAGACCCAGGTCATGACGACCGACGAACGCGAGTCGTCTGTACGCCGCCTTCTCAAGCGGTTGACGGCGAGCGACGCGGAACTCGAGGCCGAGGAGCTGCAACGCGGGAGCGAACTCTCTGGTTGTACGCTCGCCGACAAGGTCAAGCGGGGGCAGTTGGTGACCGTCTCGGGCCGACTGAAGACGGTGGCCTACACGCCCCGCACGAACCTGCCGACGCTGGAGGCGGATCTCTACGACGGCAGCGACGTGGTGACGCTGATTTGGCTCGGCCGGCGGAGCATCGCCGGGATCGAGCCGGGTCGCCAGGTGACTGCACACGGTCGCATCGCGATCCGCGACGACCGGAAGGTCATCTACAACCCGTACTACGAGCTTGAGGCGACTGGATGAGCGGGAAGCCGCAGCTGCACACCGAACAGGTTGACTCCGCGGGGGACGCCGAAAGGCTGCCGACCGTCGCCGAGCAGATGGCCCAGCAGCTCGGTGGGTGGCGCGGGTTGGTCGAATCCAGCGTCCCCATCGCGGTGTTCGTCATTGTCAACGTGGTGTGGCAGCTGCGGCCGGCCATCGTCGCAGCGTGCGCGGTGGCGGCCGCGATCGCGGCGATCCGGCTCGGTCAGCGCAGGCCGGTGCGGCACGCGGTCAACGGCCTCGTCGGCGTGGGCATCGGCGCGATCATCGCGCTGCGCAGCGGCGATGCGCGCGACTTCTATCTGCCCGGCATCTTGTACGGCTACGCGTACGCGACGGCGCTGCTGTTCTCGGCGGCCATCCGCCAGCCGTTGGTGGGCTGGCTCTGGTCCGTGATCGTCGCCGGCGGGAAGTCCGAGTGGCGCGCCGACTCGCGTCTCGTCCGCGCGTTCACCTGGCTCACGATCCTGTGGGGCGTGGTGTGGCTGGCCAAGGTCGGCGTTCAGCACGCGCTTTACGAGGCGCGAGCGGAGAACGCCCTCGGCGTGGCCCGGCTGGCGTTGGGCTACCCGCCGTACGCGCTCCTGCTCGCCATCACGATCTGGACCGTTCGCCGGATCACCCGCGACGTGGCCCTCAGCTAACAGAGCCGGCTGGACCACCCGACTCACTCGCTCGGGAAGCCGCGGGTCCGCTCGACGCTGTCCGGGCCGAGGATGACCGCGCGGACCTCGTCCTCCGCCTCGGCCGTGCACACGAAGATCAGCTCGTCACGCGCCTCGATCGGGTCGTCGGGGGTGGGAACAAGTACCCGCTTGCCCCGTACGATGGCCACCAGCGCGGCGTCCCGGGGCAGCGGCACCTCGCGTACCGGATGACCCACGTACGGCGCGGCTTCCGGCAGCGTGATCTCGACAAGGTTGGCCTCGCCCTGGCGGAAGCTCATGAGCCGGACCAGGTCGCCGACGGTGACCGCCTCCTCCACGAGCGCGGCCATCAAGCGTGGCTTGCTGACCGAGACGTCGACGCCCCACTGCTCGGTGAACAGCCACTCGTTCTCCGCGCGGTTGACCCGGGCGACCACCCGGGGCACCGCGAACTCGGTCTTGGCGAGCAGCGACACGACCAGGTTCACCTTGTCGTCACCGGTGGCCGCGACCACGACGTCGCAGCTCTCGACGTCGGCCTCCTGCAGGCTGGACAGCTCGCACGCGTCCGCGAGGACCCATTCGGCGTCAGGCACCCGCTCCGGGCGCAGCATTCTCGGCTGCCGCTCGATGAGCATCACCTGGTGTCCGTTCTCGATCAGCTCCTGGGCAATCGAGCGGCCGACGTTGCCCGCGCCCGCGATGGCGATGCGCATGCTCAGTGCCCCCCTTCCGGAGCCGCCGCGGACACCTTCGTGACCGCGGCGGCGATCTCGTCGGTGACCAGCATGAAGACCTGATCGCCATCCTGCAGCACCGTGGACGCGGTGGGCAGGCTCCCCACCCCGAACCTCATGAGGTACGCCGCGCGGGTGCCCGTGGCCTCCTCGAGAGCCCGCAACGGTCGCCCGATCCAGTCCGGATGGAGCGGCACCTCGATGATCGCAACCATGCTCGTCGGGTCGCGGAAGATCTCGACGTTGCCCTCCGGCACCAGATGCCGGAGCATCCGGTCGGCGGTCCACCGGACGGTGGCGACGGTCGGGATGCCGAGCCGCTCGTACACCTCGGCCCGCTTCGGGTCGTAGATCCGCGCCACCACGCGCGAGACGCCGAACGTCTCGCGTGCCAGCCGAGCCGAGATGATGTTCGAGTTGTCCCCGCTCGACACGGCGGCGAACGCGTCCGCCCGCTCGATGCCGGCCTGGCGTAGCACATCACGGTCGAACCCGATGCCGGTGACGGTCACCCCTGCGAAATCGGCACCGAGGCGCCGGAACGCGTCGGCGTTCTGGTCGATGACGGCGACGGTGTGGCCCCGGGCCTCGAGGCTGTGGGCCAGCGTCGACCCCACCCGCCCACACCCCATGATCACGACGTGCACCCTGGTCCTCCCGGGGCCGAACCGACGGTTTCACCAAGAGCGTGCCACGCCGCGTCCGGTCGCGGTGATGCCGCTTGCCACCCGGCGGGTTGATCACCCCACCAGGGCTCGTGAACGGGCCGCTCGCCGTACGCTTCCGGTTGTGGTCAGTCCCACCTCGCTGCTGAAGCGGCTCGTCCTCGGTCGACCGTTCCGCTCCGACCGGCTGCAGCACACGCTGTTGCCCAAGCGCATCGCGCTGCCGGTCTTCGCCTCCGACGCGCTGTCGAGCGTCGCGTACGCACCGGACGAGATCCTGCTGACGCTGTCGATCGCGGGCGCCGCGGCGTTCGTGTACTCGCCGTGGGTCGCGCTGGCCGTGGCCGTGGTCATGATGACCGTGGTCGCGAGCTACCGGCAGAACGTGCACGCGTATCCGTCCGGCGGCGGCGACTACGAGGTGGCCACGGTCAACCTGTCTCCGCGGGCTGGGCTGGCGGTGGCGAGCGCGTTGCTCGTCGACTACGTCCTGACTGTCGCCGTCTCCGTCGCCTCCGGGGTGGCCAACCTGGGATCAGTCGTGCCGTTCGTGGCCGACCACAAGGTCGGCGTCGCCATTTCGGCGATCGCGCTGCTCACGGCCATTAACCTGCGCGGCATTCGGGAGTCCGGGACCGCCTTCGCGATCCCGACGTACGGCTTCATGATCGTCATCCTCGGGATGATCCTGACCGGGCTCGTGCGGATCTTCGTTCTCGGTCAGGACCTGCAGGCGCCCAGCGCGGGCCTCGTGATCCACGCGGAGGAGGGGCACCTCACGAGCTTCGCGTTCGCGTTCCTGCTGTTGCGCACGTTCTCGTCCGGATGCGCGGCGCTGACCGGCGTCGAGGCGATCTCGAACGGGGTGCCGGCGTTCAAGCCGCCCAAGAGCCGCAACGCCGCCACAACGCTGCTGCTGCTCGGTCTCGTCGCCATCACGATGCTCATTGGCATTGTCATGTTGAGTCGACTGACCCACCTGCAGTTCGTCGAGGACCCGGCCAGCCAGATCGTCTCCGGTCCGGCCGGCTACGTTCAGAAGACCGTCACGACCCAGCTGGGCGCGGCGGTGTTCGGAAACGGGTCGGTGCTGCTGTTCGTGGTGGCAGGTGCGACCGCGCTGATCCTGTTCCTGGCCGCGAACACCGCCTTCAACGGTTTTCCGGTGTTGGGGTCGATCCTCGCCCAGGACCGCTACCTGCCCCGCCAGCTGCACACCCGCGGCGATCGGCTGGCCTTCTCCAACGGGATCGTCTTTCTGGCCGCGTTCGCGATGGTGCTCGTCGCTTCGTTCCACGCCGAGGTGACCCGGCTGATCCAGCTCTACATCGTCGGCGTGTTCGTCTCCTTCACCCTGTCCCAGGCCGGCATGCTGCGGCACTGGAACCGCCTGCTGAGGACCGAGCGCGATCCCGAGGTGCGCCGCCGCATGTACCGCTCCCGCTTCATCAACGGCTTCGGGATGGTGCTGACCGGAGCGGTGCTCATTGTCGTGCTCATCACCAAGTTCCTCCTTGGCGCGTGGATCGCCATCGCCGCGATGACGGTGATCTTCATGACCATGCTGGCGATCCGGCGGCACTATGACCGGATCGCTCAGGAACTCGAGCCCGCCGATGACCGGCCCGTGCTGCCCGCGCGCAACCACGCCATCGTCCTGGTGAGCAAGGTGCACTTGCCGACCATGCGGGCGCTCGCCTACGCCCAGGCGACCCGCCCCGACACGCTGACCGCGGTGACCGTCAACGTGGACGACAAGGACACCCGGGCGATCCAGGCCGAGTGGCAGCGCCGGAACATCCCGGTGACGCTCACGGTCGTGGACTCGCCGTACCGCGAGATCACAAAGCCGATCATCGACTACGTCAAGTCTCTGCGACGCGGGTCGCCGCGGGATGTCGTCACCGTCTTCATCCCGGAGTACGTGGTCGGCAAGTGGTGGGAGCACCTGCTACACAACCAGAGCGCGCTCCGGATCAAGGGTCGGCTGCTGTTCGAGCCCGGCGTGATGGTGACGAGCGTGCCCTGGCAGCTGGCCTCGACCACCAGCAAGGACCTCGCCCGACTGGACCGCGACTTCGCGCGCGGTCCCGCCCGTGGCGACCGCGTGCGGGCCCGGCGGCCGGGCGCGTCCGGCGACGGCCGCGGACCCGACGGCGGAGCGCGCACGACCGAACCCGGCGCGTCCGGTGACCAGGCGGCGCTGCGCCCGTGACCGAACCCGTCGAGGGGGATCGGTTCGAGTTGACGGTCGGACCGGTCGCGCATGGCGGCCACTGTGTGGCGCGCATCGACGGAACAGCCGGGCGGGTGGTGTTCGTGCGGCACGCGCTGCCCGGTGAGCGGGTGGTCGCCGAGGTCACCGAGGTGCACCGCGGCTATCTGCGCGCGGACGTGGTCGCGGTGTTCGAGCCGTCGGTCAACCGCGTCGAGCCGCCCTGCCCGTACGCCCGCCCCGGTGCCTGCGGAGGCTGCGACCTACAGCACGCGACACCGGCCGCGCAGCTCGAATGGAAGGCCGCCGTCGTATGCGAGCAGCTCACGCGCCTCGCCCGCCTGACGCCGGTTGAGGTCGACGCGCTGGGGGTACGCGTGACGCCGCTCCCCGGTGGGCCCCTCGGCTGGCGGACCCGGGTGCGGTACGCCGTCGACGCCGCCGGGCGGCCAGGCCTACTGAAGCACCGGTCGCACGAGGTCGTGCCGATCGACTTCTGCCGGATCGCACACCTCGCTGTCCGGGCTGCGCCGGTCACCGGGCGGCGCTGGCCGGGCGTGGACTCGGTCGAGGTCGTCGCCTCGGCGGGCGGAGAGGTTTCCGTGCTCGCCACCGCCGGCGACACCGTCACCGTCGTCTCAGGCCCGACGCGGGTGCGAGAGCGGGCCACCGGTCGCGAGTGGACACTCGACGCCGGGGCGTTCTGGCAGGTGCATCCCGCGGCCGCGCAGACGCTCGCGGACGCGGTCGTGGAGCTGCTGCGCCCACGTCCAGGAGAGTCGGCCTGGGATCTGTATGCCGGCGCCGGCCTGTTCGCCGCCGCGCTGGCAATCCCGCTCGGCCCGACCGCCCAGGTGACGCTGGTCGAGGCCGCGCGGGCCAGTGTCCTTGCGGCGCGGGCGAACCTCTCCGACCTGTCGGGCGTCACGGTCGCCGAGTCCAGCGTGGAGGCCGCCGTGCGCCGCCGACGCGTGCGCGGGCCGGTGGACCTGGTCGTGTTGGATCCGCCCCGGGCCGGAGCCGGGGCCACCGTGGTCCGGGGAATCGTGGACGCCTCCCCACGCGCCGTCGCGTATGTGGCGTGCGACCCGGCCGCGTTCGCCCGAGACGTACGCACCTTCGCGGAATCCGGCTGGCGGCTCTCGGCCCTGCGCGCGTACGACTGCTTCCCCATGACACAACACATCGAATGCGTCGGCCTCCTTGTCCCGCCGTCAGTTTCGTCGGTGGAGGAGGTTGCGGCGGGGTCGGCGGTCCGGGTCGATTCGGGCCGGGGGCAGGAATTCGGGGTGCCTGTCGGCGGCGATGCGCACGGTCCAGTCGTGGTGGTGGACCAGCCGGTGGTGCCGGCCGCACAGGAGCACGGCGTTGGGGATCCTTCACTATTTGAGAGAGGCGGGGCCGGAGCATACTCAGGACTCCGGACGCCTGCCCCGGACGCCGGCTGACCTACACACATTCGGTGACCGTGTGTACGGTGTGTGTATGCCCGACCCACGCCGCAACATCTACGCCCGCGACCCCGGAGTGTGGGACCGCGCGACCGCGTACGCCGAGCAGACCGGACAGTCCGTGTCACAGCTCGTCGAGGCAGCCCTACGCCACTATCTGACCGTAGTGCTGCCCGCCCATCCCGATCCGGCCATGCGGCCCCGACCGCAGCGACCAGAAATGGAGGAGCGCTAAGAACGCCAGCGCCCCCGTGCAGGTGCGTCAACACCCGCACGGGGACTTGATCGACTAGCCCGGCTAAGGACAGGAGTCGACCCAATGTCAGATCATGCCCTACCCATCCCCGATCCGTTGGTCAGCGAGGCTCTCGATTGCCTCCAGTGCTTCACGTTGGACAACCGGTACGCGGCGGCCAGGCTTCTCATGACGTGGATCCGTTATGACGAGCCGGACCCCAAGCAGGTCCGCGAAATCCTCTCCGCCTACCCGAGCCGGGCGCTGCGAGGTGCCCGATGATCCAAGGCAGATTCACCGTCGAAGTCGACGACCTCGACGACCTCACCGAGACCATCGCTGCTCGGGTCGCCTCTCGGGTAGTGCAACTGCTGGGCGGAAATCCCGACGATGAGGATCTCCGCGAAGCCAAGGCACCGAGGCCGCGGACGGCTAACGACGTCACGGACGGCTACCCGCTAGGTGGTCCTCCCGGTCGCCGAGTCGAGCCGGACGACGAGCTGTAGCCCCGGGCCACAACGAAGAAGGCGACCCGCTACCCGGAGCGGTGGCGGGTCGCCTTTTGTGCGTCGGATCACTGACAGACCCGAGGCACCCCTTGACCGGCACCGCCAACCTGTCAGCCATGGGGTTTGGCGTGCGTCTCGGGCCCTTCCGGGTCGGTGTCAGCGGCAGGGGGCGGGCCAGAGCCGGGATGTCCGTCGGGCCGTTCAGCGCATCCACCGGCATCGGCGGACGGAGGCGGACTCCTCAGGGGGTGGCGATCTTCCCCGGCACGGTCGAGCAGGCTGTCCAAGCTGCCGAGGCCGAGGGCTTCCGGGTCGTCTCCCGGCGAAGGGACGTCGTGGGCGTACGCCGTGGCTGGCGTGACGTCTACGTCCGGCCGGCCGGTCCGCACGAGGCGACCATGCGGCAGGGCCTAAGCCAGCCGGTGATCGTGACGCTTGCGCTCGGCTTCGTGGCGCTGGTCGGTCTGCTCGTGGGGCTGATGGTTTGGCTGACCTGATCCATTGATGGACGGCAGCCCCGGAGAATCCAACCCGGGGCCGCACCGCGCGCGGAGCACGTTACCTACGAGGCTATCCGGCCGCTGAGACGGATCAAGGTGGCCAGGCTGAGCGGCATCGCCGAGCGGGCCGCCCGCACGAGGTACGCCCGCCGGTGACATGCGCCGTTCCCTGGGCGATTCAGGGTCAGGGTCCTGATCGCGCACCCCTGCGAGCCCTGCCCAGGAGGACATCCAGTCCCCATCTCGACTTCTCCGGCTTCTCCGGCCGCAGATGCTTCGGCGTGTGGGCGGGTGGGTGCCGCCCCGCCAGGAGGCTAGAACTCAACGAGCCCGTGGTGGGCGAAGCCTTGTCGGCCGCCGGCGGGGTCGCGGCGGCCTCCGTCAGGACGCGTTGCGCGGCGATCTCCCACTCGTCTTGTTCGGCGCGTGTGCCGCCGCATGCGGCAACGATTTGCCTCACGATCTCCGCGGTCGGGAACTTCCGGACGGTGAGCACGTCGCGGACTTCCTGAGCCGTCAATTGACCGCCGCCCGGGAAGCGACGGGATCGGCGTGCGACCGCGGAGATGTCGAAGCCGGCATACATAACGACGTCGTTGAGGCGGGCCACCAGGGCGTTAACTGTTGCGATGTCCGCGGGTCGCAAAGGGAACCGCCTGAGCGGCGTGGGTACCCGAGGTGCCGGTATCGGCGATGACGGCGTCGATCGCGCGATCCAGTTGAGGGTGTCGATCGTCAATTGCGAAACCCCCGGATTGAGGGCCGCCACGTCGGTCTGTTCTGTAAGCAGGACCGCAGGTGCCCTGCTCTGCTCCTTCTGGGAGGCGGCCCGCACCCGGGCCTCTTCCCACAACTCGTGGGCGACCTCCTCTACGTCGTCCGGTACGCGGTCGGCGCGCTGCTTGGTCGCGGCTGCCGCCCGCAGCGCGCGCAGCAGGTCCTCCATCACCGGCCAGCCGGTGACTCGGCCGTCGAGACTTTGGCTGATCGCGTGGTGCGTGCAGTACGCCTTGTCCGCGACCTCGTAGGTCGTGACGTCGGCCTTCGCGAGCAGCCCGCGTATGTATTCGGCAAGCTTTTTGCCCGGCTTGCTCTCTGGGATTGGCTTGTACGGACGGCCCATGCGCGTGTCCAGTCAGGCCTGCGCCGGGCCGGTGCCGGTCGGCCCGTGTGTGGGCGCGGCGAACAGCACGCTGCGGCAGATCCGGATCGTCCACGTGCTGACGATGCCGATCAGCGCGATGATGGCCCACAGCGGCGACGCCGGCATCTGCACCAGCAGCGCCAGCGCGAAGGCCATCAGCAGGATCATGATTACGACGATCGCCAGGACCCGACTCGCTCCTGGCCGATGGCCGTCGAGGTTGGGCAGGCAGTTGTTCTCGGCCACGGTGGCCTCATCTCCTCAGCGGAGGATGGGCGCCCCATGCGGGCACGGGGCGACCCACCTGGTGTTAGGTTTAGCTGTGCTCGCCGGCCACGTTGCACCCCGGCTCATCAGGCACCGAGCCGAGGCGACCACCGAGCGCAACGACCACAGTGTGGCACCCGGCCATCCGCCCGCGCTCGTTCGGTGGCGCAATCCCGTGGTCAAGGATTGGTCAATCGATCATGAACGTGATCGTGGAGCCAGCGAATTGTTCAGCGTTGCAGGGCGTTGACCAATCGGGGTTTTGGTCAAGACCTTCCGTCGCGGGGTTGCCACCGACGTCCTTGCGCGTTTTGCTTGAGAGACCCACAGCTGCTATCACCCGACTACAGTGGGTAGTCAAATAGCTCTTGGATGGTGCCGAGCGATCTTGGGCGGCACCGAGATGAGTTCCCGAGCCGGCCTCAGATGGTGTTAGGTGGCTTCGGGTTGGGGGCCCCCCGCAGGCACGGGGGGCCCCAAACTCACTCAGGTCTGCCGAACCCTCGTACGCCGCGGCCTAGGGTCGCGGCCGGCCCGGCTCGTCACGATGGACGAGCCGACGTTGCGGCTCGGCTCGACGCCGCCCGCGCAACTGGTCCCGTTGCGCTTCCCGCTCCCGCTCGTAGGCCTTCTCCGCCTCTGCCTCGCGTGAGGTCGCGATCGCCACGTCCACCATCCGCTTGTAGGCACCGGAGTTGCGCCAGGCACCGTCAGCCCGGTCCTGGAGGTAATCGGTGTAGAGCCGACCAACTAGCGAGCTACGTGCTTGGATAGACAGGTCGGACCCCCGTCGATGTGGTGGATGATGTGGTGGCCGTGGCACCAGCGGGGTGGCCGGTCGCAGCCGGGGAACGCGCAACCCTTGTCCCGCAGCACGACGGTGCGGCGCAGTGGCCCGGTGAACAGCCGCCGCTGCCGGCCCACGTCCAACGGGACGCCGGCGCCGTCGAGGATGGCGGGCAGGATGTGCTCGTCGCAGGCGAGTCGGCGCACCGCCTCGGGGGTGAGCCGGCCGCCGGTGTCGAGGCGGCCCGCCCCCGGCTCCCGGCGGACCGGGTGGTAGGGCACGGTGACCACCAGCTGCGGCCGGTCGCCGCCGGTTTCGGGCAGCTGGCCGGTGGTCAGGGCGAGTCGGCAGATCTCGACCGGGGCGTCGGCGCGGCGCTGCTCGGCCATCCGGTCGTCCAGCAGCCCGGCCGGTAGCAGCGCCCCGGGCGCGGCCAGCGGGTCGATCGCGGCGGTCACCACCGCGGCGGCCTCGGCGTCGAGCCGGCCGCGCAGATAGACGCCGCCGGCGCCGTCGCCGGTCAGGGTGAACCCGCGCCGCAGCCGGGCCCGCTTCTGCTCGGCGGCCAGCGCGGCCCGGTCGGCC
>DASXRC010000230.1:0-71358 GCA_036506795.1 Micromonosporaceae bacterium
GCGGACCCGACGCCCTGCACATCTACCGGGCCCTGTTCGGGTTCCTGCAGGGCCACGTGCTCAACGAGTTACAACAACTCGTCGAAAACCCCGACGAGACCGACGACCTGCTGCGGCTGGGCCTGCACCGGCTACCGATCGGCGAATTCCCCCTACTACGCAGCCTCGCCCCAGTCCTGGCCTCCCACGACGGCGCCACCGAACTCGAACGCGGCCTCGACATCCTCCTCACCGGACTGACAACCACACTGACCCCCCAGACCGAGTGATTCAACCCGCAGCCCGTGCCCCAGCTCGACCAAAATGACCTCGAGCCCCCGCCGAACAGGCAAACGCGGTTCTGAAGATGACGTTCAGGGCCCCACGACACGTCAGCCTCAACCCCCGCACGATCGGCCGGATCGTCGCCGCAGCCCTCGTCCTTCTCCACATCGAACACGGACGAACAAACATGATCACACCACGTCACCAGCCGTTACTGACAAAGGCTCAGGGCCGCAGTCGCCGATTCATCGCCGATCGTCTACATAACGATCCCGGCTGGACTATTACCCCGACGATGACGATCGTGACGTGCTCCGAGGACTTAGCGTCGAAACCTACCGCCCTATTAGCGCCGGGTCAGGCGCGGGTAGCGGTCCACGAAAACGAAGACGGCGCCCCCGACCACGAGACCCAGCAGAGCGACCAGCCACAGCGGCACGACCTTAGCGAGGACGCCGCCGACCAGGAAGGCGGCGAACAAGGCGACTGCGATGGCGTAGGGAGTCATAGCCACCGGCCGCCGCTCGCCCGGTGCGGGGGTATTTTGATCCGGTGAGGGGTTCGTCACCACATCGACATCTCCTGCCAGCGTGCTTGCTGCCTCGATTTTCACAGTACAGGAGCTGACTTGAGCGCGGCCATGCCAGCAGGCGAGGTTGAGAACGAGCTCGAGAACGAGACATGCAGGATTGTGCGGCTCGGGCCCGCTGGGGCGTCCCTCTACGGACACCCGATAACGGGATCGTCGCCCTAGCCGATCGCCGCGGTCGCGAGCGGACCGGTACGCCGAGGCGGCCCGAAGGACAGGGTGGGGAACAAGTAGTGATCACGAGGACACTGCTCAACACTTGGCAGTAGCAACGCTTTGGCGGATGCGGCCGGTGCCGATCCAGGGTCTGCTGCCGGGGTGAGGACCACCGGTTCGAGCCGACGCCAGCGCGCCAATTGAGACGAGGAATGAGACTAGCGATCAACGAAGGGCCGACCCGTCGCGGGCCGGCCCCACGTTTTCCCTGCTAGATGGCGGTGGCGGCGGGATTTGAACCCGCGGAGGGCTCACGCCCTCACACGCTTTCGAGGCGTGCTCCTTAGGCCACTCGGACACACCACCGCCGAGAAGGGTACCCGACCGGCCGAATCAGCGTCCTGGGGTGTGATCGGCTGCGGCGTGCGGGAGCTGGCAGGATCTTCAGGCATGAGTACGCACATCGGCGCGAAGCCGGGTGAGATCGCTGAGCGTGTCCTGCTGCCCGGCGACCCGCTGCGGGCCAAGTGGATAGCGGAGACCTACCTCGAGGACGCCAAGTGCTACTCGACGGTCCGGAACATGTTCGGCTTCACCGGCCGGTACCAGGGCGTGGACCTGTCGGTGCAGGGCTCCGGCATGGGCATGCCGTCCGCGTCGATCTACGCCCACGAGCTGATCAACGAGTACGGCGTCCAGACCCTGATCCGCGTCGGCAGCTGCGGCGCGCTTTCGGAGTCGCTCCAGCTGCGGGACGTGGTCGCCGCGATCGGGTCGTCGACCGACTCGAACATGAACCGGATGCGCTTCGACGGTTTGGTCGACTACGCCCCGGTGGCGGACTTCGGCCTCTTGCGTACCGCCGTCGACGTCGCGGCCCGACGGGGCATCGAGATGCATGTGGGCCCGATCCTGGCGGCGGACGCCTTCTACTCCGACCGGCCCGATCTCTACGACGCACTCGCCGAGTACGGCGTGCTGGCGGTCGAGATGGAATCCGCAGCGCTGTATACGATCGCGGCCCGGTTCCGGGCTCGCGCCCTGACGATCCTCACCGTGAGCGACCACATCAAGACCGGCGAGCACACGTCGACCGCGGAGCGCGAGCAGACGTTCAGCCAGATGGTCGAGATCGCGCTCGACACGGTCATCGCGTAAGGCGAGCCGCCCCGGCGCTCATCGATCATGCAGTTCCGCATCGATCATGGCCTTGTCGTCGTGAGTCGATCGCGGGAGCACGACAACAAGTCCATGATCGACGGGCGCGGGCGCGGCGAACTAAGGCCGGAAGAACGAGCGCATGAGTGCGGCGCACTCGGCCTCAAGCACGCCGGCGTACACCTCCGGCCGGTGGTTGAGGCGTCGGTCGCGGACCACGTCCCAGAGCGAGCCGATGGCCCCGGTCTTGGGCTCCCAGGCCCCGAAGACCACAGTGGACACCCGGGCCAGCACGAGGGCGCCCGCGCACATCGTGCACGGCTCCACCGTGACGACCAGCGTGCAGCCGTCCAACCGCCACGTGCCGAGCACCGCCGCGGCCAGTCGTAGGGCCACAATCTCGGCGTGCGCCGTCGGGTCGCCCGTCAGCTCGCGCTCGTTGCGCCCGGACGCCAGCTCTGCACCGTCCCGCGCATAGACGACGGCGCCGACCGGCACGTCCTCGGCCGAGCGCTCGCGGGTGGCCACGGGAAGACCCATCGCCGGTGACGACGCGGCGATCTCCAGTGCCCGACGCATCCACGCCTCGTGCCGGACGCGCCGGCCGGACCCGCCTGAGCCGACGGCCGCCGTCACGCCTCGCGCAGCTCCTCGACCTCGTCCCCGCAGCCGATCGCCTGACAAACCTCCGCGGTGACGTCGGCCGGGAGCATCCCCTCCTGCGAGCACAGCTCCAACAGCCGATGCGCCGACACGCCGAGATCGGTGAGCAGGTCCGCGTCCCCGACCGGGTCCGCATCCGGCTCGGCCGTCGGCTGCGCTACCTCCTCCTCATCGGCGCTGGCGACCGGTGGCTCCACCGTCTCGTCGATCTCCAAGGCGGGCGTCTCCACCTCGCCCAGCAAGAGCGCACCGAGCCGCGACTCCTCAGCGAACGCCGCGTCGGAGCCGAACACTCGGAGGTCTTCGCTCTCGTCCAACCTCATGATCACGAGGTACACGTCGTCCGACTCGATGAACAGCAGCGAAAGCTCGGCGTCCGGGTCGGCGTCCCGGAGCCGGTCGGCCACTTCCTCGACATCCGCGACTCCGGAGAGGTCAAGTTCGGACGCGGCCCAGCCGGATGACCCGCGCACCACTGCGGCAGCGAAGTACGACACGGTCCCCCCAAATCCTCCGCGGCGGCGCCGCGAAGCTTCAGCCGGCTTGTCGTTACGCGTGACGGTAGTCGCTGATGCGGGCGGCCGTCACACAACGCCCCGAACGCCGCAATCGCGTACGCGGGGGTGGCGGCCGGGGAGATTTAGCTCGCCAGACGGCGTCGTGTGACGATCAACTCGCGCAGTCGATCTCCCTGCAACCGCCGGGGCAGCATCCGATCCCGCAGAGACTTCGCGTCGGCGAGCTCCGCGAGCAGCTGCAGCCGCCGGCGGCGGCGATCGGGGTCGAGCCGCTCCAGCGTCCAGGCCATGCCGCCGAGGGTGCCGACTCGTGGAGGCTTCGTCAAGGCTTGCCACGGAGCGCAATCGGGCGCCCACAAGACGTAGAACACACGCTACCGAGGGCCCCCGGCCGATCGCCGAAGGTCACCACAGCGGCCAGTCACCCGTGCCCGCCCACCGGGTCGCGACGGCGGCCGCTGCGGCGGCCAGACCGACCGCGGTGGAGATCGCCACACCGGCGGCGACGCCCCGGTCGCCGTACCGAACGAGGATCCCGGCGACCAGCCACGCGACCACCCCGGCGAACGCCGTCCAGATCGCGTACCCCCGCAGGTCGCGCCCGAGCAGGCCGAAGAACAGAATCCACACCGCTCCACCGAGCAGGCCGAGCGTGAACGTGCCGCCGCGCACCGGGTGCGGTTCGCGGTAGGTCGGCCGCGAGGTCCGCGACGGGAACAACCCCGAGGGCGTACGCCCGGGGCGGTCGCCCGCGTCCGAATTCCCGGGCGGGTGGGCTGTCGCCCGCGCGTGAGACCGCTCCGCCATCACTGCACCCCCGTCGCAGATTACCCCGGCGGCCCACACCGCCCACCGAAGTCGCACCCGGTCGGCGACAACGCTCGGCCGTCTCTGTCAGGATGGCCGACGTGTCGCTCGCCCGGAAGTGCCGTGGACTGTTGGTGCTCGGGGCACTCCTCATACTCGCCGGATGCGGGACCGCCCCGGAGCCGAACCACGGCTGGCCGGCCGAACGACCCGCATCGTCCGGCCCGCCGAGGACGACGACGACCGGTCCTGGCCAAGCTCCGTCCCGGGCATCGACGAAACCCACGACGCCGGCGCCCGCGTCGACCGCCCTGCGGTACGCCTTTCCGGTGGTGGGCGCCGGGGTGTCGTACCAAGCGACCCACGCCGGCTACCCGGCCACCGACATCCTCGCCGCCTGCGGCTCGCCGGTGCGTGCGGTGACGGACGGGGTGGTCCTCGAGGTCAGCCGCGTCGATCGGTACGACTTCGACCACCCCGACGGAGCGCGCAAGGGCGGATTGTTCGTCTCGCTGCGCGGCGACGACGGCGTCCGCTACTACGGCTCTCATCTGTCGCGCGTCGTGCCCGGGGTGACGCGCGGCGTCCGGCTCCGCGCCGGCCAACAGGTCGGCACCGTCGGGCGGACCGGCGACACCACCGTCTGCCACCTGCACTTCGGCATCTCCCCGCCGTGCCGAGGAGTCGGCGACTGGTGGATCCGGCGGGGCGAGGTATGGCCGGCATCGTTCCTCGACGCCTGGCGCGCCGGGTTCGCGCGCTCCCCAAAGGACGCCGTGGCGGCGTGGTACCGGGCGCATGGCTGCCCGGCCGCGCCACCGCGCTGACCGGCCGCACGAGCCGACCGTTACCCCGCCCGCACGGCCGGGTCGCGCCGGCATGTGCGAGAGTCACCGGCGTGGACGTCGGGCTGATCGGCCTGGGACTCATCGGCGGGTCCCTGCTCCGCGCGCTCGCCCGCGCCGGGCATCGCGTCCTTGGGTACGACGCGGACCCGGCGACCCGGGCCACGGCGCGCACGGCCGCGGCGCAGGCTCCGGCCGCCGCCCGATGGCAGATCACCGCGACGATACGCGACGCGGTGGCGGGTGCCGACCTCGTCGTGCTCGCCGTGCCGCTGCCCGCCGTTGCCGACGTCCTCGACGAGCTGGTGGACGCCGGGTACACCGGCCTGGTCACGGACGTGACCTCGGTGAAGGCTCCGGTGCGCGACCTGGTCGAGCGGCACCTCAATCGGCGGCACAGCCGGCTCGCCGGGTTCGTCGGCGGGCACCCGATGGCGGGGCACGAGACGTCCGGCTTCGCCGCCGGGGATCCTGACCTGTTCACGGGCTGCGCCTGGGTGCTCTGCCTCGAGCCGGAGCAGATCCGGGTCGGCGACTGGCTGGAGCTCGCCGCGCTGGTCACCGGGCTCGGCGCGCGCGTCGTGCCGGTCACCGCCGACGAGCACGACCGCGCCGTCGCCGCGGTCAGCCACGTGCCCCACCTGCTGGCCGCCGCGATGGCCACCGCGACCACCGAGCCGGTCGCGGCCACGCTCGCCGCCGGGTCCTTCCGCGATGCCACCCGCGTCGCCGGCGCCCGGCCGGAGCTGGTGGCGGCGATGTGCGGGGGCAACGCGGCGGCGGTCGGGCCCGCGCTGGACGCGGTGCTCGACGCGCTCGGTCGGGCGCGCGAGGCGCTGGACGCCGGCGACCCGATCGCCGCGTTGCGTGCCTGGGTGGCTCCCGGCCACGCCGCGCGCACCGGCTGGCCGCCCGAACCGGGTCCGCCACTGGAGCTGCCCGCACACGCCGGCGCCCTGCTGCGGCTGGGGCGCGCCGGCGGCTGGGTCACCGCGGTCGCCCCGGACCGGCGCACGGTCACGGCCGTCCGCCCGGCCGTCAGACCTTCTCGCCGCGATCGAGCCGGATCACCCGCCGCTCGGTAACGATCGCCGTCACGAGGTCGTGGGGCGTTACGTCGAAGGCCGGGTTGACTGCCTCCGCGCCCCCGGGCGCCGTGGGCGTATCCCCGAAGGAGAGCACCTCGCCGGCGCCGCGGTCCTCGATCTCGATCTCGGCCCCCGACTTCGCCTCGGTGTCCACGGTGGACTCCGGTGCCACCACGACGAACGGGAGTCCGGCCCGGTGCGCGCCAAGCGCGTGCGCGTACGTGCCGATCTTGTTGACGACGTCTCCGTTGGCGCAGATCCGGTCCGCGCCAACGATCACCCCGTCGACCACGCCACGGGCCATGAGAAACGGCCCGGCCCCGTCCACCGCCAACACGAAGTCGATGCCGAGCTGGCCCAGCTCCCAGGCGGTGAGCCGGGCACCCTGCAGCCGCGGGCGGGTCTCGCTCGCGACCACGCCGCCCAGGACGCCTCGCCGGTGCAGCTCGGCGACCACGCCGAGCGCCGTCCCACCGACGACGCTCGCCAGCGCGCCCGTATTGCAGTGGGTCAGCAGGCGCGGCCGGTCGCCACACTCCGCGGCCACCAGATCCGCACCCAGCCGGGCCATCGAGGTCGATGCGGCGATCTCCTCGTCCCGCAGCGCGAGCGCCTCCGCGAGCACCGCCTCCGGGCCCTCGGGCAGCCGCGCCGCGGCCCGGCGGGCACCGCGGGCCAGGTTCACCGCCGTGGGGCGCGCGGTCTCTAGCCGGCGTACGCCCTGGATCAGCGCGTCGCCGCGGTACTGGCGAGCGGCGAGCGCCACGCCGAGCGCGCCCGCGACCCCGAGCGCCGGTGCCCCGCGTACGGCCATGGACTGGATCGCGCCGACGAGCCCGTCGACCGTATCGAGGCGGAGCCTGACGGTCCGCTCGGGCAGCGCAGTCTGGTCGATGATCTCAACGGCGCCGTCGACCCAGTCGATGGTGCGCACGGGGCCACGGTAGCGCGCGGACTGCCCGCAAGGTCATCGCAACCCGGCACGGGGTTGTGCCGATCAGGCGCCACCGCGCCGGGCCAGCGCGCCGAGCACCTCGAGCAGCACATCCCGGCTGTCCTTGGTGATGAGCTCGCTGCCCCACGTCTCCTGCAGGGCCACCGTGCGCCCGCCGTGCAGGACGACGTCCGCCCGCGCCGGCACGCGCTTGGCGACGCTCGCCGACGCGACCTCCTCGTACGGCAGGAACCGGTACGCCTCGGCGAGCTCCGCGGCCGGTGCCCGGCCGATGATCTCGGCGAGCCTCCGCCGACCCTGGTCGGCCTTACCCGGGTTCGGCACGAACACGAGGCCCTGGTTGAGCACGATCAGGTCGTGCTCGACGCCGTCCACCTTGACGTTGCCGAGGGCTGCGATGACGCCGGACCCGAGCGCGCTGGCGGTCTTCTCCACCAGCCGGGCCTTGGTGATATCGATGCCGAGGTCGAGCAGCCGGCGGTACGCCTCGTCCACCCCGCCCGGCGATGACGCGAGCTTGGCCAGCTCCTCGAGGGAGAGCGGGTACCCGTGGACGGTCACGAACTGGGCCGTCCCCGACCACGAGTGCTGCCAGCCGGCGACCCCCGACCGCACGGCCGCGAGCTGCATCAGCACCTCGAGCACTGCCGTCATTCGAGCCGGAGCCTCGCCCAGGCCGGCGGTCGGGAACATCCGCGCCGCGACCTCGTCGAGCCGACCGGAGGCGATCAGGTTGAAGACGCTGCCCAGGTTGAGCTCGGGCGCGCCCGTCTGCCGGGCGACGGCCCGAAACGCCTGATCGGCCTCGCGCTGCGTCTGCGCCGTCAGCCACGCATGCGTGAACTGCGGCCACGGCAGTACCGCTCGCGCGCCGATGTTGACCATGAGTTCCTGCAGGCGCCAACCGAGCTCGCCCAGGTTCGGCACGAGCGCCCACGCCGGCCGGCCGTCGTGGTAGACGGTGGATTCGGGCATGGCCAGGATCGCCGCGACGCGGTCGGCGATCGGTGGATGGGTGTCCCAGGTCGAGGCCTTGTCCGGCGGCTCCTCGGCGCGCAGCCGGTCCAGTTCGGCGGCGCGCGCCTCGACGAGCTTGGCGTAGCCGCCGAACATGTCGTCCGGCGCGTACCCGGCCTCCCAGCCCGGCTTCACGTACGTGGCGAAGTAGAACGCCCACGCCGCCTCCAGCACAGGCAGCTCGCGCAGCGCGCTCGCGGCGGCCGCGCGGCCGGCCACCAGCACGGATGCCTCGTCCGCCTCGTACTCCTGGCGGCGCACCACCGCGTTGTCCACGAGCACGTACAGCCGGGCGTACGCCTTGAACACCCATCCTGCGACGTTGTGCGGGCCGATCCGGGAGAGCGTCTCGGCGATCGTGAGCCGCCCCCGGTACGCCACCGCGGCCAGCTGGGTGTGGCGGCGCGAGTAGTGGCCGAGCTCGTGCGCCAGTACGGCGTGCAGCTGGTCGACGCTGAACACCTGCAGCAGCGGTAGTCCTATGTAGAGGACCCGGCGGCCCGCGAGCAGACCGAGCAGTCTGGACTGCTCCACGACGGCCGCGTTGATCTCGGGGACCAGCCGGATCTCGTCCGGCATCCGGGTGCCCACCTTCCCGGCCAGCCGGTGGACGGTCTCCCACAGGTCGGGCGCGCGGTCGGGGTCGACCGGAAGGCCCTCCGGTGGTTCCGGCCTGGCGCGAAACGCTCGCCATATCGCGACGCCCACGGCGCCGACCGTGGCGGCGAACAGCGGAAACGTGAGCTTCACGGCTATCGCGCCGGGGAGCCGGGTGGTCAGCCAGAACGTCAGCGCGGCCGCGCCGGCCAGCTGGAGCAGGGCGACGAGGTAGAAGCCCAGCAGCATGAGTACGGAGATGCCCGCGCGTGCGGTGGCGACCATCGGCTCAACCCCTCCCCACGTGAACCGGCAGTCGCCGGACCATATCGCCACGGCGACAGCCGGACAACCCCGCGCAGCTCCCCCCTTACCGGACGATCATTCGCGGTACGCGAGCGGGCCCGGCCGGAGCGCACCAACGCCGCGAGTCGGTGCGTCCGGCGTACCCCCTAGATTTGGGGCATGACGCGTGACGCGGTCGCGGACCTGCGACGGATCGCCTTCCAGCTGGAGCGCGCCAACGAGGCCGCCTATCGGGTGCGGGCCTTCCGGTCGGCCGCCAACGCGCTGGCGTCGTTGTCACCCGAGGAGCTGGCGGCACGCGCGGAGGCCGGCACGCTGACCCAGCTGTCCGGGGTCGGCGACGTGACGGCGCGTTGCGTGGAAGAGTCCCTGCGCGGCGAGGAGCCGGTCTACCTGAGGCGGCTCAAGGCGACCGCGGGCGTGCCGTTGGACGAGGCGACCGCGGCCATCCGTACGGCCCTACGCGGCGACTGCCACCTGCACTCCGACTGGTCCGACGGCGGCTCGCCGATCGAGGAGATGGCCCTGGCCGGCGTCGAGCTTGGCCACGAGTATCTGGTGCTGACCGATCATTCGCCGACCCTGACGGTCGCCCGCGGGCTGACGGCAGCGCGGCTGCGCCGCCAGCTCGACCATGTCGCTGCCCTGAACGATCAGTTGCCGGAGGGCTTCCGGATCCTGACCGGCATCGAGGTGGACGTCCTCGCCGACGGTTCGCTCGACCAGGACGAGGACCTGCTGGCACGGCTCGACGTCGTGGTCGGCTCCGTCCACAGCGGACTCCGTGACAACGCGACGCACATGACGAGGCGGATGCTCACGGCGATCGCCAATCCGCAGCTGGACATCCTCGGCCACTGCACCGGCCGGAAGGTGTCGGCGAGCGCGGTCGGCCTCGCCACCGAGGGTGACCGGGCGCACCGGACCGGGCGGACCCGTCCGCCCAGCGACTTCGACGCCGACGCGGTGTTCGCGGCCTGCCTCGAGCACGACAAGGCCATCGAGATCAACTGCCGGCCGGACCGACTCGACCCACCCAAGCGGCTGCTGCGCCAGGCCGTGGAGGCCGGGTGCCTGTTCGCCATCGACACCGACGCGCACGCACCGGGCCAGCTCGACTGGTTGCGCCTGGGCTGCGAGCGGGCGGCACGCTGCGGGGTGGACCCGGCTCGCGTGGTCAACACGTGGCCGGCCGAGCGGCTCCTCAAGTGGGCGGCCGCCCACGCCGCCTGATCATTGGCTCGACGCCGCCACCAGGTCCTCGGACCGTGCCGACACCGGAACTCTGCGGCCAAGCCAACGGCTCGGCCGCCGCAGCAAAAGCAGACCCTGCGACGTCGCGACCCCGAGGAGCACGATCAGGGCCCCCACGGGCTGGTACCACGAGAGGCCCTCCCCGAGGGCCACCACACCGATCGCGATCGCGAAGATCGGGATCAGGTAGGTGACCATCGAGGCCGTGCTCGCTCCCGCGAGCCGGATGTTGCGGAAATTGATGACGAACGCGATCCCGGTGCCCACGGCGCCGAGCGTCAACACACTCGCGACCGCCTCGCCGGACAGCGCGGCCGGCGAGGGCGGTGCGCCCGCCACGAGGGGCGCGACGACGGCGAGCACGGCGGTGGCTACGACGAGTTGACCGGCCGCGAGTGTCAGCCCGGGGACGCCGGTGTCCGAGACGAACCGCTTCGCGTACGGAATAGCGACGCCATAGCAGGCCGCGGCCGCGACGCACATGAGCTGACCGGTGAGCTCACTGCCGCCCACGCCCCGCCAGACGCCAAGCACGACGAGCACGCCCAGAAACCCGAGCGCCATGCCGATCGCCTTCCGCCCGGTCATGCGCTCGGTGCGGAACGCGAACACGGCGATCGGCAGCACGATCAGCGGGGTGGTGGCGTTCCAGATGCCAGCGAGCACGGACGGAATCCGCTGCTCGCCGTAGCCGAACAGCGCGAACGGGAGCGCGACGCCGACCGTCGCGATGACGGACAGGTGCCCCCACAGCCGGGCGTCGCGCGGCAGGCGGACCCGCGTCACCGCAAGCACCGCGACCAGCGTCGCCGCGCCGGCCGCAACGCGGTAGAGCGCCAGGTAGAGCGGGTGCAGCTCCTCGACGCCGACCTTGATGAACAGGAAGCTGGAGCCCCAGATCGCGGCGAGCCCGAAGAAGCCGGGCAGCCACGTGCGCAGGCCGGTCTTGTCAGGAGCAGCTGGCGCGTTCACTCCTGACACTTTGCCGGAGGGGTACGACAAAGTCGCGCGACTTTCGGACCTGGTGTTCGGCGTCACACCCGCGGCCGGGGGCTGCGCGACCGGGCGGGTAATCATCCGGCGCGGCGTCGCACGCATCCCGTAGGGTCTGGCCCGTGGTAGCTATCGACGACATCGCTAACCGCTACGTGGACGAGTGGGCGCCGCTGAACCCGACGGGCGCGACCTACGTCGGCATCGCCGGGCACGACCATGCGCTGGACGACCTCTCGCCCGCGGGCTTCGCGACGCAGGCCGACCTGGCCCGGCGCACCCTCGCAGAGCTCGATCGCACCGACGCGGCTTCCGAGCCCGAGCGGGTCGCCAAGGAGGCCATGCAGGAGCGCCTCCGCCTCGAGCTGGCCCGGTACGACGCGGGCGAGACGACCAGCGAGATCAACGTGATCGCCAGCCCGCTGCACGGCGTACGTCAGGTCTTCGACCTCATGCCGACCGAAGGCGAGCAGGCGGTCTCCAACGTCGCCGCCCGGCTGAACCAGATCCCACGCGCGCTCGAGCAGTACCGCGGGACGCTGCTGGCGGCCGCCGACGCCGGGCATGCCAGCCCCCGACACCAGATGATCGAGGTCGCGAAGCAGTGCGACACGTGGACCGACCCACACGGGGACGACTTCTTTCACGGCCTGGCCCGCGGCCTGTCGGCCGACGGTTCGCTGCGCGCCGACCTCGACCGCGGCGCGGCCGCCGCGACCGAGGCGACCGCCGAGTTCGGCCGATTTCTGCGCGAGGAGCTCGCGCCGCACGGCCGCGAGAAGCAGGCCGCCGGCCGCGAGCGGTACGCGCTCGCGTCGCAGTACTTCCTCGGCGCGAAGATCGACCTGGACGAGACGTACGCCTGGGGCTTCGACGAGCTTGCCCGGCTCGAGGGCGAGATGCGTGCGGTGGCCGCCCGGATCGCCGGGGTGGGCGCGAGCGTCGACGACGCGGTCGGCACGCTGGACGCGGATCCCGCCCGGAAGATCCCCGGGAAGGAGACGTTCCGCGACTGGATGCAGGCGCTCGCCGACAAGGCCATCGCCGACCTGCACGACACGCACTTCGACATTCCCGAGCAGGTTCGCCGCATCGAGGCGTGCCTCGCGCCAACCAGCGACGGCGGAATCTACTACACCAGTCCGAGCGAGGACTTCAGCCGCCCCGGCCGGATGTGGTGGGCGGTGCCACAGGGCATCACGGAGTTCTCCACCTGGCGCGAGGTGACGACCGTCTACCACGAGGGCGTGCCCGGCCACCACCTGCAGGTCGCTCAGACCCAGGTGCGCAAGGAGCTGCTCAACCGGTGGCGGCGGCTGCTGTGCTGGATCTCCGGGCACGGCGAAGGCTGGGCCTTGTACGCCGAGCGCCTGATGGACGACCTCGGCTACCTGGAGGACCCCGGCGACAAGCTCGGCATGCTGGACGCGCAGGCGTTCCGGGCCGCCCGCGTCATCGTCGACATTGGCATGCACCTCGAGCTGGAGATCCCGAAGGACAACCCGTTCGGCTTCCACCCGGGCGAGCGCTGGACGCCGGAGCTGGGCTGGGAGTTCATGCGGGCGCACTGCCGAGTGCCGGACGAAAACCTGCGGTTCGAGCTGAACCGATACCTTGGGTGGCCGGGTCAGGCGCCGTCGTACAAGGTCGGCGAGCGGATCTGGCTGCAGGCACGGGATGACGCGAGGGCGCGCAAGGGCGCGAGCTTCGACCTCAAGGCGTTCCACCGGGACGCGCTCGACCTGGGCTCGCTGGGCCTGGACCCGCTCAAGGCGGCCCTGGCGCGGCTCTGATCCTGTGACGCGTCAGCTCTCGACGGCCAGATTCAGGCTGGGCGTCCCGGTGAGCGTGTCGGAGTCGACGAAGACCAGCTGGATGTCGGGGTCGGTGAACGCCATGTTCGGCAACGTCAGGGGCGGCGGCGAGTCGGGAGTGAACACGACCGGGATCACGCAGACGATCTCGGTAATCGGGTCACACAGGTTGCCGGCGAACCGGCTCGCGTAGAACTTGACGTTCCCGGCGACGGTCAGCGCCTTGGTCTTGAAGACCGCCCCCGCGCCGTTCACCGTGGGCGTCGTGAGGGTGAAGTCGGTGGTCACCGACTTGTCCATGGAGAACCGCAGCGCCCGGACGCTGTCTCCGGACTTCGTCGGCAGGTCCACGACGCCATCGAAACTCAAGCCGTCCATGGAGACGCGCGAACCAGTGAGCCGGGACGGGCTGGCCGCGACCGGTGGCTGACCGGCCGCGAGCGCGAGGCGCTTCGCCGGCGCCTTCGGGGTGGCGCCGCTCGGCCCACCGCCGGTGGGCGTGGCGGCACAGCCGGGAACCGGCGTCGTGGCTCGCTGGACGGGCCGGGTGGTGCTCGGGCCCGCGGTCGAGGCGGCCGCGCCCGCGTTCGCGGCGGGGGCGGCAGGCGTTGCCGTCGGCGTCGGCGTCACGCCGAGCGCGGCACCGACGGCGTCGCCCACCCCGCCGATGATCCCGCCAACGATCCCCGGGTCCTGGGTCGCGGACGCGCTCGGCGACCCGGCCGTCGATGAGCTCGGCGCGGCGGACGTTGCTGCCGAGCTCGGCGCCGAGGTGGCCGCGGGCGGTGCGCTGGAGCGCGTGGGTATCGGCTGGCATGGCGCGGCGTATGCCGGTGCGGCGCCACGCACGGCGATCACGCCAAGCACCCCGACGGCGAGCAGAATCAACGCGATCGAGTACAGCGGCGGGCTCCGACGAGGCAGCGTGCCGCCGGGGCTGGACGGGGGCGTGCCGTCATCGCTCTGCTCGGAGTCCGGGCTCGGCGGGCGCTGGTGGGGAACGGCGGGCCCGGCCGGGCGGTTGGGCGCGGCGGGGCCGGCCGGTGGGGCGGGCGAATCCGGCTCCGCTTCTCCGCCACCGGCATCCGGTACGTCGTTCGCCAGCGGGTTGACCGGCGGTGGCAGCGTGTCGGTGAGCGGGCCGGTCAGGAGGTCGTCGAAAGTCGCAGTGGTGGGCTCCTCGGCGTACGCCTCGTCCTCCGGCTCCGGTGGGGGAGCCGGCTGGGCCGGCGGGTTTTCGAGCCGGACCGGCGTCCAGGCGATCGCCAATGCGCTGCCGATGATGCCGAACAGCATGCCGAGCAGGAAGCCACCGAGGTTCAGCCCGATCAGCGAGTAGACCGCGGTGAGCGCGCCGATGACGCCGTAGAACACGCGTTGCTGGGGGGTGACCCACACGAGCACGCCGCACATCAGCAGGACCAGCGGCAGCAGGTAGGACAGGAAACCTTCCGGTCCAAAGTGGACCTTTATGCCGCCGAGGCTCAGGTTGCTACTCAGGAACAGCTGCAGCCCACCCAGGATGAGCCAGAAGCCGCCCCAGAACGGCCTGCCGCGCCGCCACCGCCGGAACCTGCGCCAGCCACGGGCCGAGGCTCGTCCGAAGCGGGCCACCGCGCCCGGTTGACCGGTCGGCTCGTACGCGGTCGTCACGTGCTAAACCTCCTTGCGGGCACTCGACGGTGCACATGGGTGAGGCCCGCGGAGCAAGCCCCCGCGGGCCTCAATCACCGGTCTAGAAGCATTCGTTCGCGGCGGCGCCCACCAGGACCCGCAGGTTCAGGCCCTTGAGCGTGAACGTGCCGGCGCTGGTGTCGTACGCGACCTGCCGCAGACCGTCGATATCCACCGAGTCCGCGCGCTGGCCGAAGCTGCCGTTGCGCGCCGCGTCGCCGGACAGGTCGCCGCCGTCGTTGCCGATCTGGATGTTGTGGAACGTGGCGTCGCCGGACAGCTGGGTCATGCCGAGCGAGAGGTTCTTGGCGGTGACCGGGTTCGCCGCGTCCTTGCCGGCCTCGATCCGAAGCACGATCTTGACACCGAGCGGGTTCTTCACGTTGACCGACTGGCACAGGTTGTTCAGGGTCGCGTCCTCGATCGTGGACCTGGCGACCGGAATCGCCGGGTTGGCCTTGGACGAGTCGAAGTCGCCGTACTGCTTGAAGTTGTCGCCGTGCAGGTGATCCGCGGAGACCTTGAACTGCTCTCCGGACACGGTGAAGCCCGCGCCGATCACACCGTTCGCGATGCCGACCATGATGGCGCCGACGGCGACCGTCGTCGGCAGCAGTGCCAAGGCAAAGCGCCGCCATCTGGTGCGGCCCAGCACCAGATTGCCTTCTGCGTCCTTCACAGATCCTCCTTGACGGGGGGTCCGACGCGGCCGAGCGCCGGAGGAAACCGGAGCATGCGAAAGTCAACGTGCCACGCGCGCTCGTCGGACGGCCCGGCGCAGCGTGCGCCCGATGGTCCCGCGAAGGGCGGTGGCTCACAAGACCCTTGCTACCAGCGAGTAACCGTCACGCGCATCGAACGCCGCCGGTGATCACACAGCGTCGTGGGGCGGTCGGGAAACCATCGCCGGTAAAGCGGACGAAACAGCTCCGCTCGGGCCGGATCGATCACCTGGAGTAAGGACACCTAGCGACAATTACGTTTCGATAACGACGACGTGCTCGGACAGTGAGATCATCCGTTCGGCCGTGCGTTCCGGGGACCGCTCGGCAGCAGTTCCCGCCGGACCACGTTCTCTTCGCGGCCCGGTCCCACCCCGACCACGTTGACCGGCGCACCGCACAGCTCCTCGATCCGCTCGATGTACCGGCGCGCGTTTGTCGGCAGGTCCTCCTCCGTGCGCGCCTTGGAGATGTCCTCCCACCAGCCGTCGAGCTCCTCGTAGACCGGGCGGGCGTGGTGGAACGCGGTCTGCGTGAGCGGCATATCGTCGGTCCGCTCGCCGTCGATCTCATAGCCCACGCAGATCGGCACCTTATCCATGCCGGACAGCACGTCGAGCTTGGTGACGACCAGGTCGGTGATGCCGTTCAGCCGCACGGCGTACCGGCCGACGACCGCGTCGAACCAGCCGCACCGCCGCTCCCGCCCAGTTGTCGTGCCGTACTCCGCGCCCGTTTTGCGCAAGTGCTCGCCGTGCTCGTCGAACAGCTCGGTAGGGAACGGCCCGGAGCCCACCCGGGTGGTGTACGCCTTCGTCACCCCGATGACCTTCGTGATCCGCGTGGGCGGGATGCCGGTGCCCACGCACGCGCCGGCGGCCGTCGGGTTCGACGACGTCACGAACGGGTACGTGCCGTGGTCCAGGTCGAGCATTGTGGCCTGGGCGCCCTCCATCAGCACGAGGTCGCCGCGCTCGAGGGCCCGCCAGAGCACCGCTCGCGTGTCGGCGATATACGGACGCAGCCGCTCCGCGTACGCCAGGTACTCCTCCACCACGACGTCCGGGTCGATGGCCTTGCGGTTGTAGACCTTGAACAGGATCTGGTTCTTCTCCCGCAGCACCAGTTCGAGCTTCTGGCGCAGGATGCCGGGGTCGAGCAGATCCTGGACGCGGATGCCTATCCGGGCCACCTTGTCGCCGTAGGCCGGACCGATCCCTCGCCCGGTCGTGCCGATCCGCGACGAGCCGAGGTACCGCTCGACGACGCGGTCCAGCGCCCGGTGATGCGGCATGATCAGGTGGGCGTCGGCGGAGATCAGGAGGCGGGACACGTCGACGCCCCGCTCGGTCAGCCCGTCGATCTCCGCGATCAGGACCTTCGGGTCGACCACGACGCCGTTCCCAATCACGATCTTCGCGGACGGCGAGAGGGCGCCGGACGGCATGAGGTGAAGGGCGTACTTCTGGCCGTCTGGAGTGATCACCGTGTGGCCGGCGTTGTTGCCACCCGAGTAACGCACAACGTAGCCGACGCTCCCGCCGAGCAGGTCGGTAACCTTGCCCTTGCCCTCGTCGCCCCACTGCGCCCCGATGAGCACGATCGCTGGCATGTGTACCCGCCTCCTGGGGCTCGGGTGCCAGGTGGCGACGCATGGCGAGCCCGAGGTGTCAGGCTAACAAGAGTTGGCCGTCCGGAATCGGCGGCGGCAGTCATCGCGGGAGGCCGAGCCGGTGTACGACGTGGTGATACTCACCTTGACTGACCGCGAGGGAGGGTCCGCCGCACCGCGGGTGCCGGTGCTCGCGTGTGCCGAGGCGCTCGCGGCCGCCGGCGCCAGGGTGGAGACGGTTACCGCCGGTTCGGACGCGTCGATCGACGAGGTGCTCGCCCGGCTCGACGGCCCACCGCGGGCCGACGGGCTTCCGTGGCCCAACGCCGACGGCGAGCCAAGGCTCGTGGTCGCCACCGCCGTCGACGGCCAGCTCCGCGCCGTCGTGCGCCGGCTCGTCCGGCGGTACGCGCCGCCGCCGAGTCGCCGGCCCGGCGACCTGCCGGCACACCGGACGATGCCCGACCTGCCACCCGTCGGCGTACTGCCGCTTGGCCCAGCGGGGCGCGGCGGGCCGGGCGACCTGGCCGCACAGCTCGAGCTGCCCCGGGAACCCGCGGCCGTCGCCGCGGCGGTGCTCGGTGGGCGGGCCCGGCGGTTGGATCTGCTGCGCAACGACGGCGGGTCGGTCACGCTCGACGGCGTGCTGCTGGCCGGCGAGGACGAGGCGGGCCGCCCGGCGCCGTGGCGGGGCCGGGTCGAGGTGGACGACGCCGTGCTCTCCGACGGCGAGGACTCCATGCTGGCGTGCGTCGTCGCGAACGCCGGCGGTTACGCGTCGCTCGACGGGCTGCCGCTGACCCCGGCGGCGGACCCGACGGATGGTGTGGTCGAGGTCGCGGTCGCCGTTCCGGTGGTCGCCCGCTCGCTGCTCCGAAGGCCACGGGTACGCCTCGAGGTCCGGCGCGCCCGCGGCCGCGCCGCCGCGGTCACGCCCCGCGACGCCGATGTGCAGTACGTCGACGACGGCGTGTCGGGTTCGTTGAGCCGCAAGCGGTCGTGGTGGACGGAGCCCGGGGCCTGGGCGGTGTACGTGCCGTAGCCCGTGTGGCTGAACGGCTGAGGATTGGTCACGCGAGCGGCGGCGCGCTGCCACGCGAGCGGCCGGTGCGCCCGCGGCCCTGATCGACTACAAATAGAAGTCCGGAGCCTCCCCAGGACCCGGTAAGGGAGCCCGGCGGCCGCGTGCCTCCGGGCTCTCGCTCTGCCAGGCCGAGGCTCTCCTCCGTTGAGCCGAGCGGAGCTTCTGGCTGCCGCGCAGAATTGCGGCGTGCCCACACCACCGCCCCCCGACGTCATCGCGCCGCACGATCCGACGCCCGACGAGGTGGAGTCGCGAGCCGAGTTCGAGACGCACCTCGCAAACGGCAGCCTCGCCGGCCTGACCGTGCAGGGGCTGCGACTGGATCTCGACCCGGTGCCGGACCTCCGCCACGTCGACGTGGCGGACGCGCTCTTCGTCGGTTGCCGATTCGCCTCGGTCGAGGTCGAGGCCGATCTCGTGCGGCGGGGAGCCCATGTGGTGCCCTCGTTCACCGCGCTACCGTTCCCGAGCCAGCCGACGCGGCTCTACACCGGCGAGGACCTGTTCGCCGGGTTCGCCGAGCACGGGTTCGTGGGCATGTACGACACGGTGGTCTATCACCATTTCCGCGCGCACGGAGGCGCGCTGCCCGAGGTGCGCGTCGCGCTGGCGCAACGCCTGCACGACCACGGCATCGACAACGCGCTCGCGGACCTGACCGGAGCGTGGCTCGCCGAAAACGGCCCCGGCTCGGTGGTCGGGATCATGGGCGGACACGCGGTAGCTCGGGGAAGCGCAACCTACCGGCTCGCCGCGACGTTGGGTTGGGAGCTCAGCCGGGCGGGGCGGCTGGTGGTCACCGGCGGCGGTCCGGGCGTGATGGAGGCGGCCAACCTCGGCGCGTACCTGTCGACCCGCCCGACACGCGACGTCGTCGCCGCCGTCGACGTGCTGGCCACCGCGCCGGACTTTCGCGACCACGACCCGTACACGGCCGCGGCGCTAGAGGTCCGCGCTCGGTTCGCCCCGATCGACGCCGACGGCGACCGGGTCGGGTGGGCGCGGCGCGGCGGGTTGGCCATACCCACCTGGTTGTACGGCCATGAGCCGGCGAACCTCTTCGCCGCCCAGGTGGCTAAGTACTTCTCCAACGCGATCCGGGAGGACACGATCCTGCGGCTCGCCCGGGGTGGCATCGTGTTCGCGGCCGGCCGAGCGGGCACCGTACAGGAGGTCTTCCAGGCCGCTACGAAGACGTTCTACAACACGGAGGGGATCAGCGGGGCATACGTCTTCCTGGATCGCGCGTTCTGGACGCAGACGTTACCGATCGAAATGCTGCTACGTCCGCTGCTCGAGCTGTCGCCGGAGGGCGACCTGTCGACGCTCATCCACCTCACCGACGACGTCCACGAGGTGGTCTCCGTGCTCACCTCGCCGGCCAGCGCTCGACGACGTTGACCTAGGGCGGCCCGCGCGAACCGGTTCGGCGCACCGGGCACCCGGCCCCACCGTCGTTACTTGCTCAGCGTCGTACCGGTCGAGCGCAGGTCCTCGCAGGCCTGCGCGACCCGCTTGGCCATGCCCGCCTCGGCCACCTTGCCCCACGTGCGCGGGTCGTACCCCTTCTTGCTGCCGACCTCGCCGTCCACCTTGAGCACGCCGTCGTAGTTGGTGAACATGTGCCCGGCGACCTGGCGGGTGAACGCGTACTGCGTGTCGGTGTCAATGTTCATCTTGACCACGCCGTAGTCGAGCGCGGACCTGATCTCCGACAGCAGTGAGCCCGATCCGCCGTGGAAGACCAGGTTGAACGGCTTCTCCCGGCCGTACTTGGCGCCAACCGCGTCCTGAATCTCCTTGAGAATCTCCGGGCGGAGCTTCACGTTGCCCGGCTTGTACACCCCGTGCACATTGCCGAACGTCAGCGCCGCCATGTACCGGCCCTTGTCGCCCAGCCCTAACGCGGCCGCGGTGGCGAGACCGTCCTCGACAGTCGAGTATAGCTTCTCGTCGATGGCGCCGACGATGCCGTCCTCCTCGCCACCGACGACGCCGACCTCGATCTCCAGGACGATCTTGGCGGCCGCCGCCTCGGCGAGAAGTTCCTCGGCGATCTGCAGGTTCTCCGCGATGGGAACCGCCGAACCGTCCCACATGTGCGACTGGAACAGCGGTGGCTGACCGGCTGCGACCCGCTCCGTCGAGATGGCGAGCAGGGGGCGTACGAACGTGTCGAGCTTGTCCTTCGGACAGTGGTCCGTGTGCAGCGCGACGTGGACCCGGTAGTTCTTAGCCACCTCGGTGGCGAACGCGGTGAATGCGACGGCGCCGGTCACCATGTCCTTCACGGTGGGGCCCGAGACGTACTCGGCGCCGCCAGTCGAGAGCTGGATGATGCCGTCACTCTCCGCCTCGGCGAAGCCGCGCAGCGCGGCGTTGAGCGTCTGTGAGGACGTCACGTTGATGGCGGGATAGGCAAACGCGCCGGCCTTGGCGCGATCGAGCATCTCGGCGTAGACCTCGGGGGATGCGATCGGCATCGTCCTGCTCCTTGCTGTGGGTGACCGCGTGAGGCGGACCGCGCTGTCCTCCGTCGGGCAGTATCGCGCAGTCCGCCGGTGGGGCGGCCGTCGACCCGGCTCACCGCTCCTCGGCCACGCGGTCGCCGCGCGGCTCTGGGATGATCAAGCTGAGCAGCCAGCTGACGACCGCCATCACGATCGCGCCCCAGAACGCCGGCCAGAACCCGTCGATGTTGAACGGCAGGTCGAGCTTGTCGGCGACCCACTCCGTGAGCAGGAACAACAGCGCATTCACGACGAGCGCGAACAGCCCGAGCGTGAGGATGTAGAAGACACACCCGACCACATGGATGATCGGCTTCAGCACCGCGTTCACGATGCCGAAAATCAGTGCCACCGCCAGCAGCGTCAGGATTTCGGACGTGGTGGATTTGCCCGTGACATCGATGCCGGGAACGACGAGCGTGGTGATCCACAGCGCGACCGCGTTGACCACGACTCTGATCAGAAATCTCACGGGTTCATCCTGGCATCCGGACGCACGCCCGGGCGGGAATCGGACCGTGTCGCCGCCCCATCCATGCCCGGACGGTCGTGCGGGCACGGCCCCGGCCCCGTACCGTGAAACGCGGAACCGCCGACCGGGAGGAGGCGACGATGACCGAGCCCGACGAGGACCGTGCGCCCGGCCACCACCTCGAGGCCGACGAGCGGGACATCGAAGCGCCGGACGCGGACGCCGTCGAACAGGCCATCTCCGCGAATCCGGCCGAGGAGCCGGCCGAGGTGCACCGCGGCCTCGAGGTCGGCGAGTGGGACGCGGTCGAGCAGGCGTACGTGGTCGACCTCGACGACGACTACCGTTGACCGCTCGCCGCGGTCGGGCATCTCAGGCGGGCGCGGGATGGAGCGCGAACGCCGCGTAACCGACTACGCGCGTCGGATCACCGGCCGTGTCCGCGGACGTGGACAGGTCGAGCAGGGTCGGCCGAAGGCCCACCCGCCGCGCCCACGAGACGAGTCCCCGCAGCGCGAACACGCCGCAGGCGTCGCGTACGCCTATCCGCTCCTCCGCGAGGTCGAGCACGGCCTGGGCTGTTCTCTGGTCCTGCCGCCGCGCGGTCGGGTCGTCGAGGTAATGCGACAGGTCGGTGCTGCACACGACGACCGTGCCGGGGTCCGCCGCCAGCGACAGTGCGCCGATGACGACGTCCACTGAGGACGGACCGACCACAATGGGCAGCACGGGTACGCCCCCGGGCAGCACCCGCTGTAGGAACGGCAGCTGCACCTCCAAGGAGTGCTCCGGGACGTGCGGCCGGTCGTCGACCGTGACGTGCCCGCCGCCCGCCAGCCGGTCGACGAGGGCGGTGTCGATCGGGACCTCGCCCAGCGGCGTACGCCACGCCTCGACGGCAGGCACCGCGCAGCCGGACAGCTCCACGTAGTGGGCCGGCCCGAGCAGCACAACGCGCCGCACCCGGTCCGCCTGGGCATGCAGCCGCGCGTACGCGTGGGCGGCCGTCGGCCCGGAGAATTGGTAGCCGGCGTGCGGCACGACGTACGCCGCCGCGACGGCCTCGTCCGCGGGAGTCGCCACGTCGCCGACCAGGCGGTCGACGACGACGGCCAGCACACCGGCGTCGGCCGGGTAGAACCTGCCGGCCACCGCCGGCGCCCGTACGCCGCGGCCGGACGACCGCGGGACGTCACGCACGATCACCGGTGTACCACACGCGGTGCTGGTTGTCTCCGACGCGCGCCGGCGCGCACGTCACCCGTTGGCACGCCTTGGCTACGGTGCGACCGGCGTACGGCGATCGTGCGCGCCGACGCCCGGTGGGACCGGGTCGAGCAGACGCACCGGCATCCGGCGCCGCCCCCAGTCCCCGAGCGGCCCGGCATACACACCCGGCAGCGTCGTGCCGCAGCTCTCACACGCGCCCGCCTCGGTGAGCCGGTAGTCCACGATGTCGTACCAGTCGCGCACGACGACGGGCCGATCGCAGCCGGGACACCGGGTGGTCCCGCCGTCGGGGTCGTGGACGTTGCCGGTATAGACGTAGCGGAGCCCATGCTCCAGAGCGATCCGGCGGGCCCGGCGCAGAGTGGCCGGCGGCGTCGGTGGCACGTCGCGCATCTTGAAGTCGGGGTGGAACGCTGAGAAGTGCAGCGGCACGTCCGGCCCGAGGTGTTCGAGCAGCCAGGCACACTCCTCGGCGATCTCGCCGTCGGAGTCGTTGTGCCCCGGAATCAGCAGGGTCGTGATCTCGAACCAGACCTCGGTCTCGTGCCGCAGGTACTCGAGCGTCTCCAGCACTGCCGGCAGCTTGGAGAAAGTGATCTTCTCGTAGAAGGCGTCGGTGAATGCCTTGAGGTCGATGTTCGCCGCGTCCATGTGCCGGTAGAACTCCGCCCGGGGCGCCGCGTTGATGTACCCCGCCGACACCGCGATCGCGCTGATGCCGCGCTCGTGGCAGGCGTCGGCGACATCCATGGCGTACTCCATGAAGATCACCGGGTCGTTGTACGTGAACGCCACCGACCGGCAGCCGAGCCGCTGCGCCGCCGCGGCGAGGGCGTCCGGGGAGGCCGCGGCCGACAGCGTGTCGATCTCGCGGGACTTGGAGATGTCCCAGTTCTGGCAGAACCGGCAGGCGAGGTTGCAGCCGGCGGTGCCGAACGACAGCACCGACGAACCGGGCAGGAAGTGGTTGAGCGGCTTCTTCTCGACCGGATCCACGCAGAAGCCCGAGGAGCGACCGTACGTGGCAAGCACGATCTGATCGTCGATCCGGCCGCGGACGAAGCACAGCCCGCGCTGGCCCTCCCGGAGCTTGCACGCGCGCGGGCACACGTCGCACTGCACCCGGCCATCCGGCAAGGCATGCCAGTACGCCGTGGCAACGGTGTTCGGGTCGGCCAGGCTCAGCGCGTCCGGCGCGACCGCTTGATCGGTCATGGGCGCCGCCTCCCTTCCGTCAACGCTACTCCCGTGCAGGGCAACCTTTCGCGTCCCAGCGGGGTCCTAGGGACATGGCGAAGTGGCAGGCCCCGCCATCGTTCGAGGAGTACGTGCGGGACCGGCACGTCGAACTGCTCCGGTTCGCACACGCTCTGACCGGCGACCGGCACCTCGCCGACGACCTCGTCCAGGACGCGCTCGAGCGCACCGGCATGCGGTGGGAGCGGATCCGGCGGCAGGAAGACCCCGAGGGGTACCTGCGGCGGATCATCGTCAACCGGCACCTGAGCCGGTGGCGCTCGCTGCGCCGGGAACGGCTCGTCGCCGAGCCACCGGAGCGGTCGTACGCCGACGCCGAGCCGCCCGACCAGGTTCTCTGGCAGTTGCTCGGGACGCTGCCGCGACGCCAGCGGGCGGTGTTGGTGCTCAGGTTCTACGAGGACCTCAGCGAGGTACAGGTCGCCGCGACGCTCGGCTGTTCGGTCGGCGCGGTCAAGAGCTACGGCTCGCGGGGGATGGCGCGGCTTCGGGCCGCCATGGCGGAGCCGCGCGTGGTCAAGGACGGTGCCCGGTGAATCTCGAGGAAGACCTCCGCCGCACGCTCGCCGATGAGCGCATCGCACTGCCCGGCTGGCCGGATCCGGTCACCCAGGTGCGGGACGGCATCCGCCGCCGCCGACGCCGCGCGGTCATCGTCGCCGCCCTCGCGGCCGTGGCCGCCGTCGCCATCGGTACACCCACCACACTGCGCCTGGCCGCTGCTCCGGGTGGTCCGCCGCCCGCCGAGCCCGTCCCGTCGCCCTCGGTGATCCCGTTTGTGGCCATCCCGACCCCACCGGCGACGACCGAACCGTCTTCGCCGCGACCGACCGAGGCGCCGTGCGCGTCGGATCAGCTCGGTCCTCCCACGAAGGTCTGGTCCGAGGGCGCCGCCGGCCACACGTTCACGACGATCGAGGTACGCAACTCCGGAGCCCGCTGCACTCTCGCCGGCACGCCGTCGGTGGTGGCAACGGACAAGAAGACCAACCGCCGAGCCACGGTCCCGACGCTGCCGGCCTCCTACGGAGCCGACAGCGAGGGGCGGGAGTACCCCGCCACGGTCTACCCCGGCGATGGCGCGCGGGTCGAGATCGTCACCGCCATGGGCTGTGCCGGCGGCGCCGACCCGGCCATCTACATCGACGTGGCGCTCCGGTACGCCGGCGGCGAGCATCGGGTGGACACGCTCGAACTCCAGACCACCTGTCAGATCGAGGTGGGCCGGTGGTACCGCGAACTACCGGCCGCCGCGACCCCGCCGCCTCGGTTCGCGACCCTTCTGGTCTCGCTGGAGGCGCCGGGTTCGGTTCGCGCCGGCACGAACGTGAACTTCGTCGTTGTGCTGACCAACCCGACCGGTGAACCGATCTCGCTCGATCCCTGCCCGTCGTACACGATGAACTTCGGGAAGTTCAGCTACGCGTACGGTCAGCTCAACTGCCTCGTCGATCAGGTCCCGCCGCATCAGTCCGTACGCTTCGCCATGATCCTGCCGATCTCCGCCGAGACCGCGGACAAGCCGGACCACGTCACCTGGGGCTTCCTCAACGACGATGGTGACGCCCCGTACGCGTCGGCGCCCGTGCGCCTCGAGTGACCCGGCCCGCGTTCATCAATCGGCGTTTCGGGGTGCCCCGGTACCCTGGTCGCCGTGGACACCGCCGAGAAGACCCGGGCCGTATCCGAGCAGCTCGCCGTCAATCCGCTCGACCCGAAGGAGCTCGTGCAGACCTTCGGGCTGATCGGTGTGTGGGCGATCCTCTTCGCGGAGACCGGCCTGCTCATCGGGTTCTTCTTCCCCGGCGACTCGTTGCTGTTCCTCGCCGGTGTGGCCGCCTCGCCGGTCGCGGACGCGATCCTCGGCCAGGGGGCCCGGATGTCCCTCGCCGGCCTGCTGATTGGCGCTCCGATCCTGGCAATCGCGGGAGCCCAGCTGGGCTACTACCTCGGTGTGCGGTATGGCCGGAAGATGTTCGATAGGCCGGAGTCGCGGCTGTTCAAGCGGGAGTACGTCGAGAAGGCGGAGTACTACTTCAACAAGTTCGGCCCGGCCAAGGCCGTCGTGCTCGCCCGGTTCATCCCGATCGTGCGGACGTTCCTGAACCCCGTGGCCGGAGTCCTCGAGATGCCGGCGCGTGAGTTCCTGTTATGGAACATTGTCGGCGGCGTGCTGTGGACCGATGGGGTCATCCTTGCCGGCTACTACCTCGCCGACCAGATCGTCAAGGTCATCCCGCCCGAGAGGATCGACAGCTACATCCTGCCGGTCGTCGCCCTGATCGTCCTGATCTCGGCCTTGCCGATCTTCATCGAGGTCGTGCGGGACCGGCGCGCACGGCGTCGCGACGCGGTCGACTCGTCGTACGCCGGCCGCCACCGTTGAGCCGGTCATTGCTCCGCCCGGCCGGTTGGCCCTCGGCTACCGCAGCAGGGCCTGGAGGAAGATCGAGCCGATCTCGGCCGGGTCGCGGACCTCGAACGCGTGGCCGCCGGTCGTCAGCGCGAGCGCTTCCAGCTGCTGCATGTCGACGTCGGGTCCGACCCCGAGCAGGATGACGCGGATCGGCCGGGTGATGTCCGTCAGCGACTCGAGCTGTTCCTGCGTCTGCTTGAGGCCGAGGCCGCCGGGCTTGTTGCTCTTGCCGTCGGTGAACACCACGATCGTGTTGGAGAGCTTGGGCTCGTAGCCCTGCTTCATGACCTTGTACGCGTCGAGCAGCGTTTCGAACAGCGCGCAGGTGTTCGTGGGCACCGGCTGCGCCCCGTTGATCGCGGCGGTGATCCGATCGCGCTGGGTCTGGTTCAGGGGGCCGATCGGCACGACCTCCCGATCGTCCTTGGGACCGTCAAGTCCGGCCGCGTACGCCCACATGCCGAGCCGGCTGTCGTTCGTGAACAGCTTCAGGCCGTCGGTGGATGCCCGGCGCAGCACGTTCAGGCGTACCTCGGTGTTGCCGTTCGGGCCCGTCATCGTGCTGCCCATCGACTGCGTCACGTCCACCAGCGCGAGCACGCGCGACGCGGTCTTCGCCGCCACCCACACGCCGAGGACCGCGCGGAGCTGCTCGACCTCGTTGAGCGGCTTGATCTCGGCCGGAGCCGACGTGACGCCGTGACCGGTCGGGAAGCCCTTGCCCGCCACCCCGTCCGCGGTCCGCAGACCGTGTTTGGCCAGGACGTCCGCGTAGTTCCCGCCGATGAGCGCGGCGCGGAAGCGTACGGCCGCCTGGAACACGTTGCGCGGCTTGCCGTTCAGGATGGCGTACGGGAAGTCGAGTGCCGGCGCGGACACGATGGGAACGGCCGCGATCGGCGCCGCGGGATTGCCGGCATCGTGTCGGGCCACGGCCTGCTCGCTCAGCGGCGCCGCGTTGACCCCCTGGCCGAACGACTTCAGCAGTGCCGCCGGGTCCGCCGCGGGACGGCCGATCTGACGGAACGCGCCGACGAGGTTCTTGAGGTCACTCTGGCTCTTGACCAGCGCTTCGTGCAGCACGAGCGCGCCGACGAGGCTGGCCGTGTCGCGGCGCGGCTCGGCGATGCCCAGCCGCAGCGCGGGCGCCTCGTCGGCGTGCGCCGGGGTCAGCAGCGGCCTCAGAGCGTCCGGGGTCAGGCGTGCGCCACCATCGCCGCCGAGCTTGGCCGCGTCCGCCTCGCTCACCCCGAGGACGACGGGACTGGCGGCGATCGAGGGCGTGTCGATGTCGAACGCGTTCTTGTCAACGCTCTGCACGCGGCTCAGCCAGAACACCGAGTCGGGGATCCAGACCGCGGGGATGTCGGACTCGCTGGGCGTGGGCGCCGGGTCGGCCGCCACGTCGATGGGGCCGCCGGCGCGGGTGCCCAGCGAGCTCGCCATGTCGGCCGGCGCCCTCTCGGCGATCTCGACTCTGATGCATCCGCCGCTGATCTGCGGAGTCGACTCGGTCCAGCGGGCGGCGATGTCCCGCAACGCCGGAGCGATCGCGGGGTCCGCGGCGACGCTGAGACGGATTCCGCCCGTGCTGCACCCGTCCGCGTCCGCCGCCACCGTCTGCACCGCGATCGCCGTCAGCGCCACGAGCCCGGCCACGCCGAGGACCGCAACGGGAGTACGCAGGGACCGCCGGGCCCGCGCGCCCGCCGGGCGATGGCGTCCAGACACCGGGTGCTCCCTGGGGTTGGGCGGTCATCGCACCGGCTCCGACGAGCGACGACACACCGAGAAGCTTCCGCGCCAGCCTAGGGTGCATTCCGGCAACCGCAAGGGGACGGAAGCGGCGTACCGGGCACGGTCGAAAATGTCACCGAATGCCGCTTACTCAGTGTCATCGGTGGGTTTCAAACGGCGATCGAGGGGTCGTTCGAAAGGCCGTCGACGAACTCGGCCGGGCACTCGGGCAGCGTCGCCAGGGCCCCAATGGCGTACGCCCGGTACGTCATCTGCGCCGCCTCCTCGAGGTTGCGGGCCCGTCGGTGCGCCATCTCAACGCCGTCGCCGAGCACCGAGCACCCGTGGTGGGCGAGCACGATGCAGTCCGCCCCGCCGGCTGCGGCCCCGGCCGCCGCGGCGGCGAGCTCGGGAGTCCCCGGCGGGTGGAACGGGGTCGTCACGACCGTGCGCAGGTACGCGGCGTGGTCCGTCGTCACCAGCCGGATCCGTTCGCCGAGCGCGTCGAGGAGCACCACCGTCTGCGGATGCAGGTGCACGATGGCGTTGACATTCGGGCGGGCCTGGTACGTGGCCAGGTGCAGCGCCAACTCGGTGGTCGGAGGCGGCACGCGCCGGCCGGCCAGATCCAGCCCGTCCGGCACCGGCGACCCGGTCGAAATATTGACCTTGACGAAGGACGGTCGCTCGAGTCGGTCCAGCCAGGTGCCGGCGGCGGTCACCCAGCAGACGTCCTCGCCCGGTTCGCGGGCGGACAGGTTGCCGCCGGAGCCCACGACGAGGCCCGCGCGGACGACGTCGTACCCGACATTGGCAAGTTGATCGCGCAGGTCGCCGCCGACGTAGTTCACCGGTCTCCTCTGCGGCCACCGGTGAGCCGGCCACAGGTCACCCGGCTGCCGACCGCAGGCCGTGGCTCGGCTCGCCCGGAAGCCTGCCTGGTTGCAGAGCGTGACGCCGGGACGGCGCCGAACTCAGCGGGCCCTCTTGGTCGCGCGCTTCCGCGGCGGGGTCAGCAGGTCCGCGATCGTCCCGATCGCGGCGGGCACCAACCGGTAGTACGCCCACACGCCCCGCTTCTCCCGCTCGAGCAGCCCTGCCTCGGTCAGGATGCGCAGGTGGTGGCTGACGGTCGGCTGCGACAGGCCAAGCGGAGCGGTGAGGTCACACACGCACGCCTCGCCCTCCGGAGCCGACTGGATGAGGCTAAGCAGCCGCAGTCGGGCCGGATCGGCGAGCGCCTTGAGCACCCCCGCGAGTCGCTCGGCGTCGGCTCGTTCGATCGGCTCGCCGGCCAGCGGCGAGATCTGAGGCATGGTCATCTCGGCCAACGCAGTTCCCACGTACTCCATCCTTCCACCTACAGCATCGATCCGGCTGCATACCAGCAGGTCCGAACCGACAAATTTGTCAGCCTACTAAGCCGAGGTCAGCCAACGTAAAGGCCGCACGATACGGCAGCCCAGCGGCGTGCACCGCGTCACCGGCCCCTCGATCAACAATAACCGCAACGCCCACCACGTCGGCGCCGTTATCCCGCAACGCCTCGACCGCGGTCAGTACGCTACGCCCCGTAGTCGACGTGTCCTCCACGGCGAGCACTCGACGGCCCGCGACGTCTGGCCCCTCGATCCGCCGCTGTAGGCCGTGCGCCTTCTCGGACTTGCGCACCACGAAAGCGTCGAGCGGGGCGCCGGCGGCCGCGGCCGCGTGGAGCATGGCCGCGGCCACCGGGTCCGCACCGAGCGTCAGCCCGCCGACCGCCGCGTAGTCCCAGTCCGCCGTGAGATCACGCATGACCCGGCCGACGAGCGGCGCCGCCTCGTGGTGCAGCGTCACCCGGCGCAGGTCGATGTACCAGTCCGCCTCGCGACCCGACGACAGCACGACCCGACCGTGGACCACGGCCAGGTCAGTGACGAATTTACGCAGGTCGTCATCGTCGGCCATGGCGTCGAGGGTACATACCGATTCTGTGAATCGAAGCGAAAGCCCAAGGTCCCGCCGTCGGCCCCGAATCGGTCATCGCTCCGTGCGGCCGATCCGACCGCGCGCGTCGCGGGCGCCGGCGCGCATGAGTGCCCGGGGGGTGTGTCGAATCCCGAACGCGGCGAGCTTGTACCGCCAGTCGGGCACGCTCACGCGCTTACCCCGGGCGAGATCCCGCATCGCGTCCCGCACCACGTCGTCGGCGTCCAGCCACATCCATCGCGGGGTCTTCGACATGTCGATGCCGGCTCGCTGGTGGAACTCGGTGCGCGTGTAGCCGGGGCAGAGCGCCATCACCCGTACGCCGAACGGCCGGACGGCCTCGCCGACGGATTCGCTGAAGTTGATTACCCATGCCTTGGAGGCTGGATAGGTCGAGCCGGGCATCACGGGGCCGAAGCCGGAGACCGAGGCGACGTTCACGACCGCGCCATGGCGCCGCTCCACCATCCCCGGCACCGCGGCGTGTGTCAGCCGCATCACGGCGTGCACGTTGAGGTGAAGCAGCTGCTCCTCGTCGTCCATTGTCGACCGGAGGAACGAGCGGTTCAGCGACAGGCCGGCGCTGTTCACCAATAGGTCGACCGGGGCGTTGGCGTCACCGAGGAGGCCTTCGACGCGAGCGCACCCGTCCGGCGTGGACAGGTCGGCGGCGAACGGCCGCACCGTGACGCCGTGACGGCCGGAAAGCTCGGCGGCGGACGCGGCGAGCCGCGCCCCGTCGCGTGCGACCAGGACGAGGGCGTAGCCCTCGATTGCGAGCCAGCGCGCGAACGCGGCGCCGATGCCGGACGTAGCGCCCGTGACGAGTGCTCGCCTTCCTCCGGTCGGGCGGTCGGACTCGTCGGACACGGGCGTCACCTCACGTCGGCGCTGGGGGGCGGAGGCTGCCACTGCGGGGCAGCGGGTTTGCGGAAGAACGCATTCGCGGCGGGCAGCGCCAGTAGCGCGGCCACCGCGACGTAGCCGAGCGCCTGGCCCACCGACAGGACCACGCTGAGGGCGGTCCACCAGCCGGGGGACGCGTCGGCCAACGCCCGACCCAGGTCTTCGGCGGTGCGGTTGTCGCCGCTGCTGAATGCCGCGTTGTTCTGCGCGATCGCGCCGAACAGCCCGCAGCAACCGAAGAGGACGCCGAACCCAGTCAGGACCCAGGTCGCGATTCGGCTGCCGTTGCTGCCCCGCAGGTCGCCGAGCGCCAGGCCAATCAGCACCAGCGCCAACACGATGCCGATGACCGCCACGACGACCGAGACGACCTGGATGGCCGTCGCCGTGTCGTCGATCTCCGACGCAGTGGCGTCGGTGTGCGCCGCCAGCTCCCGGAACCGGTCCACGAACCCGTTCATCATGGCCAGCGTCGTGATCGCACCGACCAGCCCCAACAGAGCCATCAGGATCATCAGGCCGCCGGCGAGGCTGACGACGGCCGGCCGCGGGCCCCCCGCGGCCGCCGACGGTGGCCCGGGCGGAGGTCCGGACGGCACCCCGGGCGGCGGTCCCGGCGGGGGGCCGGGTGGCATTCCCGGCGGGGGGCCGGGTGGCATGGCGGGCGGTTCGGGCGGCGTGGGCGTCGCCGGCGGTTGGTACGACATGTCGCTCTGCGTCGCTGACTCGCCGTTAGCCGCGAGGCTCGGCGCCGCCCTCCGACGGAGGCGGCGTACCAGGCTGGGCCGGCGGGGCACCCGGTGGGGCCGGTGGGGCACCAGGTGCGGCCGGTGGGGTTCCGGGCGGGGGTGGCGGCGTTCCCGGCGGTGGCGGCGGCGTGCCCGGAACCGGCGGGTATCCCTGGTCCGGCTGCTGGCCGGCCACCGGCGGATAGCCCGGTGCCGGCGGGTAGCCGGCCGCACCCGGATAGCCGGGCGCACCGGGGTAGCCCGGCGGGACCCAGGCCTCCTGCGGCTTGCGGAAGAACTCGTTCGACGGCGGCAGGGCGAGCAGAATCAACGCGGTCAGCACCGCGAGCAGTCCCACGATGGGAAGGCCGATCGACAGCGGCCGGTACCACCCCGGCAACGCGTCCTCAAGCCGGCGCCGAAGCTCGTCGGGGTCTGGCATGTTGTCGCCGTTACGGCCGGCGCCGACCGAGCTGAACGTCTGGCCGAAGAGCCCGCCGCCGAAACAGCACAGCGCCGAGATGCCGCCGAGCACCCACGTGACGATCCGGGACGGGTTGCGGCCCCGGCCGTTGAGGATGCCCAGCACAACGAACGCGCCACCGAACAGCACGAAGAAAACGGCGCTCAGAACGGAGAAGGCCGTAACGAAGCCCTCGGTCCCCGCTGCATCGGTGCCCCGGTACACGTCGCGGTAGACATCCGTCACGGTGCCCATGACGGAAAGCGTGGTGATTGCGTCAACCACCATGAGGGCGGCCACGATGAACAGCAGCCACGTGGAGACGGTGACGGTCGCGGGCCGTGGCCGGGCGGCGGCCGCGGACGTGGGGTCGGACACGGTGCTCCCTTCGTGAATTCGAGATCACGTTAGCGGTACGCCGGGGAGCGTGCACGCCCGACGCGGCGACCGGCCGGGGGCGGGCCTACTCCACTGAAAGTCCGGACAGCCGGTCGCCGACGTACTCGGAAAGGCTCGTCTTGTTCATCACGCAGCCCACGAACGTCGTTATCTCGGCGGGCTCCTTCGCGAGCGACTGCCAGGCCGCCCGGCCGGCCACCGGGTCGAGCCTCTGCATCAGCGTGGCGGCGTACACCTTTCCAGCCGGGGTCGCGTTCGCCAGCAACCACTCGATGCGCGGACGCAGCGCCGCGCCATCCCGCGCGACCGCCGCGTCGAGCGTCCGATACGCCTCCGTCACTGGGAGCACCCGGCTTATCAGGCCCACTCCGGCAAAGGCCACCAGGTCGGCGGAGACGAGCTCGCGCAGGGCCGGCGTGATCGCGTCAGCCGTGTCGGTCATACCGCCCATTCTGGCCCGCGCCGCCCGGGACCACCCGACGATCATGGCGTTTCCGCCAGACACGCTCGGTGTGTCGGGCGGCAAGGTCATGATCGTCCGGCGACGGTCAGGCCGTCCTTCGAATCGGCCAGGTCCACGACGACGGTGTCGCCGTCGCGCACCTCGCCGCCGAGCAGGGCCCGGGCCAGCTGGTCGCCGATGGCCGACTGCACCAGCCGGCGCAGCGGCCGCGCGCCGTAGATGGGGTCGTACCCGTGCTCGGCAAGCCAGCTACGGGCGGCATCGGTGACGTCGATCGTGAGGCGGCGGTCGGCAAGACGGCGGCGCAGCCGGGCCAGCTGGATGTCCACGATGGACCGCAGGTCCGGCCCGGTCAGCGCGTGGAACACCACGATGTCGTCGAGCCGGTTGAGGAATTCGGGCTTGAAGCTCGAGCGCACCACGGACAGTACGGCCTCGCGGCGTTGCTCCTCGCTCAGCATGGGATCGGCGATCACCGACGAGCCGAGGTTCGAGGTGAGGATCAGGATCGCGTTGCGGAAGTCCACCGTGCGGCCCTGGCCGTCCGTGAGCCGGCCATCATCGAGGACCTGCAGCAGCACGTCGAACACGTCCGAGTGGGCCTTCTCCACCTCGTCGAGCAGGATGACGCTGTACGGCCGCCGGCGCACGGCCTCGGTGAGCTGGCCGCCCTCCTCGTATCCGACGTAGCCAGGCGGGGCGCCGACCAGCCGCGCGACGGAGTGCTTCTCGACGTACTCACTCATGTCGATGCGGACCATGGCCCGCTCGTCGTCGAACAGAAACTCCGCGAGCGCCTTCGCCAGCTCGGTCTTGCCGACGCCCGTCGGGCCGAGGAACAGGAAGCTGCCGGTGGGCCGGTCGGGGTCTGCGACGCCGGCGCGCGCCCGACGCACCGCGTCGGCGACGGCGGCGACCGCCTCGCCCTGCCCGACCACACGTTCGGCGAGCGAGCTCTCCATGCGCAGCAGCTTGGCGGTTTCGCCCTCCATGAGCCGGCCGGCCGGAATGCCAGTCCAGGAGGCGACGACTGCGGCGACATCGTCCGCGCCGACCTCCTCCTTGAGCATCGCGCCGCCCGTCTGCAGCACGGCCAGCTCGGCCTCGGCCGTGGCGAGCTCCTGCTCGAGGGCGGGGATCCGGCCGTACCGCAGCTCGGAGGCGCGCGCCAGGTCCAGGTCGCGCTCGGCCCGGTCGGCCTCGCCGCGCAGCGTCTCGAGCTGCTCCTTTGCCGCCGAGATCTTCGCGATGTGGTCCTTCTCCAGCCGCCACCGCTCGCTCAGCGCGGTCAGTTGCTCGCGCCGATCGGCGAGCTCGGCGCGCAGCCGCTCGAGGCGCTCGGCGCTCGCCGGGTCGGGCTCCTTCGCCAGAGCCATCTCCTCGATCTCGAGCCGGCGCACGGCCCGCTCGATCTCGTCGATCTCCACCGGGCGTGAATCAATCTCCATCCGCAGCCGGGACGCGGCCTCGTCGACGAGGTCGATCGCCTTGTCCGGAAGGAAGCGGTCCGTGATGTACCGGTCGGAAAGCGCCGCCGCGGCCACGAGCGCGGCGTCCGTGATCCGCACGCCGTGGTGTACCTCGTAGCGTTCCTTGAGGCCGCGCAGGATCCCGATGGTGTCCTCGACGCTCGGCTCCCCGACCAGCACCGGCTGGAACCGGCGCTCCAGGGCGGCGTCCTTCTCGATCCGCTGGCGGTACTCGTCGAGCGTCGTGGCGCCCACCATGCGTAGCTCGCCACGGGCCAGCATCGGCTTCAGCATGTTGCCCGCGTCCATCGAGCCCTCGGCCTTGCCCGCGCCGACGACCGTGTGCAGCTCATCGAGGAACGTGATGATCTGGCCGCTCGAGCTCTTGATCTCCTCGAGGACCGACTTGAGCCGCTCCTCGAACTGGCCGCGATACTGGGCGCCCGCGACCATCGCACCCAGGTCGAGCGAGACCAGCCGCTTGTCGCGCAGCGACTCGGGGACGTCGCCCGCCACGATCCGCTGGGCGAGGCCCTCGACGATGGCGGTCTTGCCGACGCCGGGCTCGCCGATCAGGACCGGGTTGTTCTTGGTACGCCGCGAGAGCACCTGGATGACCCGGCGGATCTCGGAGTCCCGGCCGATGACCGGGTCGACCTTGCCCTCACGTGCACGGGCGGTCAGGTCGATGCCGTACTTCTCCAGCGCCTGGTAGCTCTGTTCGGGGTCCGGGGTGGTGACCCGGCGATCACCGCCGCGGATCGTGGGGAACGCTGCGACCAGGTTCTCCTCCGTCGCCCCGGCCCGTCGCAGGGCGGTCGACACGGCGCCACCGACCTGGGCCAACCCGGCGAGCAGGTGCTCGGTCGAGACGTACTCGTCGCCGAGCGGGCGGGCGATCTGCTCCGCGGCGTTCAGCGCGTTGACCAGCTCCCGGGCGAGGCTCGGCTCGGCAACGGTCGACCCCTGCGCGCTCGGCAGCTGCTCGACGGCCCGGGCGGCTGCCCGCCTTACATCGGCCGGGTTCGCGCCCACCGCGCGCAGGAGAGCGGCGGCGGTCGACCCCCCGGTGTCCAGCAGGGCGAGCAGCAGGTGCCACGGCTCGACGATGGCGTGCCCCTGCTGGCGCGCGGCGGCGACCGCGGCGGTTAGAACCTCCCGACTCTTCGTGGTCAGACGTTCGGCGTTCATGTGCTCCCCTGGGTGAGGCCGGAGTTGAGCGTACTCCACTCAAGTCTTCCACGCGACGCCCCTGTCCCCCACCCTCCGCCCCGGCCCTGGTGCGTCGGGCACGGCGGGCTAGGCTCCCGGCCGTGTCGGAGACATCGCGGGTCGCGCTCGTGACGGGGGCCGGGCGGGGCATCGGGCGGGGGGTGGCGGTCGCGCTCGCGGCGGCGGGTCACCGGGTCGCGCTGACCGCCCGGAGCGAGACCCAACTGGCCGAGACCGCCGCGCTGTGCGGTGGCGGCGCCGTCACCGTGCCCCTCGATCTGACCGTGCCCCGAGCCGTGGACGACCTCTTCGCCCGGGTGGAGCACGCGCTCGGTCCGGTGGAGATCCTGGTCGCGAACGCCGGCGCGGGGACTTCCGCGCCGATCGCCAAGATCACGGACGAGGACTGGCAACTGATGCTGGACCTCAACCTGACCGCGCCGTTCCGGTGCATCCGCCGGGCGGTGCCCGCGATGGTCTCGGCCGGGTGGGGCCGGATCATCGTGCTCGGCTCGATCGCGTCAAAGCGCGGCGAGCCGTACATCGCGGCGTACACCGCCGCGAAGCACGGCGTGCTCGGCCTGGTCCGCTCCGCGGCCGCCGAGCTGGCCCGGACCGGCGTCACAGTCAACGCCGTATGTCCGGCCTATGTGGACACCCCGATGACCGACGGCTCGGTCGAGACCATCGTCGCCACCACCGGGCGTACGCCCGAGGAGGCGCGGCGAATCCTGGAGCGCAAGCAACCGATCGGACGGCTCATCACGGTCGACGAGGTGGTCACCGCGGTGCTCTACTGCATCGCGAATGGCGCGATCACCGGCCAGGGCGTCAACGTCGACGGCGGCGCGGAGCAGTCGTGAACCACCGGGTCAACCCGCCATCGCTGCCGGCGCCGTCCGGCTTTTCCCACGCGATCGTGGCGGCCCCGGGTCACCACGTCTATCTCGCCGGCCAGACCGCGCAGGACGCTACCGGCCGGATCGTCGCCGTCGGCGATGTGGTGGCGCAGTTCGAGCAGGCCCTGGGCAACCTGCTTACGGCGCTGCGCGGGGCGGGTGGCGAACCGGAACACCTCGTCTCGGTGACGATCTACATTGTGGACGTTCCCGGCTACCGCACCGGCGCCAAGCAGATCGGCGAGGCGTGGCGCCGGCTGTGCGGGCGGGAGTACCCGGCCGCCGCGGGAATCGGCGTTCCCCGGCTCTGGGACGACGACGCACTGATCGAGATCAGTGGTGTGGCGGTGCTACCCGACTGACCGCACGTGTTCGTGTGCCGGCCCGGCCAGCGCGGTGTTCAGCTCGGCGAACAGCCTCGTTGCCGTGGGTTCGGGCCAGTCGGCTGGCAGAAGTGCGGCCGGCAGCCCCGGGTCCAGGTACGGCAGCCGCCGCCAGGCGGTGACCGCGCGCACCCAGTCGGCGAATGCCGACGCCTCATCCGGTGCGCCGCGGTCGAGCACCGGCCGGAACCGATCGAGAAAGTCCAGATAGGACGCGGCGATCGCGGCGAGGTCCCACCACTGGCCGACCATCTTCTCCAGGTCCGCGAAGGCGAGGTAGTCAGCGCGGAACAGGTCGACATAGGACTCCAGCGAGAGCCGGCGCAGCGTGGCCTCCACCAGCTTGCGCCGGTGCGCCGGCGCGATCCACACGCCGGGCGCCACCGCGCCAAAGCCCAGCCCCGCCAGCCGCGACCGCAGGGTATGGCGCTTCGCCCGCTCGGCCTCGGGCACCGAGAACACGGCCAACAGCCAGCCGCCGTCCCGGCTCTCCGCATGCGGCCCGAAGATCCGCTCGTCGCCCTCGCGCAGGATCTCGGCGCCCACCCCGGACAGCGCATAGCCGGCCGTGCCGCCGGACCGCTCGGCGACGAGCAGGCCGCGCCGCTTCAGCCGCGAGATGGCCGACCGCACCGCCGGCTCGGCCACCCCGAGCTCGGCGAGCAGCCGCACGAGTACGCCGACCGGCAGCCAGCCGGGCGCGCCATTGGGTACGCGCGCGTACAGCCCGTAGACGGTCACGATGAGCGCCCGGGGCTGCGGCTGGACGGGGTCCGCCATCGGCAAAACATATCGCGGTGTTGACTGCCGTCAACAGAGCGGAATACTGGCCCTGTGCGGTGCTCAAGGCCGAGCATCCGAGGGAGGCGCCATGCCGCTCGCACCGTCGGCCCACGTCGACACATTCTGCCGCGACAACCTGCCGCCGGTGGACCAGTGGCCGCCGCTGGTCTTCGACCTGCCCGAGCTGCAGTACCCCGAGCGCCTCAACTGTGGGGTGGACCTGCTCGACCGCCCGATCGAGGCGTACGGCCCGGATCGGCTCTGCCTCATCGGGGCGGGCGAGCGACTCACCTACGGCGAGCTGCGCGAGCGCTCCGACCGGGTCGCCCGCGTGCTCGTCGAGGATCTCGGCCTCGTGCCGGGCAACCGGGTGCTGCTGCGCGGACCGAACAACCCGTGGCTGGTCGCCAGCTGGTTCGGCGCGCTGCGCGCCGGCTGCGTCGTCGTGACCACCATGCCGCTGCTGCGGGCGACCGAGCTGAGCACGATCCATGAGATCGCGCGCATCGACCACTCTTTGGTGGACCACCGGTTCGTCGAGGACCTCGCGTCGGCGGGCATTGGGGCGTACACCGTCTATGGCGGCGGAACCCCGGACGACCTGGAGGCGAGGGCTGCGGCCAAGGCGGCGTCGTTCGAGCCGGTGCGAACGAGCGCGGACGACGTGTCTTTGCTCGCGTTCACGTCCGGCACGACCGGCCGGCCGAAGGCCACCATGCACTTCCACCGGGACGTCCTGGCGAACGCGGACACCTTTAGCCGGCACATCCTGCGACCGACCGGCGACGACCTGTTCACGGGGTCTCCGCCGCTCGGCTTCACGTTCGGGCTCGGCGGCCTGGTCGTGTTTCCGATGCGGGTCGGCGCGGCGTCACTGCTGCTGGAGAAGGGCACGCCGGACGTGCTGCTGCCGGCGATCGCCGAGCATCGGCCGACGATTCTGTTCACGGCGCCGACGGCGTACCGGGCGCTGCTCGGGCTGGCCGAGCCCGGCCAGCTCGGCTCGTTGCGTCGCTGCGTGAGCGCCGGCGAGCCACTGCCGCTATCCACGTGGCAGGCCTGGCACGAAGCCACCGGCGTAAAGATCATCGACGGCATCGGCTCGACCGAGATGCTGCACATCTTCATCTCGGCGGCGGACGACGACATCCGCCCCGGCGCGACCGGCCGGCCCGTGCCCGGGTACGAGGCCGCGGTGCTCGACGACGACGGGCGACCGGTGCCGGATGGCGAGATCGGCCGGCTCGCGGTACGCGGCCCGACCGGATGCCGCTACCTCTCCGACGAGCGGCAGAAGGCATACGTCCAGCACGGCTGGAACCTGACCGGGGATACCTACGTCCGCGACGCGGACGGCTACTACTGGTACCAGGCACGCAGCGACGACATGATCATCTCGGCCGGCTTCAACATCGCCGGGCCGGAGGTGGAGATGGCGCTGATGCGGCACCCCGACGTCGTGGAGTGCGGCGTCGTCGGCCGGCCCGACCCGGTGCGGACGATGTCGGTACACGCGTTCGTGGTGCTCCGGCCCGGAGTCATCGGCGATGCGGAGAAGGCCGCCGAGATGGAGCGGCACGTGCGGGAAACGATCGCACCGTACAAGGCCCCGCGTACCGTCGAGTTCCTCGAGGCGCTGCCGCGCACCTCGACCGGCAAGGTCCAGCGCTACCGCCTGCGCGAGATGGCGACCTGACCGCCGCGCCCCCATCCTCCGCCGATCATGCACTTGTGCGTCGATTCATGGACTTGTTGTCGTCCGTTGATCTCTCGACCACGACAACAGGGCCATGATCGACGCGGGAGGCCATGATCGACGGAGGAGGCCACAGATCGGAGCGTCAGGGCGGCAGGTAGCGGCCGCCGTTCACGTCGAGCGTGATGCCGGTGATGAACGAGGCGCCGTCGCCGGCGAGGAAGAGCACCGGGTCGACGATCTCCCGCAGCTCCGGCATCCGGCCGAGCGGGATCGCGTCGAGCACCTCGCGCCGCTCGGGCTCGGCCATCTCGTCGAACCGCTGGCGTAACCGCTCCGTGAGGAACAGGCCCGGCGCGACCGCGTTGACCCGGATGCCCCGTGGCCCGAGCTCGCGGGCCAGCCGGCGGGTGAGCCCCCCGACGGCCGCCTTCGCCGCGGCGTACGGCGCGCCGGTGACCGGCGACGGCTGGCGGGCGCCGACCGAGGAGCACGTGACGATCGCGCCGCCACCGCCCGCGGCCATCAGCGGCGCCACCGCCTGGCAGCAGTAGAACGTCCCCTTGACGTTCACGTCGAGCACCAGGTCGAGGTCGGCTCGCCCGATCGCGGGCAGGTCCCGCGGCGTCCCCAGCGAGCCGCCGGCGAGGGTCACCAGCACGTGCGGGCCGCCGAGGTCCGTCGCTACGGCCGTCATCAGGTCGCGGACGGCCGCGGGGTCGGTGACGTCCACCTCGTATCCCCTGACCGGCGCACCGGCACCGGCGCCCGATAGCGCGGACACGGCCGACCGGACCGCGTCACCCGCCACGTCGACCACCGCCACCGCCGCGCCGGCCGCGGCGAACCCGCCGGCCACCGCCCGTCCGATGCCGCCGGCGCCGCCGGTGACCACGGCGGTACGCCCGTCAAACCGCATGCCCACCCGCTTCCCCGATCATTGCGTCGCGTTGACCGTCGTCACCAGAGCAACATACGCTCGCTTCGTGCGCATTGCGGTGGTGGGCGGTGGCCCCGCCGGGCTGTACTTCGCGGCGCTCGCCAAGCAGCTGGAGGCCTCCCGCGAGATCACCGTCTGGGAGCGGAACGCGCCCGACGAGACCTTCGGGTTCGGCGTCGTCTTCTCCGACGAGACGCTCGGTGGCATCGAGCATGCGGATCCGGTCATCCACGAGGCGATGGCGGCCGAGTTCGCGCGGTGGGACGACATCGACGTGCGGTACCGCGGCGAAGTGATCACCTCGGGTGGGCACGGCTTCGCCGCGATGAGCCGGGTCCGGCTGCTGCAGATCCTGCGCGAGCGCTGCGTTTCGCTGGGCGTCACGGTGCGCTTCCGTACGCCCGCACCGGACGTGGAGCGGCTGCGCCGGGAGGCCGACCTGGTGGTCGCCGCCGACGGCGTGCGCTCGGCCACCCGTGAACGGTACGCCGCGACGTTCCGCCCGGCGTACGAGAGCCGCCGTTGCCGGTACATCTGGCTCGGCACCGACAAGGTGTTCGACGCGTTCACGTTCGACGTCCGGCACACCGAATGGGGCGTCGTGCAGGTACACGCCTACCCGTATGACGCCACCGGCTCGACGCTGATCGTGGAGATGCACGACGACGTGTGGCGCCGCGCCGGGCTCACCGACGAGAACGCGATCGAACGCTGCACGGCGTTGGTCGGCGACCTGCTGGACGGCCATCGCCTCATCGGAAACAACTCTCGCTGGATCAACTTCACCACCGTGCGCTGCGAGAGTTGGCGCCACGAGAACGTCGTGCTTCTTGGCGACGCCGCGCACACCGCGCACTTCTCCATCGGCTCGGGCACGAAGCTCGCGATGGAGGACGGGCTCGCGCTCGCGGCCTGCCTCGCCGAGCAGCCGTCGGTGGACAAGGGCCTGGCGGCGTACGAGGAGGAGCGGCGGCCCGTCGTGCTCTCGACTCAGCGGGCCGCGCAGGCGAGCCTCGAGTGGTTCGAGAACCTCGGACAGTACGCCGACCAGCCGCCGTTGCGGTTCGCGTTCAACATCCTGACCCGCTCGCGCCGAGTCACGTACGACAACCTCCGCCTGCGTGACCCCGAGTTCGTCGCCCGGGTGGACGAGTGGTTCGCCGGCAGCGACTCGCACGGCGGCGGGACCGGCGAGCCCGGCGCACCGCCGATCTTCCAACCGTTCCGGCTGCGGGATCTGACCCTGCGTAACCGGGTGATCGTGTCACCGATGGACATGTACGTCGCCAAGGACGGCATGCCCAACGACTTCCACCTCGTGCACCTCGGCTCGAAGGCACTCGGAGGCGCCGGTCTGGTGATGACCGAGATGGTGTGCGTCTCCCCGACCGGCCGCATCAGTCCGGGCTGCACCGGGCTGTGGACGGACGAGCAGGGCGAGGCCTGGGCGCGGATCGTGCGGTTCGTGCGAGAACATTCCAGCGCCGCGATCGGCGTGCAGCTCGGGCATTCGGGACGGAAGGGTTCCACGAGGCTGATGTGGGAGGGCATGGATGAGCCCCTGCCGGACGGAAACTGGGAGGTGGTCGCGCCGACGCCACTGGCGTACTCCCCGATCAACCAGGTGCCCCGCGAGCTGACCGCGTCCGACCTGGCCGAGCTGCGCGAGCAGTTCGTCGCCGCGGCCCGGCGGGCCCGAGCGGCGGGGTTCGACCTGCTCGAGCTGCACTGCGCGCACGGCTACCTGCTGTCGTCGTTCATCTCGCCGCTGACCAACCGGCGCACCGACGAGTACGGCGGCGATCTGACCGGCCGGCTGCGCTTCCCGCTGGAGGTCTTCGACGCGATCCGCGCGGAGTGGCCGGCGGAGAAGCCGATGTCCGTGCGCATCTCGGCAACGGACTGGCACCCGGACGGGACCGACACGGCCGACGCGGTGCGGATCGCGGCCGCGTTCGCCGAGCACGGCGCCGACGCGGTCGACGTGTCGACCGGGCAGGTGATCAAGGAAGAGCGGCCGGCGTTCGGGCGGTCCTACCAGACGCCCTACGCCGACGCGATCCGCAACGCCGTGCCGGGTCTCGCCGTGATCGCCGTCGGGGCGATCTCGTCGTACGACGATGTGAACTCGCTGGTCCTCGCCGGACGGGCGGACCTGTGTGCACTCGGGCGTACGCACCTCTACGACCCACAATGGACACTGCACGCCGCGGCCGAGCAGGGATACGCCGGTCCCGGCGCGGTCTGGCCGATGCCGTACGCCGCCGGCCGTCGGCGTCCGCAGAGCGGGCGCACCGACGGACCCAAGCCGCGGCTGGAGCTGATCCGGGACTACTCGGCCGGCGCCACGCGGCATGAACGGTGGCGTCCCACATGATGGGCCGGGCTCGCAATGCTCGATTGATTGGCCCGTCCGGCTCTTCCGCACAACGGGGGCCACACGCTACGGTGTCGCCGCAGATTAGTGGGTGCCGGGAGGCACGGTGAGCGTGCAACAGGCGGCGTTTCGCGGGTTCGCCAACCCGGTGGACCCGTCTGCGTCCGAGCTCCGTGCGTGGGCGTACCACCCAGACTCGGTGCCGCTGCAGGAGATGCCGCCGGACTGGGATCTGCTGGTCGCCGGCGACCACCTCATCTACACGCTGTTCGAGCTGGCCATGGACCGCGCGTGCCCAGCCCGCCGATTCGCGCTGCACTGTGCGTACATCTACGCGGCCGACGCTATCCGGACCAACTTCCGCGCCCATCCGAAGCGCAAGCTACGCCGCCTCGTCGAGCAGGCCGAGGAGGAAGGCGACGAGCCGATGGCGACCTGGGCGCACAACGTTCGCGCGCTGCTGGCCCGGCCGGAGCTGTTCGACTACCACGACTGGTGCGAGGGCGGGTTGGTCCGCAATCCCCGTCGGCTCTCCTGACGAGGTCAGCGGCTCACTTACTCCGGTCGCCCGAGCGGCGTGGCCGCCAGACGACGAGCGCTGTGGTGTTCCGGGCGGTCGGCACGAGGTCCCGGCGGGCGTACGCCGGCGTGCCCTCGAGCTCAGCGATCCGGTCGTACGCCTGGGCCAGCTCCGCCTCCAACGCCCGGATCCGCTTCTCCAGCTCGTCGGCGAGCCGCTCGAGCCCGATGATCCGCTTGATGCCGGCCAGGTTGACGCCGTCGTCCTGGCTGAGGCGTTGGATCTCGCGCAGCATGACCACGTCGCGGACGCTGTAACGGCGTCCCCCACCCGTCGCGCGGACGGGCGCGACGAGGCCCAGCCGGTCGTACTGCCGCAGGGTCTGCGGATGCATGCCGGCCATCCGCGCGGCCACCGAGATGATCAGAACCTTGGCGTCCGAGGCCGCCTCGACCGTGATAGTCAGCTCGTCATCCACGGTGGATCACCTCCGTCGTCGGCTCGAGATCAGCCATGGCGGCGTACCCGTGCGTCGAGCCGCTCGCGTGGCGCTCCGGGCGTCTGCTCAGCGAACGTCGCCAGCGCATCCTTGGCGGTCGAGGAGAGGTCGCGCGGGACCACGACCTCGATCGTCACCAGCAGGTCGCCGGCGCGGCCGTTGCGACGCGTGACTCCCTTCCCGCGGGCCCGCAGCGTCCGGCCGCTCGGCGTACCAGGCGGCACGCGCAGGGTGACCGAGCCGTCCAGCGTCGGTACGCGCAGATCGGTGCCGAGCACCGCCTCCGCAAACGTGATCGGAACCGTCAGCGTCAGGTCGTCACCGCTGCGGCCGAACAGATCGTCCGGGCGCACCTTCACCAGCACGTAGAGGTCGCCGGCCGGCCCGCCCCGCTCGCCGGGCTCGCCCCGGCCGGCCAGCCGGATGCGCTGCCCGTCGGCGACACCGGTCGGGAACCGGACGGTCAGCGTCCGGGTCTTGGTCACTCCGCCGGTGCCCCGGCACTCGGGGCACTTCTCGTCGACGATCGAGCCCACCCCCTGGCACTCGCGGCAGGGCTCGGAGAAGCTGAACGAGCCCTGGTTGCGGGTGACCAGTCCGACGCCGCCACACACCGGGCACGTGCGCGGCTGCGTACCGGGCTTCGCCCCGGTGCCGTGGCAGGTGTCGCAGACCCCGGGCGCCCGCAGCGTCAGCTGCCGCGTGGTGCCCTGAACCGCGTCCGCGAAGTCCAACGTCATCTCCGCCTCGACATCCCGACCACGCGCCGGCCCGCGGGCGCGGGTGGCACCGCCGGAGAAGATCGAGCTGAACAGGTCCGAGAACCCGGCCCCGCCGAACCGGCGGTCGCCGCCGCCGGAGAAGCCGCCGAACAGGTCCCCGGGGTCGAACCCCCCGCCCCGGGCGCTGCGCCGGAACGCACCCGAGCCGAAGAGCGAGCGCATCTCGTCGTACTCCTTGCGCTTGCGTTCGTCGGCAAGCACGTCGTACGCCTCGGAAACGTCCTTGAACCGCGACTCCGCCTCGGGGTTGTTCGGGTTCCGGTCGGGGTGCAGCTGTCGGGCGAGCTTTCGGTACGCCTTCTTGATCTCGTCGGTGGAGGCGGACTTGTCGACGCCGAGCAACGAGTAGAAGTCCTTCTCCAGCCAGTCCTTCGAGCTCACGGGTCCACCTCCTCCCGATGTGTTACTCCTCGGGGTCGGCCACGGCGACCAGTGCGGGTCGCAGCAGTCGGTCCCCCAGCAGGTAACCGCGACGCATCACTTCGATGCAGGTTCGCTCCGTCACATCGGGGGACTTCAGGTGGGCGACGGCCTCGTGCCGCGTTGGGTCGAACCGGTCGCCCTTCTCGCCGAACGCCGTCAGCCCGAACTTGGCCAGCGTGCCGGTCAGCTGCTCCGCCACCGTGCCGAATGGCCCGATAAGGTCGCCGTGCTCGCGCGCGCGATCCAGGTCGTCGAGCACCGGAAGCAGCGCACCGAGCACCTGCCCGATCGTCTGCTCCGCGGCGAGCCCGCGATCCCGGTCGACCCGCTTGCGGTAGTTCGCGTACTCCGCGGACACCCGCTGCAGGTCGCGCGTGCGCTCCTCGAGCTCGGTGCGCAGCGCCTCGAGCTCCGCGCCCAGCCCCACCGTGCCGTGGGTGGGTAGCGCGTCGGCCGGCTCGGCGGCAGCCTCGTCGGCCGGCGCGGCCACGCTGTCGTCCGGCTTCTCGGAGGCCGCCCCGGCGTCGGCTCCCCCGGCGCCGCCGTCCGCGCCGGCCTTCGCCGGCTCGGGGACCTCGGTGTCCGAGGTGGACTCGGATGCCGCCGCGTCGCGGGCGTCCGGACCGGCTCCGGACGCCGCATCCGCGGCCCTGATCGTCGCCTCGGCACCGGCCTCCGCGGGCCTCGCCTTGCCGCCCGACTGATCGATCTTCCGCTTGTCCCGGATGACGACGCGCTCGGCCGGTGGGTCGCCCGACGGCTTCCCGCCCGAGGCGGCCGCACCGGCCGCTGGCCCGGGCGAAGCCGGGCCAGCGGCGCGTGGCTTTTCGGTCACTTCTTGTCGTCCTCGTCGACAATCTCGGCGTCCACGACGTCCTCGCCGGCCGCGCCCGCACCGCCGCCGGCGCCGGCCGTGTCACTCGGCCCGCCCGTCGCGCCGGCGCTCGCCCCGGCGGCCTCGCCGGTCGCCTGCCCATACAGCAGCGAACCAGCCTGCTGAGACACCGTCGCAAGGTTCTCGTGCGCCGACTTGATCTTCTCGATGTCGGTGCCACCGAGCGCGCTGCGGAGCTCGCCGAGCGCTTCGTTGATCTTGTCGCGGGCGTCGCCGGGGAGCTTGTCGCCGCTCTCCGCCAGGAACCTCTCGGTCTGCCATTGGAGCTGTTCGGCGACGTTGCGGGTCTCCGCGTCCTCCCGCCGCCGGCGGTCCTCGTCGGCGTGCTCCTGGGCGTCCCGCATCATCCGCTCGATGTCCTCCTTCGGCAGCGCGGAGCCACCGGTGATGGTCATCGACTGCTCCTTGCCGGTGCCGAGGTCCTTGGCGTTGACGTGCACGATGCCGTTCGCGTCGATGTCGAAGGTGACCTCGATCTTGGGCACGCCACGCATCGCGGGCGCGATGCCGGTCAGCTCGAACGTGCCCAGCTTCTTGTTGTACGCCGCGATCTCACGCTCACCCTGGAAGACCTGGATCAGTACCGACGGCTGGTTGTCCTCGGCGGTCGTGTAGACCTCCGACCGCTTGGTCGGGATCGTGGTGTTCCGCTCGACCAGCTTGTGCATGATGCCGCCCTTGGTCTCGATGCCCAGGCTCAGCGGCGTCACGTCGAGCAGCAGGACGTCCTTGACCTCGCCCTTGAGCACGCCGGCCTGCAGGGCGGCTCCGACCGCAACGACCTCGTCCGGGTTGACGCCCTTGTTCGGCTCCTTGCCGGTCAGCTGCTTCACCAGCTCGGTGACCGCGGGCATCCGCGTCGATCCACCGACCAGGATCACATGGTCGACCTCCGACAGCTTGATGCCGGCGTCCTTGATGGCCTGGTCGAACGGCGCCCGGCAGCGGTCCAGAAGGTCCTGCGTCATGCGCTGGAACTCCGCACGCGACAGGTTCAGGTCCAGGTGCAGCGGGCCAGCCGCGCCGGCCGTGATGTACGGCAGGTTGATCGAGGTGGTGGTCGCGGCGGACAGCTCGATCTTGGCCTTCTCGGCGGCCTCCTTCAGCCGCTGCATGGCCATCTTGTCCTGGGACAGGTCGATCCCGTGCTGGCCGCGGAACGTCTTAACCAGGTGCTCGATGATCCGCTCGTCCCAGTCGTCGCCGCCGAGGTGGTTGTCGCCGTTGGTGGCCTTCACCTCGATGACACCCTCGCCCAGCTCCAGCAGCGATACGTCGAAGGTGCCACCGCCGAGGTCGAAGACGAGGACGATCTGCTCCTTGGAGCCCTTGTCCAGGCCGTACGCGAGCGCGGCGGCCGTCGGCTCGTTGACGATGCGGAGGACGTTGAAGCCGGCGATCTCACCAGCCTCCTTGGTGGCCTGCCGCTGGGCGTCGTTGAAGTAGGCCGGAGTTGTGATCACTGCGTCGGCGATCTGCTCGCCCAGGTACGACTCGGCGTCCCGCTTGAGCTTCATCAGTACGCGCGCGGAGATCTCCTGCGCGGTGTACTTCTTGCCGTCGATGTCGATTGACCAGCTGGTGCCCATCTCCCGCTTCACCGACCGGATTGTCCGGTCCGGGTTGGTCACCGCCTGGCGCTTGGCAACCTCGCCGACGAGCACCTCTCCGTTCTTGGCGAACGCGACGATCGACGGCGTGGTCCGCGACCCTTCCGCGTTTGCGATGACGGTGGGCTCGCCACCCTCGAGAACGCTGACCACCGAGTTGGTCGTCCCGAGGTCGATGCCGACCGCACGTGCCATGTTCGTCTTCCTCCAGATGACGGGCGTCGCCCGCCGGGCGGGCGGCCCAAGTTGAGTGGACCAGGCTCAATACTGCCACGGCGCGTCCCAGCGTCAAGGCGAGGTTGAGTCTTTCACACGCAACTTACTCGACGCGGTGCGCCCGGGTCGCGTGTGCCGATTCAAGGATCGACGGGTAAGACGCACTCGCGGCCCCTCCGCTGGTGCGCGACAGCACATAGGCTCGGGAACGTGACGACGCACGGTGATCCGCTCGCCGCGCGCCCGGCCACGGCCGCTGCCTCCGTCGACCCACCGGCGTCCGATCCCACGGCAACGGAGGAGCCCGCGGCGCCGGTCGCCGCGCGGCCCGGGCCCGGTGCCGACGCCGAGAGCCGGCCCGGCCCAGACTCCAGGGGGGACGAACGCGCCGACCACGAAGGTACCGGCAGCGAGCGTACCGGCGGCGAGGAACTCGGCCCCGCGCTGACCCGCCTGCGCGCGGCGATCGCCGGCACGGCGTACCCCCTGATCCTGGCCTCGGCCGACGAGGCGCGGCGGGTCGGTGCGGCGCTGGTGGCGCAGCTGGACGACTACCTGCTGCCGCGGCTGGCCCGGCTGGACGCGCCGCTGCTGGTGGTCGTCGGCGGCTCCACCGGCGCGGGCAAGTCGACATTGGTCAATAGCCTCGTCCGGTCCCCGGTCAGCGCCGCCGGCGTACTCCGGCCCACCACCCGGGCGCCCGTGCTGGTGTGCAACCCCGCGGACACCGCGTGGTTTCGGCAGGGCGACCTGCTGCCCGGGCTGGTCCGCACCGCGCGGCCGAGTATCGACCCGCACACGCTGCAGCTGGTCGCCGCGCCCGCCCTCACCCCCGGGCTCGCCTTCCTCGACGCGCCCGACATCGACTCCGTCGTCGACGCCAACCGCGCGCTCGCCGCGCAGCTGTTGGCCGCGGCGGATCTCTGGCTGTTCGTCACGACGGCCGCACGATACGCCGACGCGGTGCCATGGGAGCTCCTGCGCACCGCTCGGCTGCGCGGCACCGTCACTGCGCTCGTGCTCGACCGGGTGCCGCGCGAGGCGACCGACGAGGTCACCGCCCACCTCGCCGAGATGCTGCGCGACCACGGCCTGGAGCAGGCGCCACTGTTCGTGCTGCCGGAGACCCGGGTGGACGGTCAGGGGCTGCTGCCGGAGGCCGTGACCGCGCCGCTGCGCGACTGGTTCGGTCGGCTCGCCGCCGACGCCACCGTACGGTCGGCGGTCGTCCGGCGGACGCTCGACGGCGCACTCGCGGCCCTCGCGCCGGCTGTCGACGGACTCGCTGCCGCAGCGGACGACCAAGTGGCCGCGGCGACCGCGCTGAGAGATCGGGTCCGTGCCGCGTACCGCGCGGCGCACGGGGTGGTCGAGCACGGGGTCCGGGACGGCACGCTCCTGCGCGGCGAGGTGCTCGCGCGTTGGCAGGAGTTCGTCGGCACCGGTGAGCTACTACGCGCCCTGGAGGCGCGCATCGGCAGGCTGCGGGACCGGTTCGCGGCGGCGATCAGCGGCCGTCCCGCACCCGGGCGGCAGCTGCAGTCTGCGCTGGAGTCCAACCTGGTTGCCCTCGTCCGCGGTGCGGCGGCCGACGCGGCGGAGCAGGCCTACACGGGCTGGCAGGCCCACCCGGCCGGGGCCGCCCTGCTGGAGCCAGCGCTCGCGCGGCCGGCGGAGGACATCGCCGAGCGCGCCGAGCGGCTCGTCCGCGACTGGCAGCGACACGTGCTGGACCTGGTCCGGGTGGAGGGCGGGCAGAAGCGCGCAACCGCGCGCGGCGCAGCGTACGCGATCAACGCGACCGGCCTGCTCGTCATGGTCGGCGTCTTCGCGTCGACCGCCTTCATCCCCACCGGCGCCGAGGTGGCCGCGGCGGCCGGCACGACCGTCGCGGCGCAGAAGGTCCTTGAGGCGATCTTCGGGGACCAGGCCATCCGGATGCTCGCCGCGAAGGCGCGCACCGACCTGCTGGCCCGGGTCCAGGAGCTGCTCGACACGGAGGCCGCGCGCTTCCTCGGTCGGATCGACGCGGTAGGCGTCGACGACGCGCCGGGCGAGGAGCTGCGGGTGGCCGGCCGCAAGGTCGAGCGCGCCCGCACCGCGGCAGAGCTCACCGCCGGCGCCGCGGGCCGGCTCGTCCTGCCGAGGATGGGACGATGACCACAAACCGCGAGGGTCCGGCGTGACCGGCGTCGCCGGGCGGGTCCGCGGTGCGCTGCGCGGCGATCGCCGGATCGATCCCGAAGCGTTGGTACGCCGAGTCGACGCCCTGGGCCGGTTCCTCACCGCCGCCGACGGGCACCTGCCCCCGGATCGGCTGGTCGCCGCGCACACGGTCGTCGAGCGCGCCGGAACGCGGCTGGCTCTGTCCCGGGAACACACGGTCGTCGCCCTGGCCGGCTCGACCGGCAGCGGCAAGTCGAGCCTCTTCAACGCCCTCGCCCGGCTCGACCTCTCCCCCGTCGGCGTACGCCGACCGACCACCGGCGTCACGCACGCCTGCGTGTGGGGCACACCCGAGGGCGCCACGAAGCTGCTCGACTGGATCGGCGTACTCCCCCGCCATCGGTTCGCGCGCGAGAGCGCGTTGGACGCGGACGACGAGGCTCCCCTGCGCGGCCTCGTGCTGCTTGACCTGCCGGACTTCGACTCGGTCGAGCGGTCGCACCGGCTGGAGGTGGATCGGCTGCTCGGGCTCGTCGACCTCGTCGTCTGGGTCGTTGACCCGCAGAAGTACGCGGACAAGGTGGTCCACCGCGGCTACCTGGGTGAGTTCCACCGGCACCGCGACGTGACGCTCGTGGTGCTCAACAAGGCCGACCTGTTGACGCCGACCGACGTCAACAACCTGCTGACCGACCTGCGCCGGTTGCTCGACGACGACGAACTGACCGGCGTGCCCACCATCGCCACCTCCGCGATCGACCCCGATGGACTCGCCGAGCTGCGTGCCCTGCTGGAACGCGCGGTCGCCGGCCGGCAGGCCGCGCTGCGCCGGCTCAACGGCGACGTCGACGTGGTCACCGAGGATCTGCAGACCGTGGTCGGCCCTTCGGTCGCGGAGGACGCCGTCGACCGCGACACGATCCGACGGCTCGGCGACGCGCTGGCGTCCTCGGCCGGCGTACCGGCGGTGACCGAGGCGACGGAACGGGCGTACCGGCACCGGGCCGGCGCCGCCATGGGCTGGCCGGTCGTACGGTGGCTGCGGCGGCTGCGGCCGGACCCGCTGCACCGGCTGCACCTGCCCGCCTCGACCAACCCGGAGGCTCCGGTCGCGGTGACCTCGGTGCCGGACCCGGACGCGGCGCAGCGCGCCGCGGTCGGCCTGGCCATCCGGCGGGTCGGGGAGACGGCCAGCGCTCCGCTGCCGACGCCGTGGCCCGCCGCCGTCGCCGAGGCGGCCCGATCCAAGCTGGCCGACCTGCCCGATGCGCTCGACCGCGCGGTGGCTGGTACCGACATCGGGCTCAACCGCACGCCGATCTGGTGGCGAGTGGTCGGCGCCCTGCAGTGGTTGGCCACTCTGGGTGCCATTGTGGGCCTCGGCTGGCTGGTCGTCGGCTACGTCGTGCGGGCGCTCGGACTTCCGCGCCTGGAGCATCCGATGGTCGGCGAGGTGCCCGTCCCCACGGTGCTGCTCCTCGGCGGCCTGCTGCTGGGCGCGCTGATCGCGCTGCTGATCCGGCCGGTCGTGAAGTGGGCGGCCCGCCGCGCCCGGGCCCGGGCGGAGACGCGGTTGCGGGCCGCGGTGACCGACGTCGCCCGCGAGTACGTCGTGGCGCCCGTCCGTGTGGTGCTGCACGCATACGCCGAGGCGCGGGAGGCGCTCGCGGTCGCCCGGGCCGACCAGTGAGCCGGGCCGACCAGTGAGCCGGGCCGACCAGTGGGCCGGGCCAACCTGTGAGCCGGGCCGGCCGGTGACCCGGGGCCGACCGATAGCCGCAGTCGGTCAGCGCGCCAGTCGGTGGGCCAGCCAGGACAGCGCGAGCGGATAGCGGTAGTCGATCGCGCCGTGGCCGGCCTCGAAGAGTTCAAAGTGGATGCGTTCGTCCGGCACCCCGATCCGGGACAGCTCGGCCCGGAACGCCTCCGCTCCTAGGTCGAGGTGGAACTCGTCCCGGGTGCCGGCGTCGATCCAGAACGCCCGCAGCGACCGGAGCGCGTCGGCGTACCGCTCGACCATGCGCACCGGATCCCAGTCGAGCCACCGCTGCCACACCCGCGGGCGCAGCGCGCCCGTCCGCGGGTCGAACGGCAGGTCGGGCGTGCCGTCCTCCGCGGCGGAGAAGCACGCCGAGCAGCCGAGCACCACGAGCAGCGTGTGGTCGGCCTCCTTCGTGAAGGAGGTCCGCGACTTGAACTCCGCCCACCAGCGCATGATGTCGTGGTCGTACGCACGCAGGAACCGGGCCGCCTTCGCAAACTCGGGGACGTAGCTCAGCTCGTACAGGCTGTCCCCAGCGTGCGTGGCGAGCGCACCGAACAGGTCCGGTCGCAGCATCGGCGTGATCATTGCGCCGAACCCGCCGGACGACTTGCCGGAGATCGCGCGCGAGTCGCGCTCCGGGAGCGTGCGGTACCGGGCGTCCACCCACGGCACGACCTCGTCGCACAGGTACGAGTGGTACGCCCCGGTGCCCGGCGAGTCGACGAACTGCGACCCGCCGTACGCCGTCCACGCGTCGACGTAGACCACGATGCAGCCCGGCGCCTCACCGCCCGCGAACACCTCGTCGGCCGTCTCGATAAACGGCCGGCGGTACGCCGTGCGATTCGCCCACATATTCAGGAACCCGGTGTAACCCTGGATGACGTAGACGGCGGGGTACCGGGTGCTCGCGTCGTCGTCGTAGCCGGGCGGCAGGTAGACCCAGATCGGTCGCTCGTGCGGGTCCCCGAGCCGGTTGTCCCTCAACAGCTTGGAATCGATCACGGCGCGGTCCAGCCGGCCGGCCAGCTCGGTGTCCCAGGGCAGCATTCGCCCAGTCAACCATCGCCCGCGGCGGCCGGCGAGCCGCGGGGTGGGCCGGGCGTAGGCTCGGCGGCATGCCTACGCCACGGACGCCGTACGAGGCCGTCCTGTTCGCGGCCCGCGACGTCGTCAAGCTCGACACGGCCTTCGACGCCGAGATGCTGGGCGGCGCGCTGTTGGGCAGCGTGTACGCGGTCGCCGAGGACGACCGGGCGGCTACGGTGCGTCGGTTCGTCGGCGACTTCCTCGCCGCGACGGCCCGCCGGCGTACGCCCGCAGCGACCACGATCCGGCAGGTGTTCGCCACGCTGGTGCCCGAGGCGCGCGGGGCGGCCGGCGTCCGCCCGGGATCATCGGCGCCGCCGTGGACGGCGCAGCTCGGTCGGGTACGCCTGACCGGCGCGTTCTCCTACGGTGACGTATACGGCGACCAGACGTCCTACCTGGCGACGTTCGCATACGACGACGCCGAACTCGGCGGCCCCGAGCACGCCGTCGTGGCACTCGTTGACCACAACATCGGCATAGCCAAGGACGCGTTCGTAGGCGGGCCGGGGGGGCGGGTCGTCGCCCAGGCGCGCGACATGTGTGCGGCCGACGCGTTGACCTGGTTCGGCGAGATCGATCCGGCGCGCCTGCGCGCGGAGGTCGATCGCCACCTGGAGGTCACCGACGACCTGACCGAGCTGCCGGACGAGGGCTCGCTCGCCACCGACCGCGCGTTGGTCGGTGCGCGCCTGGCCCTTCTGCCGGCTCCGAGCGACAAGCCGGACCCCGAACCGGAGCCGTTGTCCGCGGAGGCGCGCATGGCCCTCGTCACGGAGTTCCTGGCCTCGACCGAGGCGCAGGATGCCGGCCTGACCGAGCTGGACGAGGCGAACCTGGCGTCGTTGCACTTCTGTCTGAGCGTCGTGCTCGACCACGCCGACACGTTCCCCGACGCGAACCCGCTGCGCTGGAGCCCCGCCGTCGTCGGCCTGTTTCTCCTGGACTGGGTGCACCGGCGGGCAGTGCTGGACGAGACCGACGCCGCCATGATGCCGAGAGTGCTGCGCGCCTGGGTGGCGTACGCGGCGCGCCGCCGCGGGCTGCCGGAGCCGGCCGGGAGCCAGACGGTCCAGGCGGTCGATGAACTGGCCGACGAGTTCGCCCGCCTGTACGCGACGGGCGAGCGGCGTAGCCCTGCCACCGCCGCGGTCGCGCAGCTCATCGCCGAGGGCGTCGACCCCAATGACCCGGCGGCACTCAACGCCTGGCTGTCGGCCAACCGCAACGGCGGCCGGCCCGTCGACTGAGGCTCAGGCGTGGCCGCCGCGCCTTGGACGGCGTCGGGTGCGGCCGCACCGCGCGGCCGGCGAGGCCGCGGCCGGCGAAGGCATCACCGGTGTGGGCGGGACCGGCGCACAGTGCGCCCGGCCGCGTTCGCAGCCGACGGGTCGCCGCCCCGACGGGTCCCGGTGCAACGCAACGGGCCGCTTGCCGGGCCGGTGCGGTGGGTTCCAGCCCGGCTTTCGAGGCGGGGGCGTTGAGCCGGGATCCTTCGGCGAGGGCGTCGACCCGGGCACCGGTGGCGCGGGCGTTGCCTCGGGCGTCGTCGGCACAGGCGCGACCTCCGGCACCCGGGGAAGAGGGGCCGTGGTGCTGGGACGCGCCATGGCGGGGCGGGAGGGCGCCGGCCCAACCCGGTGTTGCGATAGCCATCGCGTCGTCTCGGCCGAGCTGGCGGTCGCGACCGGCACCGGCGTGGGTTCGGCGCCGAGATCCGGACCGACCGGCACCTCGATCCACGGGACGACGACCGTCGGCACCTTGGCCTGCTCGGCGATGAACGGCGTCGTCTGATCGGCGCCGTCGTCGGCGAGGGTGGCCGAACCGGCGGTGATCGCGGCCAGCACCGGCAGCGACGCCATCGCGACGAGCAACGCGACGATCGCGGCGTAGCGCCACGGGGTGCCGGCGAGGCCGTCGGCCCGGTGGATGCCCGCGACGCGGCGCTCGGCGGCGTGCGTGCCGCCGGCGGCGCGGTGCCGGGCCAACACGCGGCGGACGCGCGGGTCCGCCCGCGTCGGGTCCAGCACCCCTGGCCCCTCCCCGTGATCCGGCACGCGTGACTCCTCGCGTCGCTGGCCGGGAGCGCGATTATCGCCCGAAAGGTCCGAGCTGGACCCTATCGAACCGATACCTCGCGTCCGCCCCCACACGGTGGCGTAGTTACGGAGCGTTTGCCAGTCAACGACAGCGTGTCACCGTGCCAAGTTTGTGGGCATCGGGACAAACCGCCGTATCACGTCCCACGTCACGCCCGAGGTGTGGGCGCGCTCACCGGTTCTGCGAATATGGATGCGGCGGCACCGTGGCCGCGGCCTCCGCGTACCCCGCAGGTCGGCGTTCCCACCCGACCGGACGCGAGCAAGGCGCGACCATGGGGCCGGCGCTCCCGCCGCGCGGCAGTCCCTACCGGGCCGAGGCGCGGCAGGCAGTACGGCTGCGCGGCCGGGACACCCCCGTCGCCGCACACATGACCAGGGAGATACGGATGGCGAAGGGCGACGAAGTCCGGGCCCGGCGGCCGGACACGGCCTCGGCGGCCGCACGGCCGGCGACGACGCGGGCCCGCAACGGACGGGCCGCCAAGTCGGCGGACACGTCCGAACCCGAGTTCGTGCAGCTGCTCACCCCCGAGGGCGAGCGGATCGACAGTGTGCAGGGCCCGGACGGGACCGAGTACACGGTGGACTTCACCGACGAGGAGTACCGCGGGCTGTACCGCGACCTCGTCATCGTGCGCCGCCTCGACGCCGAAGCGACGGCACTGCAGCGCCAGGGCGAGCTGGGCATCTGGGCAAGCCTGCTGGGCCAGGAGGCCGCGCAGGTCGGCTCCGGCCGGGCGCTGCGGGAGCACGACATGGCGTTCCCTACCTACCGCGAGCACGGCGTCCTCTACTGCCGCGGCATCGACCCGATCATGCCGCTCGGTCTGTTCCGCGGCGTCGACCAGGGCGGCTGGGACCCGAACGAGTTCAAGTTCAACATGTACACGATCGTGATCGGTGCGCAGACCCTGCACGCGACCGGATATGCGATGGGCATCACCAAGGACGGCAAGGTCGGCAGCGACGACGGCGAGGCGGTCATCGCGTACTTCGGTGATGGGGCGACCGCGCAGGGCGACGTTAACGAGGCCTTCATCTGGGCGTCGGTGTTCCACGCGCCGATCGTGTTCTTCTGCCAGAACAACCAGTACGCCATCTCCGAGCCGCTCGAACGGCAGACGCGCATCCCGCTCTACCAGCGGGCCAGCGGCTTCGGCTTCCCCGGCGTGCGGGTGGACGGCAACGACGTGCTGGCCTCGTACGCCGTGACCCGAGCGGCGCTGGACCACGCGCGGCACGGCCAGGGTCCGACCCTCATCGAGGCGTACACCTACCGTATGGGCGCCCATACGACCTCTGACGACCCGACCCGCTACCGGATCGCGGGCGAGCTCGAGACGTGGCAAGCGCGGGATCCGATCAAGCGAATGAAGGCATTCCTTGAGAAGCAGCAGATCGCCGACGAGGCGTTCCTCGCCGACGTAGACGAGCAGGCCAAGCGGGAGGCGGTGCACCTGCGGGAGCGGGTGCTGTCCATGCCCGACCCGGAGCCGCTCACGCTTTTTGACCACGTGTACGCCGGCGGCTCCGCACACCTCGACGCGCAGCGCGAGCGGTACGCCGCCTACCTGGAGTCCTTCGACAGGAGTGCCCACTGATGGCCACCGAGACCCTTACCTTGGGCAAGGCCCTCAACACGGGCCTGCGCCGCGCGCTCGAGAACGACCCCAAGGTCGTGATCATGGGTGAGGACGTCGGCAAGCTCGGCGGCGTCTTCCGGATCACCGACGGCCTGCAGAAGGACTTCGGCGAGGATCGGGTCATCGACACCCCACTCGCGGAGTCCGGCATCATCGGCACCGCTGTTGGCCTGGCCATCCGTGGCTACCGCCCCGTCTGCGAGATCCAGTTCGACGGCTTCGTCTATCCGGCGTACAACCAGATCGTCAGCCAGGTCGCGAAGATGCACTACCGCTCGCGGGGCAACGTCCGGCTGCCGATCGTCATCCGCATCCCGTTCGGTGGCGGCATCGGCGCGGTCGAGCACCACTCCGAGTCGCCGGAGGCGTACTTCGCGCACACCGCCGGCCTGAAGGTCGTGTCCTGCGCGAACGCTTCCGACGCGTACACGATGATCCAGCAGGCGATCGCGTCCGACGACCCGATCGTGTTCATGGAGCCCAAGCGCCGCTACTGGGAGAAGGGTGAGGTCGAGGTCGACGCTCCGCTCGACTCGGCGTACCCCTTGCACGCCTCGCGCGTCGCGCGGGCCGGCGCCGACGCGACGATCCTCGCCTACGGCCCGATGATGCGCACGGCGCTGGACGCCGCCACGGCGGCCGAGGACGACGGGCGCTCGCTGGAGGTCATCGACCTCCGCACCCTGTCCCCGCTGGATCTCGGCCCGGCCTTCGAGTCGGTCCGGCGCACCGGCCGGTGCGTGGTAGTACACGAGGCGCCGGGCAACCTCGGCATGGGTGCGGAGATGGCGGCCCGCATCACCGAGGAGTGTTTCTACTCGCTCGAGGCGCCCGTGCTGCGGGTGACTGGCTTCGACACGCCGTACCCTGCCGCCCGTCTCGAGGAGGAGTTCCTGCCCGACCTGGATCGGGTGCTCGACGCCGTCGACCGGACGTTCGGGTGGTAGGCATGTCGCGGATCAAGGAGTTCAATCTGCCCGACCTCGGCGAGGGTCTCACCGAAGGCGAGATCCTCAAATGGCTGGTCGGGGTCGGCGACACGATCGAGCTGAACCAGCCGATCGTCGAGATCGAGACCGCGAAGGCCGCCGTCGAGATCCCGGCAAAATGGGCGGGCAAGGTCGTCGAGATCCACCACGCGGAGGGCACGACCGTCGAGGTCGGCACCCCGATCATCGCGATTGACACCGACCCGGACGCCGGTCCAGCCTCGCCTGCTAGTGAGAACTCGCTTGCTAGGGAGAAAGAGCCCTCGGGCGAGGGCCCGGAGCCGTCGGCCGCCTCGCTCGCGGCGGTCGAGGTGGCGCCGGCCGAAGGTGCCGTCGAGCCCGGTCTGATCGGTGGGCCGGCCCCGGGCGGGCGGACGGCCGTGCTGGTCGGTTACGGCCCGCGGACCACCGCGGCCAAGCGCCGGCCACGCAAGACCGACTCCGCCCCTCCCGCCGATCTTGCAGTTGTGGTGCCTCCCAAGCCAGTCCAAACCACAACAACCCGGCCACCACAGGTGCAAGATCGCCGGGACGTCGGCGCGGGCGAGGGGCCAGCGCTCGCGAAGCCACCGGTCCGCAAGCTGGCGCGCGACCTGGGCGTGGACCTGCACACCCTGACCGGGAGCGGTCCGCAAGGCTCGATCACACGCGAGGACGTGCAGTTTGCCGCCTCCGGTGCCCAGCCGACCGAGCCCACGGCGGCCGAGGTGGTCGCTGCGCCGACGTTCGGACCGGACCGCGAGCACCGGATCGCGGTCAAGGGCGTACGCAAGCTGACGGCGGAGAACATGGTCGCGTCGGCGTTCACCGCGCCGCACGTGACCGAGTTCCTCACCGTCGACGTCACTCGGTCGATCAAGGCGCTCGACCGCATCAAGGCGCTGCCGGACTGGCGCGACGTCCGGGTCTCGCCGTTGCTGCTGGTGGCGAAGGCGGTGCTGGTGGGGCTGCGACGCCACCCGCTGGTCAACTCGACCTGGTCGGCCGAGCCCCCCGAGATCATCGTCAAGGAGTACGTGAACCTCGGCGTCGCAGCGGCCACCGCCCGCGGACTCATCGTGCCGAACATCAAGGACGCCGGGCGGCTGTCGCTACGGGAGCTCGCGGACGCGATGACCGCGCTCGTCCAGACGGCTAAGTCCGGCAAGACACCACCGGCGGACATGTCCGGCGGCACCTTCACGATCACCAATGTGGGTGTCTTCGGGGTAGACACCGGCACGCCTATCCTGCCGCCCGGCGAGGCGGCCATCCTGGCGTTCGGCGCGATCCGGGAAATGCCGTGGGTACACAAGGGAAAGATCCGCCCGCGCCAGGTGACCACGCTGGGGCTCTCGTTCGACCACCGGATCATCGACGGCGAACTTGGTTCGAAGTTCCTCCGCGACGTCGGATCGTTCCTCACCGATCCCGAGGCGGCGCTGCTCGGCTGGGCTTGATGGCCTATCCGAAGCCCCGGGGTCGCGCCTGGCGGCGCCGCCCGGGGCATTCGCTCTTCACCGGCGGATCTTCGGTTGTACAGCTTGTCTTCTTACGATTGTTCAGCGAGTGTCAGGGATCACCGAACAATCGGTGGCTGATCGACGCACCGCGAGGTGTAATGGATGTGCACGGCAGCCAGCCGACAACCGAATATCTCTGGGGGAACCGCAAATGAGCATGATGAACCGCCTGCGTAGCCGCCGCGACGCCGCCCGTCGCGCCCGAGCGATCGAGCGTGCGCTGAACGAGACCAAGTCCGAGGCTGTGCGCAAGGAGATCCAGGCGATCGCCTCGCGTCAGCTCGGCTGACCTTCCAACTTTCTCCTCACAATGACGGATGACCCGTCCGGGCTCAGCCCCGGCGGGTCATCGGTCGTCTAGTCGGTCGTCCACCCCGCAGGTCCGGGATTCCTCGCCGTCGCGGCGACCGGTACGGTTGGTCACGGCCAACACCCCTCGGGCGGCATGCGCTAGCCCTGGACGGATGGCCGCATGCGATCAAGGAGGCTAGATGACGTCCGACGGCCCCCACGCCGGACACGAGCCGGCCGAGGCCGCCGCTGACCCACCCAAGGCGGGTACCGGGCGGGCGAGCGCCTCGGCGCCGGTCATCCGGGCCAGCGCCTCCGTGCCGTCGGCCGCGCCGCAGACCGGCGCCTCGGTGTCGTCGGCCGCACCACAGAACGGCGCCTACGGCGCTCCGCCGCCCCCAGACGCGTACCCGCCCGCGGCCGCCGGCTCACCCGCGGCACCGACCCGACCGCCGTCGACGCCCGCGGTCCCAGCGCCGCGAGCGTCCGACGACCCCCGGCCCACCTTCTCGGCGACCGCGTCCGTCCCGGCGGCCAGCCGCCTCCGTCCCGGGGGCGAGGACACTCCAGCCGCCCCGGACGGCATCCCCGCTCCGCGTCCGCGCGTGTACGGAACTCCCATCACCCCACCGGGCGGGCCCTACCCCACGGTTCCCGCGCCCCGCGACATCCCGCCGATCTTTCCGCCGATCGCCGGCGGGCAGGCCCACGCAGGACCGGCCGGCGCGATGACCAGGGGCTCGGCCAACCCGACGGCCGTCTCCGGCGTCGCGGCCGTGCGGGGGATCGTGGCTCCTCAGGGCCCGACCCGGCAGCCGGGCACCGCCGTCCCTCCGGGCTCGGCGGTCCCACCGGCCGCGGGCGCGCCGCCGACCGGGCTCCTCCCGGACCCGGCGCACCCGACCGGACCGTCCCGCCCGCCCGGCCTACCCGCGTACGGTGATCTGCTGGGCCTGATCCCGACGAGCGCCGCCGCGCCCGCCCCACCCACGACCCGGCCGAACCCTAACGCCCCCACATCGGGCGGCTACCCACCCGTGGCGCCGCAGGTCGGCCACACCGAGCCCGGGCAGACGTCCGCCGAGGCCCGCCAGCCGGCCGGTTACGGTCCACCCGGCGCACCCGCACTCGCCCGCCCGGCTCAGGCGGAGCGGCCGGACTTCGAGGCGTTCCGATTGGCCGCGCAGCAGGATCAGGGGCCGATTCCGCAGGTACGCAGTGGTCGCGTGCTGATCGCCGTCATCGCGGCGGCCGTGCTGCTGCTCGTCCTGCCGCTCGGGGTCGTCTGGCTGGTCACCCGGCCGAACTTCAACGTCGGCCAGTGCGTGCGGCAGTCCGGTTCGGCGGCGGTCGAGACGACCTGTCAGGACGCCCGAGCGTACGAGATCGTGTCCAAGGTGGACGGCCCACAGGACTGCCCGGACCGGAACCAGCCGTACGCGGTCCTTGCCGGCAAGAGCGGCAAGGAGCAGGTCCTCTGCCTGCGGCCAGCCAGCAACGGCTGAGCGGACGACGGCTGAGCCGACGGCAGCTGTGGCCGTGACCACACGCGAGGACTAAATCGGTCGCACCTGTCGTACCCCGATACGACACTCGCAGCATGTTGCGCGCCGCGATCCCGACCCGCCCGGAGGCTCGACGCATCCTGGTCGGCACCCTCCTGTCGGCGGTCGGTCGTGGCCTGACGCTGCCGTTCCTGTTCATCTATCTGCACGAGGTCCGTGGCGTCGGCGCGGCGACCGTCGGCTTCGTCGTCGGCTGGATGGGCGTCGTCAGTCTCGCCCTCGCGCCCGTGGCCGGCAGCCTCACCGATCGGTTCGGTGCCCGCCGGGTCGTGCTGCCCTGCTTCCTCATCGAGGCGGCCGGTGTGCTGTCCCTCGCTATCGTCCACACCGCTCCGGCCGCGTTCGCGTCGGCCACCGCGATGGCCGTCGGCTCATCGGCGCTATGGTCCGGGCAGAGCACGATCCTCGCGTCCTTGACCGCGGAGGAGGAGCGCCAGCGCGTCTTTGGGCTCCAGTTCACCCTGCTCAACCTCGGCATCGGCGTCGGCGGCCTGACCGCAGGAGCGATCGTCGACGTGTCCCGGCCGTGGACGTTCCAACTGCTATACGTCCTCGATTCGATCGGCTACCTGATCCCGATGGCGATCCTGCTGTCTCTGCCGGCGGTGGGCCGCCGCCTCGCCGGCCGGGCACCGAGCGCGGAGGCCGAGCCCCGGAGAGGCTATGCCGAGGTGCTGCGCGACCGGCCGTTCCGCCGCCTCGTCATCTTCGGCCTCGTGCTGACGACCTGCGGGTACGCCCAGATCGAGGTCGGCTTCACCGCGTTCGCGACGACCGTGGCCGAGGTCAGCCCGCGGATTGTCGGTTGGGCCCTCGCCGCCAACACGCTGACCATCGTGATCGCGCAGCTGTTCGTGATCCGGGTCCTCCAGGGACGCAGCCGGGCCAGGGCACTCGCCGGAGTCGGTGTGCTCTTCGCCCTCGCGTGGCTGGTGCTCGGGGGCGCCGGCGCGGTCGACAGCCGGCAGACGCTGGTCGCCGCGCTCGGTGTCGTCGCGTGCGCGTCGGTCTTCGCCCTCGGCGAGACGCTGCTCTCACCGGTGATGCCCGCGCTGACGAACGCGCTCGCGACCGACGAGTTGCGCGGGCGGTACAACGCCATGGGTTCGATCATGTGGGGCGTGAGCGGGGTGATCGGTCCGGTCAGCGCCGGGCCGCTGATCGGCAGCGGCCTCGGCGCCGTCTGGGTCGTTCTCGTGGTCGGCGGGAGCCTCGTCGCGTCGCTGATCGCGCTCTCGCTGCGCGGGTTGCTCACGCCCGTTCAGGACGGTCGGGCCGTGGCGGTCGACACGGTCGCCGTGCCGGAGCCGGCCAACGTCTGATCGATCGGGCACCATAGGCGGATGGATCCGCGAGTGCGTGCGCCCGAGCTGCGCGGGCGAGGCTGGCTGAACACCGGCGGCAAGGAGCTCGCCCTCGCCGACCTGCGCGGCAAGATCGTCCTGTTGGATTTTTGGACGTTCTGCTGCGTCAACTGCCTGCACGTCCTCGACGAGCTGCGCCTACTGGAGAAGAAGTACGACGACGTTCTGGTCGTCATCGGCGTGCATTCGCCGAAGTTCGAGCACGAGCGCGATCCCGTCGCGCTGGCCGCGGCCGTCGAGCGGTACGGCGTCGCGCACCCCGTCCTCGACGATCCCGAGCTGATCACCTGGCGGCAGTACGCGGCGAAGGCCTGGCCGACGCTGTCGGTGGTGGACCCCGAGGGGTACGTCGTCGCCTCGATGGCCGGCGAGGGCCACGCCGACGGCCTGACCCGCCTCATCGACGAGCTCATCGCCACGCACGACGCGAAGGGCACGCTGCACCGCGGCCACGGTCCGTACGTGCCGTCCGCGCCAACGCAGACCGCGCTGCGGTTCCCCGGCAAGGCGGTCGTCTCGCCGGCCGGGACCCTGCTGGTCTCGGATTCGGCGAAGCACTCGATCGTCGAGCTGGCTGCCGACGCGGAGACCGAGCTGCGTCGGATCGGGTCGGGCTCCCGCGGGCGGGAGGATGGCGGCCCGGACGCGGCCCGTTTCGCCGAGCCGCAGGGCCTCTGCGTGTTGCCTCCGCACGCGGCCGAGGTCGCCGGGTACGACCTGGTCGTTGCGGACACCGTCAACCACCTACTCCGCGGCGTCGCGCTAGCGACCGGCGAGGTGCGCACTGTGGCCGGCACCGGCCGGCAATGGCGGTCCACACTGGACGACCGGCCACACGACGCGCTGGCCGTGGACCTGTCGTCGCCGTGGGACCTCGCGTGGTACGAGGACCGGGTCGTGATCGCGATGGCCGGCATCCATCAGTTGTGGTGGTTCGACCCGGTGAAACGGACGGCGGGAGTCTTCGCTGGCACCACCGTGGAGGCGCTGCGCGACGGTCCGCTCGACCAGGTGTGGATGGCGCAGCCGTCCGGGCTGTCCGTGTCGACCGACGGGTCGCGGCTGTGGATCGCCGACAGCGAGACGTCTGCCCTGCGCTTCGTCGAGAACGGCGAGATGCACACCGCGGTCGGTCAGGGCCTCTTCGACTTCGGCCACGTCGACGGCCCGGCGGCCGAGGCGCTGCTGCAGCACCCGCTCGGCGTCTGCGCCCTGCCCGACGGTTCGGTCCTCGTCGCGGACACCTACAACGGAGCCGTACGCCGCTTCGACCCGGCGATCGACCAGATTTCCACCGTGGAGTCCGGTCTCGCTGAACCGAGCGACCTCGTGGTCACGCCGGACGGCGGGGTGCTGGTCGTGGAGTCGGCCGCCCACCGGCTGATCCGGCTGCCGCCGGGCGCGCTGACCGGCGCGGACGCATCGACGGCCGCCGGCCGCCGGCAGCGGACCGAGCGGCCGCCGACGGAGTTGGCCCCGGGCGCGGTCACGCTGGACGTCATTTTCACGCCCGCGCCCGGGCAGAAGCTCGATAACTCCTTCGGTCCATCGACCCGGCTCGAGGTCTCCGCGTCGCCGCCCGAGCTGCTGCTCGACGGCGCCGGCGTGACGACCGACCTGTCGCGCCGCCTCGTCCTCAACGGCGAGCTCTCCGGCGGCGTACTCCAGGTCGTGGCGCAGGCGGCCACCTGCGATGCCGACTCGGAGCACCCGGCCTGCCACCTGACGCGTCAGGACTGGGGCGTGCCGGTCCGGCTCGGCCCGGGTGGGACGATCCGGCTCCCGCTGATCCTCCGCGGCCTCGACACCTAGACCTCCTCCGTCGATCATGGTCACATCGACGGTGGTTCAGACGAACGACGTGACGCGCTCGCCGGCGGACTCGAGGGCGGCCCGCACCGCGAGCGAGAGCGCCACCGCGCCCGGGGTGTCGCCGTGCACGCAGATGGACTCCACGGGACACGGCACGACCGCACCGTCGACGGCCACGACTTCGCCCGCCGTGGCCATCCGGACCGCCCGGGCGGCAACCGCCGCGGCGTCGGTCAGCACCGCACCGGGCTGCGACCGTGGCACCAACGCGCCGGACGGCAGGTACCCTCGGTCAGCGAATCCTTCGGCGACCACGCGCAGGCCCGCGCCGACCCCGTGTCGGGCGAGCATCGAGTCGGGCAGACACAGCAGCGGCAGGCCCGGGTCGTAGTCGACCACGGCGGCGACGACCGCGGACGCCTGCGCCTCGTCGGCGGACGCGGTGTTGTACAGCGCGCCGTGCGGCTTGACGTACTGGACGTGGATCCCCGCAGCACGGCAGAACCCGTCCAGCGCCGCGAGCTGGTAGAGCACGTCGTCGCGCAGCTCCCCGACGGCGTACTCGATCCGCCGACGGCCGAATCCGGCGAGGTCGCGGTACCCCACCTGCGCGCCGACGGTGACCCCGCGATCGGCCGCGAGCTTGCAGACCCGCCGCATCGTCGACGGGTCGCCGGCGTGGAACCCGCAGGCCACGTTCGCCGACGTGATTACCTCGAGCAGTTCGGCGTCGTCGCCGAGCGTCCAGACGCCGAACCCCTCGCCAACGTCAGCGTTGAGGTCCATGGAACGTCACCGTAGCGCCCGGGCGGGCCTGACCGAGGGCGGCGACCCCGGCCGGGTCGACCACCGCGATGACCGGGTACCCGCCCGTCGTCGGATGGTCGGCGAGGAAGACCACTGGCTGCCCGTTCGGCGGCACCTGGACGGCGCCGAGAACGATGCCCTCGGGCGGCAGCTCCGCGTCGTCCGCGCGCGTCAGGGCCGGTCCGGCGAGTCTCGCGCCGACCCGGTTGCTGACCGGTGTGACGGTGTACGCCTCCGTGAGCAGTCGCTCGATGGCCTCGCGAGTGAACAGGTCGTCCCGCGGCCCGAGGCGTACCCGCAGGCGTAGCACCCCGCCCGGCGGCGCGGGCGCGACTTCCTCCACTGTGGACGGCGTGTTTCCCGCCGGGCCCAGCGGCAGCAGGTCCCCGTCGTGCAGCGGTGCCGGGCCGAGGCCGGACAGCGTGTCGGTGGACCGGCTGCCGAGCACCGGCTCGGTCGCGATCCCGCCCGCGAACGCGAGGTACGAGCGCACTCCTCGCCGGGCGGGGCCCACGTCGATCACGTCGGCCGCCCCGACCGTGACCGCGGCGGCCGGGTCCACCGCACGGCCGGCCACCCGCAGCGGCCCGACCGCCCCGGTGACAGCGACCGCGGTGTCGACGTACGGCCTGATCGCGCAGCCGAGCAACGTGGTCTCCAGACCGGCCGCGTCGTCCGGGTTGCCCACCAGTCGATTGGCCAACCTGAACGCGGCCGGATCAGCGGCGCCCGAGCGCGGGACGCCCAGGTGTGCCCACCCCGGCCGGCCGAGATCCTGCACCGTGGTCAGCGGCCCGGCCCGCACGACCTCGATCACGTGGCCGCCAGGTGAACCGCGGTCCCCGGTGTGAGCAGCGCCGGGGGGTCACGCCGCACATCGAAGAGGACGGCGTCGGTCCGCCCGACCAAGCGCCAGCCTCCCGGCGACGCGGTCGGGTAGATGCCGGCGTAACCGGCCGCCAGGCCGACCGAACCGACCGGCACCCGAGGCCGAGGACTCGGTAGCCGAGGAACCGCCCATTGTGGCGGAAGTCCGGTCAGGTACCCGAACCCCGGCGCGAACCCGCAGAACGCAACGCGCAGCTCCGCGTTCGCCAGCCGGTCGATCGCGGCCCGGACCGGTACGCCCCAGCGCTCGGCGACGTCAGCGAGGTCGGCCCCGTCGTACCGGACGGGTATCTCCAGAACATCAGCCGCCGCGAGGTCGACGGCCGGCGGCGGCTCCCAACCGGCGATGAGTCTGGCCGTGGTCGATGGGTCGGCCAGACCGTCCAGCAGGACCGTGCGTGCACCGGCCACGATCTCGGTCGCGGTCAACTGACCCGCGGTGCGCCGCCGCCACAGCTCGGCCCGCCACGCGGTCGCCTGCTCGCCGTCAACGCACTCGACGAGGAGCGCGGACTCGCCGGCGGGGCGGATCCGGACCTGGTCCACGACGTCATCCTGCCACCGCCGCGAATCGTGAGCGGTTTCACTACCCGGAAGTAACCTACGGTGCCGTAACCTAACCGCGTGACGACGACCGCCCGACGCCGGCCGCGCCCCGTGGACCTCGGCAAGCCGCGGATGCGCGGCTTGCTGCACGCATACGCCTTCTTCGTCGCCCTGGCCTGCGGCATCGTGCTCGTGTCGCTCGCCGCCGGCCGGCCCGGCGTCGCACCGGTCATCGGCTGTGCGATCTACAGCGTCACGGTGTGCCTCCTGTTCGGCACGAGTGCCCTGTACCACCGGCGCGTGTGGAGCGCCCGCGGGTACCAGATCAAGCGGCGGCTCGACCACTCGATGATCTTCGTCTTCATCGCCGGTACGTATACGCCGTTCTGCGTGCTGCTGCTGCCGCCGCAGACCGCCGCGGTGTTGCTGGCCGTCGTGTGGACGGGCGCGCTGGGGGGCGTCGGCCTCAAGCTGATCCGACCGCACGCACCCCGGTGGGCCTCCGCCCCGCTCTACCTCGGGCTGGGCTGGGTGGCGCTCGCCGTGCTGCCCGATCTCTTCGGCCACGGTGGCGTGGCCCCGATGGTCCTGCTGCTCGTCGGCGGCGCCGCGTACAGCGTCGGCGCGATGTTCTATGCGCTGCGTCGGCCGAACCCGTGGCCGACCGTCTTCGGCCACCACGAGTTCTTCCACGCGTGCACCATTGTGGCCGCGATCTGCCACCACGTCGCCGTCTACTTCGCGCTGTTCGCCTGAGCCATCGGCACCAACTGCACGTGGTCGTCGACGTGCACGTAGCCGAGCCGCTGGTAGATCGACCGGCTCGAGGCGTTGGCATGCAGCCACACCAGGTCTGTCCGGACCCCCGCGAGCCGGCTCGCCGCCGCCGACAGCGCGGTGCCGATGCCGATCCGGCGGTACGCCGGGAGCACGGTCACGCCGCTGACGTAGCCGGCACGGTGCTGGATCCGCACCCGGGCGCAGCCCACCGGTGAGCCGCCCAGACGGGCGACTAGGTGGTGGTGACCGGCGGCGGCGAGGTGCCGTTCGGTCACCAGGGGCGCCAGGTCGGCGCCGTAGACGGCGAGAAACTCCGCCGCGTCCCGGGCCGGCCCGATCGCCAGTCCGTCGGGCGGGCGCACCTGCGGCGGCTGGACCGCGAGCCGGAACGCCGGTAGCACCTCCGCCGTGGTGAACCCGTCCAGCGCGGTCGCGTGCTCTCTGCGTACCACTATTGTCCACTGTGGAGCACGGGCGGTGAGCCAACCGACGAGCTCGGCCACGACGGACGGCCCCGGGAGTGAGCGGCGGGCGAGGGGGCGAGCCTGCGTCGCCCACCGGTACGGCAGGCCCAGGCTTAGGCAGGGCACGCCAGCGACCACGGCGGACACGCCACCGACGTCGGAAAGATCGGCGGCGGCGGCATACGCGGCGGCAACACGATCCGCGTGATCGGGCACGACCCTCATGCAAGCAGCGCCCGGCCCCGGCCGCCAACGGTTTCGGCTCCGCACCGGGCGCGACATGGGCCGCAAAGGGGCGCGGGATGGGGCAAGCTGGAGGCCATGACGGAACGCGCCCTGGTGCTGTTGCGACACTCGAAGGCCGAGCACGGCGACACCGCGGACATCGACCGCTCACTGACCCAGCGCGGCCACGCCGACGCCGCGGCCGCCGGGGCCTGGCTCGCTCGCCATCGCCACGTTCCCGACCTCGTCATCTGCTCACCGGCTAGGCGAACACGGCAGACCTGGCATGCGGTGGCGGTCGCGCTGGGTGAGGCCGCACAGGCGGCGCCGGTTGTGCGCTACGAGCAGGAGGCGTACGACGGGTCGGCCGAGGACCTGCTCGCCCTGGTACGAGGCGTTGAAGACGAATTCCGCACGGTGCTCGTGATCGGCCACAACCCGCCCATCTCGCAGCTGTCGGCGACGTTGGATCCCGAATCCGCCCGGGACTCCGATGGACTGCGCACCAGTGGCATCGCGGTACACGACGTCCCGGACGCGTGGGCGGCCTGCGGCGCCGAGCCGGCGCCTCTGGCCCACGTGCACACCGCGCGAGGCTGAGCGGACGGTTTACGGCGGCGGCGCCGCCTTTGGCGGTGGCGCAGCCTTCGGCGGTTGAAGGTTCATCGGCTCGGGCGGTACGGGCGGGTTGCGCAGCTCGACGTCCGGTGGGTCGGGTAGGACGGGCCCTCTCCGGTGGATCTGTTGGGTCTCCTCCAACATGGACCGGACGCCACGGCGGCGCCGCTCGGTCCAGAACCAGATCGTCAGCAGCACAAGCGTCGCACCGGCGAGCATCAGCACCCAGCCGACAACATCGAGATCCACCCACGTCGGCTCGACGGTAAGGCCATAGGTCAGGATTGCCCCTAAGGCTATGAGGAAGATCCCTCCGCCAATGCCCATGTCTGCCCCCTTTTGGCGCCTTATCAGGCTACCGCCCCGGTTGGGACGGCGACGCCAGAGCGGAGAGGACGGTCAGAACGCGTCTTCAGGCAGATCCATCAGATCCAGGGTCGTCGCCTCGATCACCCGCCGATCGGTGCCGAGCCGCGGCAGGACCTCCCGCGCGAAGAACCGCGACGCGGCCACCTTGCCTTGGTAGAAGGCTTGATCCGCGGCGGAGACCTTGCCGGCCAGGGCGCGCAGCGCGACGTCGGCCTGGCGCTGCAGGAGCCAGCCGATCAGGAGATCGCCCAGGGCGAGCAGCAGCCGCCGGGTGCTGAGCCCGACCTTGTACAGCGCCCGCGGGTCGCCGCCGCCCTGTGCCTCGCCGAGCCAACCGGTCATCGTGCCGAGCATGCTCTGGGTCTCGGCCAACGCCGAGCCCAGGGCGAGCCGCTCCTCCTTGAGTTGCCCGTTGCCGCCCTCGGACTCGATGAACGCCTGGATCTCGCCGGCCACGGTCAGCAACGCCCGGCCGCCGTCCTTCACGATCTTCCGGAAGAACAGGTCGACTCCCTGGATCGCGGTCGTCCCCTCGTACAGGGTGTCGATCTTCGAGTCGCGCACGTACTGCTCGAGGGGGTAGTCCTGCAGATAGCCGGAGCCGCCGAGGGTCTGCATGGCCTCATGGCCGAGCAGCTCGTACGCCCGCTCCGAGCCGCAGCCCTTGACCAACGGGAGGAGCAGGTCATTGACCCGCTCCGCCTGTTCGGCGGCGGCCGAGTCGCCGGAGGCGAGGGCCAGCTGGATCGTGTCCTGCCAGGTGGCGGTGTAGCACACCAGGGCGCGCAGCCCCTCGGCGTACGCCTTCTGCAGCATCAACGAACGGCGTACGTCCGGGTGGTGAGTGATCGCCACCCGGGGCGCGGTCTTGTCGCCCATCCGTAGCAGGTCCGCGCCCTGGACCCGGCTCTTGGCGTACTCCACGGCGTTGAGGTAACCCGTGGACAGCGTGGCGATCGCCTTCGTGCCGACCATCATCCGGGCGTACTCAATGATCAGGAACATCTGGCGGATGCCGTCGTGGACGTCGCCGAGCAGCCAGCCCTTGGCGGGCACGCCGTGCTCTCCGAACGTGAGCTCGCAGGTCGTGGAGACCTTGAGGCCCATCTTGTGCTCGACGTTGGTGGCGAAGACGCCATTGCGCTCGCCCAGCTCACCGGTCCGCGGATCGAAGTGGAACTTCGGCACGACGAACAGGGACAGGCCCTTGGTGCCGGGGCCGCCGGCGCCCTCCACGCCGACCGGTCGGGCCAGCACATAGTGGATGATGTTGTCGCTCAGGTCGTGCTCGCCGGACGTGATGAACCGCTTGACGCCCTCGAGGTGCCAGGACCCGTCCGGCTGGCGGACGGCCCGCGTACGGCCGGCCCCCACGTCCGAGCCGGCGTCGGGCTCGGTAAGCACCATGGTTGCGGCCCAGCGCTTCTCGACGAAGAGCTTGGCCCACTCCTTCTGCTCTGGCGTGCCCTCGAGGAACAGGGTGTGCGCGAACGACGGGCCGGAGGCGTACATCCAGATCGGCGCGTTGGAGCCGAGAACCAGGTCGGCGAGCGACCACCACAGCGCCCGTGGAGCGCGCGTGCCGCCGAGTTCCGGTGGTAGGTCGAGCCGCCAGAATTCGGAGTCCATGAACGCGGCGAAGGAGCGCCGGAAGTCGTGCGGCATGGTCACGCTGTGCGTGGCCGGATCGAACACCGGCGGGCGCCGGTCGCCGCTCGCGAAGCTGGGGGCGAGCTCGTCCCTGGCCAGCCGGTCTACCTCGGCGAGGAGGCTTCGCGCCGTGTCGACGTCGAGGTCGGCGTACGGGTCCTGGCCCAGCGTCCGGTCGGCGCCGAACACCTCGAAGAGGTTGAACTCGAGGTCCCGGAGATTGCTCTTGTAATGGCTCATCGGTGCGCGGCCCCCGCTCCAGCGTGGTTACCCGTAAGTAACCAGGACTGTATTACCCGCGGGTAGCGAGCGACAAGCCAGCCGGACACGTGACCCAGGCAACAATCCGTCACTCGCGTCGATCGTCATCGTTTGGCTCGGTGACACGCCGGGCTCTGCGGAGCCGGTCGCGCGATCGTGGGGAGGTCATGCGTGTTCGCGAACCTGCTGAACCTGTTCTTCGACCCACGCCATCCCCGCCGGTACATCGGTCGCCATCGCGCCCCCGGGCACATCCGCTACGTGGCCGTCGCCCACGTGCCGCGCTGAGTCGGCGGCCGACCGTGATGAGCCTTCAGCCTTCCGGCCGACGTGTAGCTTCTTTCTCCGGCAGTCGCGCCACATCAGACACCGTTCCGATATGACCGAGCTTGTCGGGATTGACCACAGCGCGGATCGCCTGGACCACGCCGTCGGCGACGTCGAGCGCGACCACGCTGACCACGCGCCCCTCGGAGTCGTACAAGACGGCGCCCGGCTGGCCATTGACCCAGGCCAGCCGGAGGGAGACGCCGAGGGATCGGACCCGGCGGAGCTGGCCGACGAGCAGCCGCATGACGCGCTGCCGCCCGGCCAGCGGCTTGCCAATCGCCTGCGCCTTGCCGCCGCCGTCCCCGTGGACCACCACGTCGGGCGCGAGCATGCCGAGCAGCGCATCCATGTCGCCGCCCGCGGCGGCCTCGAAGAACCTGCGGGCGAGTTCCTCACCCTCCGCCCGCCGAGCCGGGGGTGGCGCGCCGACGCGCGCCTGCCCTCCGGCCGCGATGCGCTGCCGGGCGCGGGCGAAGATCTGCCGGCAATTCACCTCGGTCTTGCCGATGATCCTTGCCACATCCGGGTAGCCGTAGCCGAACACCTCGCGCAGCATGAACACCGCCCGCTCCACCGGCGAGAGGGCCTCCAGCAACACGAGAAACGCCATCGACAGCGAGTCGGCCAGCTCGGCGTGCTCGGCCGGCCAAGGCCCGTCGGCGGGCACGACGACCGGCTCGGGCAGCCAGTCCCCCACGTACGTCTCCCGCCGCACCCGCGCCGATCTCAGGTAGTTGTTTCCCAGCCGCGTCACCGC